>CAZOLN010000001.1:0-5903 GCA_964580565.1 uncultured Anaerolineales bacterium
GAGGGACCCGTTCCCCGGCAGGTGCAGTTCTACCCGACATATCCCGACGATCATCGTCTCTCCCTTTCGATCAGAACGCGGTGCACGGTCACATCCTTGCCGCCGAGGCGGTGCTTGTACGGTTCCGACCCACGCAGGAAGTCGTAGGCCTCCCGTCCCTCCTCGATGGCGTGCCGGATCAGGAAGCCGGTGAGGACGATGCCCGCCCCCAAACTGGGGTAGGTCTGCCAGTCCAGCCCGGAGTTGTAGACCAGGACCCGGTTATCATACACAAAGTTGAGATAGGAGGCGATCCGCCGCCCTTCCACCTCCAGGAAGGCCAGTTGCAGCCATCCCGCCTCAAAGGTCGCCCGGGCCAGTTCCTTGAAGAAGGCCCGCATCGGTGGAGTGAGGAAGGCCGCCTTCTCGGGGGTGCTGGCGGCCATCAGGCGGAGAAACGCTTCCATCTCCGTCTCCAGGTCGTGCTCCGGCCCGACGATGTACCAGCGGAGCCCCTCCATCGCCTCGGCCCGGCGCATCTTCCGCCGCAGTTCGTGTCGGTCCTTCCGACCCAGTGACGCCAGGTACGCCTCCCACGTCTCCGGCAGGTCCACCACCGGGCAGACCTCCTGCACCTCCGTCCGGACCGACCAGCCCCGTCCGCGGGCCAGCGCGGGGAGCAGGGCCAGCGTGGGGGAATCTCGGTGGATGTTGCAGAGGTCGATCGCGTCCCAGGTGAGGGACCCGTTCAGGAAGTCCAGCAGCGCTGCTAAGACCTCCTCCTCCCTCCCTGGGGCCAGGACCCAGTCCAGGTAGTCGGATACCTCCACGCAGCCGACGGTCTGAAGGACCCGCCGGCCCTCCTGCTCGGTGAGGAAGAGGGGAGCGACCCCCACCAGTTCCTCTCCTTCCCGCACGGCCAGCAGGAGCAGGTCCCCCTGGCCCAGGTGTCGCCACCAGGTGCGCTGGTAGGCCGGGGTGAGGAAGATCGTATCCATCGCCGAGCGGCGCAGCAGCGCGTCCCACTCCTCCGCCAGTTGGTCGAAGGCGGAGGGAGTTTGGAAGGGCTCGACCCGAATCACGCTCGTAGATCCTCCGGTTGTTTTCCTTACCACAGAGGCACAGAGGACACAGAGATTCTCTATTTATGAGATTTCTCTGTGTCCTCTGTGTCTCTGTGGTTCTCTTTCATCCTCCGCAGTCGGCGCAGGATGACCTTCTCGTAGCCGTGCCCCTTGGGGCGGAACCATCCGCCCTCCACCCCGTCCGGCAGGTACTGCTGCTCGACCCAGCCCTCGGGGTAATCGTGCGGGTAGCGGTATTTCTCGTGCTCCCCCATCGTCCGCCGGTAGTGCTCTCGGAGGGGGCCGTGGAACCGGTCGGACTTATCCCGCAGGTGGAGGGGAACGGGGCCGGCGCCGTGCTCCTCGATGTGGGCCAGGGCTTTCCAGTAGGCACCGACGGAGTTGGACTTGGGCGCGGTCGCCAGATAGAGGGTCGCCAGGGCCAGGTGGTACTGCCCTTCCGGCAGCCCCACCCACTCGAAGGCGTGGGCGCAGGCGTCAACGACCACCACCGCCTGGGGATCGGCCAGGCCGATGTCCTCCGCGGCCAGGATGTAGAGCCGCCGGAAGATGAAGCGGGGGTCCTCCCCGGCGGCGACCATCTTGGCCAGCCAGTAGAGGGCCGCGTCCGGGTCGGAGCCGCGGACCGATTTGATGAAGGCGGAGATGGTGTCGTAGTGCTCGTCTCCGGCCCGGTCGTACCGGAGCGCGCGCTGCTGGATGGAGTCCTCGGCGATCGCCAGGGTGATCCGCACGACGCCGTCGGGGTCGGGTGGGGTGCTCTCCACGGCCAGTTCCAGCGCGTTGAGGGCGGCCCGGGCGTCCCCCCCGGCGATGTGCACCAGATGGTCGAACGCCTCCGGCTCGACCTCCACCCGGCGGTTCCCGTAGCCCCGCTCCGGGTCGGTGAGGGCGCGGCGCAGGATCTCCGCCACCTCCTCGTCCTTCAGGGGCTTGAACTGGAAGACGCGGGAGCGGGAGAGGAGGGGGCCGACGACCTCGAAGTAGGGGTTCTCGGTGGTGGCACCGATGAGGATGATGGTGCCGTCCTCCACGTGAGGCAGGAGCGCGTCCTGCTGCGCCCGGTTGAAGCGGTGGATCTCGTCCACCAGGAGGATGGTCCGCTGGCCGTACATCCCCCGCCGGTCCTTCGCCTCCTTGACCACGCGGCGGATGTCGGCCACGCCGGCCATCACCGCGCTGAGGGTCTCGAAGTGGGAGCGGGTGGTGTTGGCGATGATCATCGCCAGCGTCGTCTTCCCCGTCCCCGGCGGCCCCCAGAAGATGAGGGAGGAGAACAACCGATCGGTCTCGATGGCGCGGCGGAGCAGCCGCCCCTCGCCCACGATGTGATCCTGGCCGACGAACTCGTCCAGGGTGCGAGGCCGCATCCGGGCCGCCAGCGGGGCCTCCCGTCGGATCTGCTCCTGGCGACGGTACTCGAACAGGTCCATCCTGTCCTCATTATAACATCTTTGAGCCAACGGACCAGATGGGAGATTTTGACTTTTGCCTCGTTTGTGATACGATATTTCTGTCGCATTCATCCTGGCTTCTATAATCACTGCTCTTTAAAAGCGTCATATCTCAAGCGAAAGAAGGTGAATTGATGAGTTCAGAATTTATCTCACGTATCATTGGAATGATCATTCTCGCTGTAGGCGGGCTTTTCCTGGGGGCGCGTTTCGCCGAACTGAGCGGAGGGTCCACTTACCTTTACAGTAGCACGTTCTTCCTCGTCGGTGCGCTCGTGGGGCTGGTGTTGACGCCCTACTTCACCGTCCGACCGTTTCGCTCGCTGATCTCCAACCTGCGTCGCCTGCCGGCCCAACAGCTGTTGGCGGGGGTGATCGGGCTGGTGACCGGCCTGATCATCGCCGCCCTGTTGGTGTTTCCCCTCTCTCTGTTGCCCTCCCCGTTCAACCGTATTCTTCCCTTCTTCACCGCCATCCTGTTCGGGTACCTGGGCGTGATGGTGCTGACTGCGCGGGCGCAGGAGTTCTTCAACCTCATCCGTGGTTATCGGAGCGGGCGGACGGCGGAGGGGGCAGAGGACTTCCAGGCCCCGCCTGTGCTGCTGGATACCAGCGTCATCATCGATGGGCGGATCGCCGACATCAGCCGCACGGGGTTTATCCGAGGGGAGATGTTGGTCCCCCGCTTCATCCTCAACGAACTCCAGCACATCGCCGACTCCTCCGACACCCTGCGCCGCAAGCGGGGCCGACGGGGGCTGGACATGCTGCGGCGTCTCCAGGAGGAGTCGCTTAGTCCGGTCCGCATCATCGATGCGGACGTGAAAGAGGCTCGGGATGTCGACGACAAACTGGTCCTCCTGGCCAAGCGGCTGCACTGTCCTATCGTCACCAACGACTACAACCTCAACCGGGTCGCAGAGCTCCAGGGGGTTCCGGTGCTGAACATCAACGAGTTGGCCAACGCGGTCCGGTTGATCTACCTCCCGGGCGAGAGTTTCACCCTCTACATCCTCCAGGAGGGCAAGGAGCCGGAGCAGGGGGTCGGATACCTGGACGACGGGACGATGGTGGTGGTGGAGAACGGCAAGCAGTACATCGGCTCGGAGATCGAGGTCGTGGTCTCCAAAGTGCTCCAGACTACCGCCGGTCGGATGATCTTCGCCAAGCCCGCTGAGGGGAACGGATAAGAACCTACGGAGGGTAAACGATGAGCCTCACCGTCTATAACTATCTCACCCGCCAGAAGGAGCCTTTCGAGCCGCTGGAGCCGGGCCGGGTCTATATGTACGTCTGCGGGCCGACGGTGTACGACCACGCCCACATCGGCCACGCCAAACTGTACGTGGCGATGGACGTGGTGGTTCGCTACCTCCGCTTCCTCGGCTACAAGGTCCGCTACGTGCAGAACATCACCGACGTCGGTCACCTGCTGGACACGGGGGAGGACCGCATCGTCAAGGGGGCTCGGCGGGAACGGGTGGAGCCGATGGAACTGGTGGAGATCTACACCCGCTCCTACTTTGAGGATATGGACGCGCTGGGGGTGGTCCGCCCCAACATCTCCCCCCGCGCCAGTTGCCATATCCCCGAGCAGATCGAGATGATCAGGATCCTCCTGGAGAAGGGGTACGCCTACGAGGTGGACGGGAACGTCTACTTCTCCGTGGAGAAGTTCCCCGAATACGGCAAACTTTCCGGCCGGAAGGTGGAGGAACTGGAGCCGGGGGCGCGGGTGGCGGTGCGGGAGGAGAAGCGGCACCCGGCCGACTTCGCCCTCTGGAAGAAGGCGGAGCCGGAGCACATCCTCCGCTGGCCCTCCCCCTGGGGGTGGGGCTACCCCGGCTGGCACATCGAGTGCTCGGCGATGGCGACCAAGTACCTGGGGGAGACGTTCGACATCCACGGCGGCGGGTTGGAGAACATCTTCCCCCACAACGAGTGCGAGATCGCCCAGGCGGAGGCGGCCACCGGCAAGCCGTTCGCCCGCTACTGGATCCTGGTCGGCTCGCTGACGGTGGACGGGGTCAAGATGAGCAAGAGCCTGGGCAACGTCATCCGGATCAAAGACGCCCTGAAGCGAAACCGGCCGGAGGCGATCCGTACCCTCATCCTCTCCGCCCACTACCGGGGGCCGATGGACTACACTGAGGCGGCGATGGAAGCGGCCGAGCGAGGGGTGGAACGGCTGCACAACACCGTCCGCACGGTGCGGCTGCGGCTGCGGGATGCATCCCCCGAGGGCGAGCCGGAGCCGGACGTGGCGGAGGTGCTGGAGGCGCACCGGCGGGCCTTCGTGGAGGCGATGGACGACGACTTCAACACCCCGCGCGCGCTGGCCGCGCTCCACGAACTGGCCCGCGATGTGAACAGGTGGCTGGACGGCGGGCGCGACCTCACCCCGGCGTCGCTTGCGGCCATCGACACCGCTTTCCGCGAACTGGGCGGGCAGGTCCTCGGTATCATCCCCGACAAACTGGCCCCGACCGGCGTCGAGGAGGAGACGCTGGCCGGGCTGGTGGAGATCATCCTCGCCATCCGGGAGGAGTACCGCAAGGCGAAGGACTGGGCCCGGGCCGACGAGTTGCGGGATAAACTGGCCGAACTGGGGGTTGTGGTGGAGGACCGGCCAGAAGGGCCGACCTGGCGGCTGGAGCGGTAGGGGGGAGATGCGCGAAACGCTCTACGGCCGCAACGCCGTCTACGAATCCCTCCGCGCCGGGCGACGGCAGTTCTACCGGCTCCTGATCGCCGAGACGGTGCGCGTCGTCGATGTCGTCGCCGACATCCTGAGATTGGCCGAGGCCGTGGACGTGCCCGTGGAGCGGGTCCCCCGCCGCCACCTCGACTGGCTGGGCGACGCCAACCACCAGGGCGTGGTCCTCGAGGCCAGCGAATACCCCTATACCGACCTCGACGAGATCCTGGCGGAGGCCCAACGGCGGGGTGATCCTCCCTTTCTGTTGCTTCTGGACCTGGTGCAAGACCCCCAGAACCTGGGCAGCCTCCTACGGACCGCCGAGGCGGTGGGGGTGCACGGCGCGGTCATCCAGCGGCGGCGGGCGGCAGGGATCACCCCCGCCGTGGTCCACACCTCCGCCGGCGCGGTGGAGCACCTCCGCGTGGCCCAGGTGACCAACCTTCCCGATGCCATCTCTCGCCTGAAGGCGCGCGACGTGTGGGTGGTGGGTCTGGAGAACGTGCGCGGGGCCCAGCGGTACGACCAGGCCGACCTCTCCGGCCCCCTCGCCCTGGTGGTCGGCAGCGAGGGCAAGGGGCTCCGGCGGCTGGTGCAGGACCGGTGCGATCTGATGGTCTACCTCCCGATGGCCGGGGAGGTGACCTCCCTCAACGCCGCCGTCGCCGGGTCGGTGGTGCTCTACGA
>CAZOLN010000001.1:6003-12661 GCA_964580565.1 uncultured Anaerolineales bacterium
AGGACAACCCGCCTGATGAAGCGACGGTGGCCTCTCCTCCTCCTCGGGCTGGTGATCAGCCTGTTCTTCCTCTGGTACGCGCTGCGCGATCTCCACCTCGGCGAAGTCGCCGCCGCGCTGCGGGAGGCCCGCTACGTCTGGCTCATCCCCGGCGTGGCGGTCTACTTCATCTCCGTCTGGTTCCGCTCCTGGAGATGGGGGTTCCTCCTGCGCGGGAGCAAACCGATCTCCGCCAACCGGCTCTACCCCATCGTCGTCATCGGCTACATGGGCAACGACATCCTCCCCTTCCGCCTCGGTGAGGCCCTCCGCGCCTACGTCCTCTGGCGCAAGGAAGGGGTCAACATCGGCACCACCCTCACCACCGCCGTCCTCGAGCGGCTGTTCGACGGGCTGACGCTGGTCCTCTTCGTCCTCTTCGGCCTGTTGTTCGTCCCCCTCTCTGCCTTCCTCAACCGGCTCATCACCGTCGCCAGCGTCGCCTTCTTCGGCGCCCTGGCGGTCTTCCTGGCCCTCGCCGCCCGACCCGATCTTCTTCGCCGCATCGCCCACGCCGTCATCGACCGAGTCGTCCCCGTCCGGTTCCGCTCCCCCCTTCTGAGCCTCGTCGAAGGGATCGTGGACGGGCTGGAGAGCCTCCGCAGCGGACGGGACGTCCTGGTCCTCTTCGGGATCACGATCTGGGTCTGGCTCCTGGAGTCGTTGAAGTACTGGCTGGTCAGTTTTGCCTTCGACCTCCATCTCTCCTACGTCGACGTGATGCTGATGGGCGGGGCGGTCAACCTCCTCACCGCTCTCCCCTCCCTCCCCGGCTACATCGGCACGTTCGAACTGGGGATCAAGATCCTCCAGGGGATCGGCGCGGCGGCGGTCCCGGCCGGAAGTTATATCCTCGTCCTCCACGCCATCCTCCTCCTGCCGGTGACGCTGCTGGGGCTGGTGTTTATGGGGATCGAGGGAGTGCGGTGGGCGGAGGTGCGGGAGTTGGCAGGGAGCGGGGAAGCGGGGGAGGCAGGGAAGCAGGAGGCAGGAGGCAGGAAGCAGGAAGCAGGGAAGCAGGGAAGCGAGGGGGCAGGGGAATGAAGGTAGCGATCGTCGGTGCCGGGATCACGGGGTTGGCGGCGGCCTACGACCTGTCCTGCTGGGGGCACACCGTCGTTGTGTACGAGGCGCGGCCCTACGCCGGGGGGTTGGCGGCGGGCTTCCGCGACGACCGCTGGGAGTGGTCCCTGGAGCGGTTCTACCACCATTGGTTCGCCTCCGACGAGGACGTGATCGGGCTGATCGACGAACTGGGGGCCCGCGACCAGGTCTTCTTTCCCCGGCCGACCACCTCCATCTATCACCAGGGCCGCATCTACCCCTTCGACAGCCCCCTGCGGGTCCTCCGGTTCTCCCCCCTCCCCTTCGTCGACCGGCTGCGGGTCGGCCTGGTCACCCTCTACCTCCGCCTCACCCGCGACTGGCACCCCCTGGAGCGAGTGACCGCCGAGGAGTGGACCCGCCGGGCCGTCGGCGAGCGGGCGTACAACCTGCTCTGGCGACCGATGCTCATCGCCAAGTTCGGCGAGGACCACTACCGGAAGGTCAATATGGCCTGGTTCTGGGCCCGGCTGTACAAACGGACCCCCCGCCTGGGCTACTTCGTCGGTGGGTTCCAGGCGTTCGCCGATCTCTTGGTCGAGCAGGTGCGGGCGCAGGGTGGGGAGGTCCGGCTGGGAACGGAGGTCCGGGCCGTCCGGCCGATTGGGGACGGGCATCTCCGCGTGGAGACGGAGGCGGACGAGGCCGAGTACGACCGCGTCATCCTCACCTGCTCCCCACAGACGGCCCTCCGGCTGGCGCCCGACCTCCCCGCCGACTACGCTGCCAAACTGCGCGGTCTCCGCTCGATGGGAGCGGTGGTCCTCATCCTCGCCCTCCGCCACCGGCTGACCGACGGCCACTACTGGATCAACGTCCCCGCCGGGGAGGGCCTCCCCTTCATGGGCCTGGTCGAACACACCAACTACATCCCGCGCAGCCACTACGGGGGCGACCACCTGGTCTACTGCGGCGATTACCTGCCGTCCGACCACCCTTACTTCGGCTACACCAAGGAGCAACTGCTGGAGGCGTATCTGCCGGGCCTTTCCCGCATCAACCCCGATTTCCGGCCCGACTGGATCCGCGCCTCCTGGATGTTCACCGAACCCTACGCCCAGCCGATCCCGACGCTGAATCACTCCCATAACATCCCACCCCTGGCGACGGGGGTGCCGGGGCTGTACCTGGCCTGCATGAGCCAGGTCTACCCCTGGGACCGGGGGACCAACTATGCGGTGGAACTGGGGCGGCGGGTGGCGCGGGAGGTCGCAGGTGAAGGCGGCGATCCTCACCATCGGCGATGAACTGACCTGCGGGTACCGGCTGGACACCAACACCCGGACCATCGCTCAGCGGCTGGCGGCGATTCCGCTGGACGTGGTGCTCCACCTGACCGTGGGGGACGACGAAGCGGCGATCCGGCGCGCGCTGGAGGTAGCGCTGAGGGAAGCCGACGTGGTGATCGCCGCCGGGGGGTTGGGGCCGACGGAGGACGACCTGACCCGGCAGGCGGTCGCCGCCCACTTCGGCCTGCCGCTGGTGGAGGACGGCGAGGCCCTCGCCCGTATCCAGGCCCGGTTCGCCCGATTGGGTCGCCCGATGTCCCCATCCAACCGGGTCCAGGCCCGGGTGCCCCAGGGGAGCGAGGTCATCCAGAACGACCGGGGAACCGCGCCGGGATTCTATCTCCAACAGGGTGGAAAACACCTCTTCGTCACCCCGGGGGTCCCTCATGAGATGGAGGGCATGCTGGAGGGGTTCATCCTTCCTCGGTTGCGCCGCTTGGTGGAACGGGATCACCACGTGCGGCGGGCGGTACTGAAGGTGTACGGATTGCCGGAGTCGGAGATCAACGAGCGGCTGGGGGAGATGATGGCGCGCGGCCGCAACCCGCTCTTGGGACTCCTCCCGCATTTGGGGACCATCGCCGTCGAGGTGGTGGCGACGGGGCGGACCTCCGAGGAGGCGGAGTCGCTGCTCGCGGCGGACCTGCAGCGGCTGCGGGAGCGGTTGGGACGGTACATCATCAGCGAGGACGGGTGGGACCTGCCGGAGGTGGTGGCCGACCTGCTGTTGGAGCGGGGCTGGTCCGTGGCGGTCGCCGAGGTGGGGACCGGCGGGCTGGTGGTGGCGCGGCTGAGCGAAGCGGAAGGGGCCGAGCGGTGGCTGCGGGGTGGGTTCGTCTTCGCCTCGGTGGAGCAGGCAGCGGGGTGGGCGGGGGTGGGGGAGGGAGAGGCCGACCTGGCGGTCCGTTTGGCCTCGGCCGCGCGGCGAGCAGGGGAGGCGGACGTAGGGATCGGCGTGGGGCCGCTGGTCCTCCCCGGAGGGGACAGCGAGCAGGGCCCATACGGTGCTGCGTCCGTGGGGATCGACCTGCGCGGGAAGGTTCGCCACCGCGTGCTCCGCTTCCCCGGCGATCGCTCCCGGGCGCGGGAGTGGGCCGTGGGTCGGGTGCTGGCATCGGTGCGCGATGCCCTCCTGGACGTTCGCCCCCCGCGGACGCGGTTCGGGGGGATGGCTGAATTGCGCCCACGGGTGAAGGGACTATAATGGCTTCGGTCCGTTTGGGATCGGTAGTTCAGCGCGGCGGATCCACAACCACGAAAGGAGGGGAGTCCAAATGAAGATCGATTCCTCCACTGCGCTCAAGGCCGGTCTGATCGGCGCAGCGGTCGGCTTCATCATCGCCCTGTTGGGACGCATCTCCATCTTAGGGTGTATCGTCGGTCCCCTGGGGTGGGCAGTGGCCGTCGGGACCGGTGTCCTCTACGTTCACTACGCCGCCGCGGGCGGGCGGAAGGTGGAGGTCGGCGAGGGCGCGCTGGGCGGCGCGCTCGCCGGCGGAATCGCTGGCGTGGTCCAGTCCTTCGTCAGTGGGGTTTTGACCCTGATCTTCGGCCCCGTGCGTGCGGCCATCCACTTCCTGGGCCGAGGTGAGCCTGGCGCGGCGGTTCTCTCCGCCGGCGTGACGTTCATCGGGGTGATCGGCGGGATCGTGCTGGGCGCGATCGTCGGGGCAGCGCTGGGCGCGCTGGGCGGGGTGATCTACGCCGCCATCAAGAAGTCGTAGCCGCCAGCCCTTCGAAGTACTCCGGGTGACGCCCTCGCAGTTCGGCCCGCAGGTCGCCGAAGACGGAGGGGGCGTAGGGGTGGACCGCCTCCAGCATCCGCACGGCCACCTGCCGGATCTCCCACTGGGCGTGGGGGGAGATGCGCAGCCGGAAGACGTGGAGGAGTTCGCGGAAGTTCATCGTGACGATGATCCGGGTGGCCGTGCCGTTGGGCAGCACGAACCGGGCGTCCTCCTTGCGCACGCCTCGATCGCGGAGCCGACGGTAGGCGCGGCGGACCTCTTCGGTGAATTCCTCCCAGATGCGCAGCGCCTCGGGGTCGGCGGCGATGGCGGGCGGGATCACCCACTTAGGGTCGTCCATCGAGACGTACCGTTGGCTTTCCTGGCTGTAGGAGGCCAACCGGTGGCGGACCAGCTGGTGGGAGCAGGCGCGGGAGATGCCGGAGATCTCGAACGTGGCGGAGGCGTGTTCGATAAGGCTTTCGTGGCCTTCGCGGATGCGGGCGCGGAGGAAGGCGCCGGGGTCGCCCCGGGACTGGCTGCGGTAGCAGACCCGACCGGCGTGCTCCAGCAGTTCCTCCGGCGTGCCGTTTCCCCGCAGGTAGCGGGTGATGGCGATCAGTTCCACGTGCATATTTCAACTCCTGGGAGGTGAGCAATGGATAAGCGTTTCCGGGTCCTTCGGATCATTGGCACCCTGTATAAAGTGCTGGCCTGGATCGCCCTGGTCGGCGGCATCCTGGCCGCCTTCGGCGTCCTCCTGGCCAGCCTGGTCGGCGGGGTCCCTATGCCGCGCGAGTATGGCCTTCCCCGCTTTGGCGGCGCGCTGGCCGGTGTGGGCGGTTTCCTGGTCAGCCTTCTGATGGCAGTGATCTACTTCATCGCCTTCTACGGCATGGGCGAACTGATCTATCTCTTCATCGCCATTGAGGAGAACACGCGGGAGATGGCCCTCTGGGTACGGTCGCAGCAGACCTCCGCTGCCCAGGTCACCTGGCAGGGGCCCACGCCACCGCCGCCCCCACCGCCGTCGGTCTAGAGACGCCGTCGTGCCCTTCCGCAGGCTTCGGGCCTGCGGGAGGATCCTATACCAGCCAGATCGACTGCTCCCGGTCCGGCCCGACGCCGATGAGGGTGATCGGCACGCCGACCGCTTCCTCGACAAAGGCGACGTAGTCCTGCGCCTGTGGCGGCAGGTCCTCCCATCGCCGGGCGTGGCCGATGTCCTCGGTCCATCCCGGCAACTCCTCGTACACCGGCCGCCAGCGGGCCAGGTCCTCGATGCCGAACTCGGCGGGGAAGCGGTCGGTCCGTTCTCCCTCCCGTTCGTAAGCGACGGCGATCCGCAGCGGATCGATGCCGGTGAGGACGTCCAGTTTGGTCAGCGCCAGTTCCGTCAGGCCGTTGACCTGGGTGGCGTAGCGGAGGATCGTCAGGTCGAGCCAGCCGCAGCGGCGGGGACGGCCGGTGGTGGTGCCGTACTCCCCGCCCACCTCTCGGATGCGCTGCCCTACCTCGTCCAGGAGTTCGGTGGGGAAGGGACCGGCGCCCACGCGGGTGGTGTATGCTTTGGCGACGCCGATCACCCGCGCTACCTCCCGCGGGCCGAAGCCCAGCCCGGCGAGCGCGCCGCCAGCCACCGTGGAGGAACTGGTGACGAAGGGGTAGGTCCCGTGGTCGATATCCAGCAGGGTCCCCTGCGCCCCCTCACACAGCAGCGTCTTCCCCGCCTCCAGCGTCTCTGCCACCAGCGCTGAGCCGTCCACCAGGTGGTCCTTGAGCCGCCGGGCGTAGTCGTGGTATCGGGCGGCGATCTCCTTCGCAGGTAGCGGTTCCAGGCCGTACTGTCCGTGCAGGAGCCGGTTGTGGGCCTCCGTCAGGGTCTTCACCCGCTCGGCGAATCCCTCGGGGTCGGTCATCATTCCCGCCCGCAGGCCGACGCGGGCCGCCTTATCCGCGTAGGTGGGGCCGATCCCCCGGCGGGTGGTCCCGATCGCCCCCTTCCCCCGCGACGCCTCCCGCGCCCCGTCCAGCGCGCGGTGGGTGGGGAGGATGATGTGGGCGTTGGCGGCCAGTTTGATCCGGTCCGGCCCTACGTCCACTCCCAGTCCAGCCAGTTCGTCCAACTCCTCCACCAGCCGCTCCGGGTTGACGACCACCCCGCCGCCGATGAGGCACACGACCTGGCGGTGGAGGACGGCGGAGGGGACCAGGTGGAGGCGGAGCGTGTGCCCCTCGGCCACGACCGTGTGGCCGGCGTTATCCCCGCCGTTGTACCGGGCTACCACGTGTGCCTGCGGGGCCAGGCCGTCCACCACCCGCCCTTTCCCCTCATCCCCCCACTGGGCTCCCACAATGACGATCGCCGGCATCATCCACCTCCGAATATCCTTACCGCAAAGATGCCGAGGGCGCAGAGGCCCTGATGTTTGCCGATTATCGGCCCTTTCCCCCTTGCTTCCTTACTTCCTTGCTTCCCCGCTTCCTACCGCTTCCTGC
>CAZOLN010000001.1:12761-35130 GCA_964580565.1 uncultured Anaerolineales bacterium
TCTCGTCCCTGTTCTCCGTCGTCACCTCCCACACCGTCACCGTCGGCAGCGCTAGGAGGGCCTCGATCCACGGGTTGGGTTTGGCCATCGCCGTCGCCACGACGGTGTGGGGGCCGCTCACCGCCTGGAGGACCGCCTCTTTAAACGCGCCGCTGAACAGTTCCATCTTGCCGATCTCGTCGATGATCACGATGCGGCCCTCGTCCATCGCCCGGTGGAGGGCGGTCACGCCCACGCGGTCGATAGCCTCGACGTTGACCCCGTACCGGCCCACGCGAGGGCGGCCCCCGCCCTTGAGAGTGACGTGGGCCATGATCGCCTCCCTCCCGTCCAGGGTGATCAGCCGGAACCCCTTGCGGCCGCCCGGGCCGCGGATCTCCTCGGTGTAGAACCCCCCGGCCTGCTCACCCAGCCGCTCCGCTACTGCCTTGATCGCCGTCGTCTTGCCGATGCCCGGCCGTCCGACCAACAGCAGCGTGCGTCCCATCGGCGCTACCGCTCCATAATCTCAGACAACTCCCACAATGCCAGATCCACCGCCTTCTGGAAGGCCACCGCTTCCTCCAAGGGGGTAGGGGCCACCTGGCTGTTGACCCATCCGATCATCATTCCCCGTGTCCCTTCGATCAGTTCCCGGGCGGCGGCGGCGCCCAGGCGGGTGGCCAGAAGCCGGTCGAAGGCGGAGGGGGCACCCCCTCGCTGGATGTGGCCCAGCACCGTCAGCCGGACCTCGAAGCCCAGTTCGTCCTCCCGTCCCTTGAGGTAGTCCACCAGCGCGCGGGTGCCGGGCTTCCACCCCTCGGCGACGATGATGATGCAGTGGGATTTCCCCCGCTCGTAGGCGTATCCCACCGCCTCGGCGACCTCCTCCAACGGCGTCTCGACCTCGGGGATGAGGACCATCTCCGCCCCTCCGGCGAGCCCGCTCATCAGGGCCAGGTACCCCGAGTTGCGGCCCATTGTCTCGATGAGGAAGGCCCGTTGGTGGGAGGAGGCCGTGTCCTTGATCCGGTCGATGGCGTCCAGGATGGTGTTCAGCGCGGTGTCGACGCCGATGGCGATGTCGGTCCCGTTGACGTCGTTGTCGATGGTCGCTGGCACGCCGACGACGGGGAAGCCCAGTCGATGGAGCGCCAGCGCGCCGGTGAGGGAGCCGTTCCCCCCGATGACCACCAGCCCGTCCACGCCCAATTGGTTCAGGGTGCGCAGGGCTTTCCGTTGCCCCTTCAGAGTGTAAAACTCCCGACAACGGTCGGTGCCGAGGAAGGTCCCTCCACGCCCCATGATCCCCCCCACCGACCGCCGGTCCATGGGCCGGACGTTGCCGCTGATCAGGCCGGTGAACCCCCGCTCGACGCCAAGGACCTCCGCCCCCAGATGAATCGCCATTCGGGTCACAGCGCGGATGCAGGGGTTCAGCCCTGGGCCGTCCCCCCCGCTGGTGAGAACAGCGATGCGTTTCATGAGCCCCCCTCTCAGGTTCCAGGTTTCAGGTTTCAAGTTTCGGATTCCGTGGGGGACAACCTACAACCTGTAACCTGTACCCTCTAGTAGAGGAACATCGGTTTGCCATGGACGTGCATCACCTTCGGCCGGTACTCCTCCACGTCGTACAGGGTGCGCACATCCACCTGCTTGACCCCCAACGTGGGCGACTCGGCGTCTACGTCGGTGTAACGGCCCTCCCGCAGCGCCACCATCCGCCCAAACCGCTTCTCCAGGATCAGGTCCATCGCCACGTTGGCGTAGTTCACCGCCACCATGATGTCCAGCGAATCCGGCTCGCCGGAGCGCATCAGGTAGGCCAGTTGCTGGGACATCGTCTTCTCGCCGGTGATCTGCTCCAGCCGCTTGGCGGTGACGGCGCCGATACCGCCCAGTTTCTTGTGCCCGTAGGGGTCGGTCACCCCCTGGTGAAGGACCTCCTTGCCGATCTCGCGGGCGCCCTCGGAGATGGTGACCATCGCGTACCGGCTGGGGTTGGCGTACTTGTCCTTCACGACCAAGCGAGCCAGTTTCTCGATGTCGAAGGGTACCTCGGCGATGAGCGCCCGATCCGCCCCGGAGAGGTAGGCGGAGACCAGCGAGGTCTCCCCGCAGTGCCGTCCGAACAGTTCCACCACGCAGATCCGCTCGTGGGAGCCGGCGGTGGAGCGAAGTTGGTGGATGAAGCGGACGCTTCGGGTGACCGCCGTGGAGAAGCCGATGCAGTAGTCGGTGCCGAAGACGTCGTTGTCCATCGTCTTGGGGATGCTCACGATGGGGAATCCCTCCCGATGGATCCGGGCCGCGTATCCCAGCGTGTCCTCCCCTCCGATGGGGACCAGCGCGTCCAATTTGAGGTGCTCCAGCACCTTCAGAACGTGGTCGGTGAAGTCCAGAAACCCGTTCCCGTCGACGGGGAACGACTCCGCGTCCAGAAAGTCGGGGGCTTTGTCGATCGCCACCCGTCCGGGGTTGGTGCGGGAGGTATGCAGGAAGGTCCCGCCCGTCCGATCGATGGTCCGCACGATGGTCTTGTCCAGGGGCATCACGCACTCCTCGTGCGTCGCCGGGTCATCGGGGTTGTAGTACAGCATCCCGGCCCATCCGCGCCGGATGCCGATGGGTTCGTGCCCCTCGTCGATGGCCCGGTAGACGAGGGCCTTGATGCATGGGTTCAGCCCTGGTACATCGCCTCCGCCTGTCAGGATACCGATGCGCATTTTCTCCTCCTCAATCGCCGCCGCTCGGGCAGTATTCGTCCTAAAGCCTCCCCGCGTCAGGGAGGCTCAGGAGGCATGATACACGAGATAGCGGTGAGGTCAAGCCGGGGTGCCGATGGGGGCACGTCGCCCCCGCGTCACGCGGGAAAGGTCGGAGAAGGAGAGGGCGATCATCACGTTCTGCGCGCCGCCGGAGACGTAGACGGTCGGGTGGGCGGAGAGGTCCTCGTCGATCCAGGTGGGCAGCGGGCGGGGGTGGCCTACCGGCGGAACTGCGCCAGGAGGGTAGCCGGTCTCCTCCGTCACCCGTTCCGGCGGGGCGATCATCACTCGACGGGCCTTCAGCGCCTGCCGGAGCCGTTTGGGATCGGCCCGCCGGTCCCCGCCGACCAGGATCAGGACTGGCTCGCCGTCGGCCAGGAAGAGCAGCGACTTTACCACCGCGCCGGGCTCCACCCCCAGGGAGCGGGCGGCCTGGTCGGCGCGGGCGGCTTCGGCGACGTCGATTCGGCGGTAAGGGATTCCCTGCTCCCGCAGCACCGTTTCCACGTCGGCGGGTCCGCGCAGGTCTTTCGTCATCCCCACGACTCCTCCCGCACCTCCATAGCGTCCGGCCCTACGAGGTCGGCCAGTTTGGCCTCCAGTTCGGGGCAATAGCCGGTGGTGTCGTTGGGGAACTCCAGGAGGTGGTCTCCGTTGGGGCCGCCCTGCAGGAGGAAGACGAACCGGTCTTGGCCCCGATAGGAGGTCAACAGTTCGTGGGCCGCCGCCAGCAGGCGGAAGTCCTGCTTTTGATCGCCGGTGCGCTGGAAGGTGATCTGGATGACCCGACGTCGGCGAGGCGCGGGTGGAGGGGGAGAAGGGGCAGGGGCGGGGGGCGCAGGCGGTGAGGGCGGCTTGCGGGGCCGGTCCACCTCCTGGGGGAGTTTGGCCCACTCGCAGATCAGGCTCGGCGGCGTCCGCCGGGCGTCCACCTTCCCTCGGACCACCAGGATCTGGTCGGGCAGCCACAGTTCCCGGGTCTGCTTCCAGACCCGGGGGAAGACGACCACGTCGCAGGAGCCGTGGAGGTCCTCCATCGTGACGAAGGCCATCTCGTCCCCCTTGCGGGTGGTGTAGGGGCGGGCCTTGCGCACGATGCCCACGACGGTCACCAACTGGCCGGGGACCTCCTCGTCCAACTGCCCGATGTAGGCGGTGATGATGTCGTCCAGTTCGCGCATCACCTCCATCAGAGGGTGCTCCGAGAGATAGGTTCCAGCCAGTTCTTTCTCCCACTCCAGCCTTTCCTGCTGGGGGACCTCCACCTGGCTGCCCTGTCCGAAATGGAGGGCTACGTCTCCGCCCAGGCGGACGCCGGTGGCCTCGCCGAAGAGGCTCATCTGCCCGATCTCCTTGGCGCGGTGGAACTCGGCGCTGAGGGCGAGGATGCGGTCCAGCGCGCCCAGCAACTGGGCGCGGGTACCGAAGGAGGCGAGCGCCCCCACCTTGATCAGGCTCTCCAGCGCCCGCCGGTTGACCAACCGCAGGTCCACCCGCTGGCAGAAGTCCTCCAGGTCCCGGAAGGGGCGATCCCCTCGCCCTTTCAGGATCGCCTCCACCGGCCCGTCTCCCACGTTCTTCACCGCCCCCAGGCCGAACCGGATCGCCGGCCCCTCCGGTCGGTCCTCGATGGTGAACTCCAGGCGCGAGCGGTTCACGTCCGGGGGCAGGACCTCGATCCCCATCCGGCGACACTCGCTGACCAGCGCGCCCACCTTCTCCGTGTTGTGCCGCTCCACCGTCAGCAGGGCGGCCATGTACTCCACCGGGTAGTGGGCCTTCAGATAGGCGGTCTGGCAGGTGAGGACGGCGTAGTCGGCGGCGTGGCTGTTGTGCACCAGGATGTCGTTGGCGATGAAGTTGTGGGTCCCGGCGATCTCCAGGTCGTAGGTCCGCTTCTCGCCGACGTACTCGATCTGAACGACGCGGTCCCAGTAGACGTCGCTCTCGGCGTAGCGGCGGAGGGCTGGATCGTCGAAGTAGGCTGCCAGCCGGGCGATCGTCTGACGGGAGAAGCCCTGCTTGCCCTCGTTAGACGAGGGGGAGAACTCGCGGGGCGCGACCCCGCAGGTCTCCCGCACCTCTGCCCAGGTTACGCCCGCCCGCTGCTTCGCCGCGCGCACCGCCTCCTTGATCTCCAGAGGGATGATGTCCTTCGTTCCGAAGGAGGCCGGTTCCTCAAGCCGCATTGCCTCAACCGCTGCGCGGTTTGTTTGCTTAACAAAATGGACGGCGATGAGACGGGCGAACGCAGCAATGTTCTCGTTGCCGGTGATGAACAACTGGTAGCCGGGACGACGGGTGTTTCGGTAGGGGAACTCCACCGTTCGCAGTCGGGAGACGATGCCCAACCGCAACAGGAGGTGCTGCAACTGGTGGGCCATCCGGGACGACGAGGTGGCGTAAAAGAGGCTTCGTCCACCGGGAGCGATGTGCCCGTCCCCCTCCCACATCCGCGCGATGAGGAGCGCGACCTGTCGATTGCTCAGCTCGAAGGCGGCCGAGGGGATCTCCTTCTCCGTAGCCCGCTTTCCCCAGATCCCCAACCGTTTGGCCCAGGTGACGATGCCTGGCGGCTCCGAGCGGTCGATCCGACGGGCGTACACGGAGTGGGTACCCCTGTGGATCGACACGGTGCAGCGGGTGTTCGAGAACCGCTCGGCCGCGCGAACATAGTCCTGTACCAGCTCCTCGTCCTGGCTGTAGAAGTAGACCGAATGGGGGTGGCAGAGGTTCCCTTCCGCTAGCAGATGTCCCAGTGCGATGACCTCATGTTCGGGCCACTCGGTCCGCCCCTCCACCGGCAGGCGGCGGGGGACGGCGATCCGGTCCCCTTCCTGCAGTTCGGCTAGCAGCCGCCAGCCGTTGTAGGTGTAGAAGGGATGGTTCGCCGTCGCTTCGATGGTCCGCCCCAGCGCGGTCGTCAGCCGGTAGACCGGCTTGATGCCGTTGTCCACCACGGCCCGGATCGAGCCGGTGGTCAGCCGGAGCGTGGTGAGGTCGCAGGTCAGCGTACGCTCCGCGGAGGCACGGCCCTGGTAGAGGTCCTCTATCGTGACGACGCGGCCGGTCGCTCCGTCGACGATCTCCACGTCCCCCGGCAAACACTTGTTGAACCCGTACCGGGCGAAGTACTCGATGTCGGCGAAGATCGCCTCCGCCGTCTGGCGGGGGATGCCGTTGGCGACCGCGCCCTCCAGGAACTTCTCCCGGTGTTTGAGGAGTTCCTTCTTCTTCTTCTTGGCGACCGCTCGACGGAGGAGGTCGGCCTCGCTGGCGGTGTAGCCCGCCAGGTCGGTAGCGATGCGGATGATCTGCTCCTGGAAGACGATGATCCCGTAGGTCTCGTCCAGAATGGGGGCCAGGGCGGGGTGGCGGTACTCGATGGACTCCTTCCCGTGCATCCGGCGGATGTAGGTGGGGATGTACTCCATCGGGCCGGGGCGGTAGAGGGCCAGCACGGCGACGATGTGCTCGTAGCGGGAGGGACGCATCTCCCGCAGGACCCGGCGGAAGCCTGCGCCTTCTACCTGGAAGACCCCCATCACGTCCCCGCCGGAGAGGAGCCGGTAGATCGCCGGGTCGTCCAGGGGGATGGAGTACAGGTCCAACTCCACCCCGTGTCGCTGGCGGATCAGTTCGCAGGCCCGCCGCATCACGGTCAGGGTGCTCAGCCCCAGGAAGTCCACCTTAAGCAGCCCGATGGCCTCCAGGTCCTCCATCGGCCACTGGGTGACGGTCTTGAGGACCGACTCCTGGCCCTCGGCGCCGTTGCCGCTTTGGGTGTCCCCCTTGGTCGGACGGTGGAGGGGGCAGTAGGTGACCAGCGGCGCGTCGGCGATGACGACCCCGGCGGCGTGGGTCGACGCGTGGCGGGCCACCCCCTCCAACTGGGCCGCCGTGTCCAGGAGTTCCCGGACGTAGGGGGTGGTCTCGTACAGTTCCCGCAGTTCCCCCACCTGCTCCAGCGCCTGGGGGA
The DNA here is from genome assembly GCA_964580565.1 of uncultured Anaerolineales bacterium. Taxonomy (GTDB): domain Bacteria; phylum Chloroflexota; class Anaerolineae; order B4-G1; family DUEL01; genus DUEL01. Next base: position 19,488 of record CAZOLN010000001.1, read on the forward strand.
TGGAGACCGGCTTGCCGGGGATGCTGGGGATCAGTTTGGCGATCCGGTCGATCTCGGTGAGGGGGATGTCCATCACCCGGCCCACGTCCCGCACCGCCGCCCGCGCGCCCAGCGTTCCGAAGGTGATGATCTGGGCCACGTTCTCGTAGCCGTACTTGCGCAGCGCGTACTCGATCATCTGCTCCCGCTGGTCGTCGGGGAAGTCCAGGTCGATGTCGGGCATCGACACCCGACCGGGGTTGAGGAACCGCTCGAAGATGAGGCCGTTGGCCAGGGGGTCGACCATCGTGATGTCGAGGGCGTAGGCGACGATGGAACCGGCGGCGGAGCCGCGGGCGTTGTACCAGATCCCCCGCTCCCGCGCCGCCCGGCAGAGGTCCCAGACGATCAGGAAGTAGGTGTCGAACCCCATGCGGTGGATGATGTCCAACTCGTGCTCCAGCCGCCGGCGGACCTCCGGGGCGTCGGCCCGGTCTCCGTACCGGCGGCGCAGCCCCTCCTCGCACAGAGCCCGCAGGTAGGATTGGGGGGTGTGCCCATCCGGGACCTCGAAGACGGGGAGGTGGTAGTTGTGGAAGTCCAGTTCCACCTCGCACATCTCGGCGATGCGCAGGGTGTTGGTGAGGGCCTCCGGCACCTCGGCGAAGAGGGCGGCCATCTCCTCCGCGCTGCGGAGGTAATAGGTCTCCCCCTCGTACCGAAGGCGGTCCGGGTCGTTCCGGCTCTTCCCGGTCCCGATGCAGAGCAGGATGTCGTGGATGGGGGCCTGATCGCGGAGGGCGTAGTGGACATCGTTGGTGGCGATCACCGGCACGTCGAACTCGCGGGCGAGGGCCAGGAGGTGACGGTTGACCGTGTCCATCTCGGGCAGGCCGTGGTCCTGCAGTTCGATGAAGAACCGACCCGGGAATGCATCCCGGTACCACCTGACGGCCGACCGGGCCTCCTCCAGACGGCCCTCCTGGATCAACCGGGGAATCTCGCCCGAGCCACAGGCGGTGGCGACGATGAGGCCCTCGCCGTGTTCGAGCAACGTCTGTTTGTCGATGCGGGGTTTATAGTAGTACCCCTCCAGCATCGCCAGGGTGGCGAGGCGGAGGAGGTTCTGATAGCCGGTCTGGTTCTGGGCCAGGAGAAGCAGGTGGTATGGCTTCCGGTCCTCCACGACGTCGCGGTCCTTCATCCCACGCCGGGCCAGGTAGGCCTCCATCCCGATGATGGGCTTGATCCCCACCTGCTGGGCGGCCTGGTAGAACTGAACCACGCCGTAGAGGGCCCCGTGGTCCGTGATGGCGAGAGCGGGCATCCCCAGTTCCGCTGCCCGCTGAGCCAGCGCCAGGGGGCTGCTCAACCCGTCCAGAAGAGAGTAGTATGTGTGCACGTGGAGATGGACGAACTCGGCCATAGAAGAGGTTCACCCGCCCGTTGACTTTCCAGCGGCATCCGACCGACCGTCGTCGCCGGAGGCCTGTGCGAAGGGATTGTCCCGGATCGATTATACCACCAAACGGCGGATGCCGACAATCTGCCCCGTGGAGGGGGTGTGCTTCAGGATGGGGGTAAATATAGGAGATTTTGGGTGCCCTCATTCCCCTCCCCGACCCTCCCCCCTCTCCCACCCGTGGGAGAGGGGGGAGGGTGGCCCGCCATCGGCGGGCCGGGTGGGGGGTGAGGGCCAGCAGGCACCTCCGCCTCCAATCTGAAGTACACCCCGTGGAGAGAGCGGCTGTGGACGGCCTGGGAGCGTGCGCGGGGAGGGTCCTATTCCCTCCCCGCCAGCCGGAGGCGTACGAACGTCCAGGGGGCGACCAGCCCGCCCCACAGCCCGACGAGCCCGTAGCGGACGAAGCGGAAGAGGAGCGCCGGTTCCAGGCCGGCGAAGGCGATCCGAAGCCCCATCCATAGGCCGAAGAGGACGAGCACGCCCAGCAGATACCGCAGCGCCCGCTTCCACCAGACCCCGCCGCTGGCGAAGCCGATCCACCGGCGTTCCAGCACGAAGCCCACGCCCATCCCTGCCAGCGTCGCCCCGGCGGTGACCCCGTCGGAGGTGGGGAAGAGGAGGACCAGCAGGAGGGGGACGGCCAGCGCCAGGCCCAGTTGCCAGGCGAATCCTTTGCCGCCCAGCCACCTCTCTCCCTCCGGCTCTGCCCAGAGGTAGAGGAGTACCAGCGCTGCGCCGATGAGGTAGCCGCCCAGGAGGTCGGTGGGGAAGTGGACCCCCAGATAGACGCGGGAGAGGGGGACGAGGACCATCAGCAGACCGGCCAGGACCCACAGCCAGGTGCGTCGGAACTGGGCGGCCAGGTAGCCCCAGACGACCACCGTGTTCTGTGTGTGTCCGCTGGGCAGGCCGCCTCCATGCGCTTCGACCAGGGGGCGCACCTGCGAAGTGTACTCAAAGGGTCGTGGCTGACCCGCCAACACTTTAGCGACGCTGTTCAGGTAGGCGGAGAGGAGGAACAGGACCGTCAGCCGGGCGCCCGTCCGGCGGTCCAGGCACCAGTAGATAAAGGGGAGGAGAAGTAAGAAGAATTCCTCTTCTCCCAGGAAGGTGAGAAACCGGAAAGGGGGGTCCAGCGTCGGGCTGAACTGCTGGAACCAGAGGATGACGTCCACTCCCCAGTTCAGAACGCCTTCCATTTGGTAGTTCTCCTTTCGATCCTGGTCGACGCCGCGGGAACGGCGGCCGCCTCACGGCTCCTTGTATTCCCGGATGTAGGCGATGGCTTTCTCTTCCTCGGCGTTCATAATTACCTCCAGGAGCCTTCCTCCCGTCACCGCTCGCACGTCGATCAGCCTCACGTAGCGGGCATAGGGAGCGTCCTCCGGGAGGAGGTCCGACAGCACGTTGGGGGAGTTTTCGAAGAAGGCGCGGTTGAAGATCGCCTCCTCGTCGTCGGGGTAGAGGGCGAGGGCGTAGATGTTGGCCTCCACCAGGTCCTGGAAGAAGTGGGTGCCGTAGGAGACCTCCGGCGTTCCCTCCGGACCGGCGAAGGCCACCTCGATGAGCATCAGCGTGTTGTAAATGTCGGCGTAGCCTACCCGAACCCCCAGGTCGAGGTTGGCCGTCCCCCACCGACCCGGGCCGACGAGGATGAACCGGCGTCCCTCCAGTCGCCGGTTCAACCGCCCGACCACCCGGCCGATCTCCCGCTTGATCGTCTGGTCGGGGATCTGGCTGTACTCTCTGGGGTCCACGTAGACCACGTACTCGATCCGTTCGACGACGCCGTCGGGGACGAGGCGGGTGGTGAGGAAGACGATGTCTTCCTGGGGGACGTAGGCGGGGAAATCCCGAACGGGACGGGTCTCCCGTCGGCTCAGGGGGCGGCACTGGAGGAGGTGCACGATCGGCACGGGCCGCCTGCCCTCGCGGTGGATCTCCACCGTGAACTCGATGTCCACCGGTCGGCCGTAGGCCCGCTCCAGTTTGGTCAGCGCGGCCTTCATCAGCGGCACGAAGTCGGTCTCCTGGAGGAGGCGATCGAAGGTGAGGATCAGCCGGTCGGAGGAGAGGCCGGGCCGGAGGAAGTGAAGGGGCTGGACGTAATCCTCCTCCTCGACCGAGGCCAGCCACTGGACTCCCGGGAAGCGGGGGTGGAGGACCTTGGGGACCGGGAGCGTTGCGAGCCGATTCTCCTTCAGGTCGATCACATCCACGGAGTGCTGGGAGTACTTCTTGATCTCGGTGAGGGTGATCTCCGGGCGGAGGTGGGGATGGCTGAGGGCGACCATCCGGGGGTAGTCGCCGGAGACCCGTTCCACTGCCCGCGTGCCCAGGCCGAAGACGATGCGCATAAAGCCATCCTCACGGCGGATGATGCGGCTCCAGCGGAAGGGGTTGCGGCCGAAGGCCACCCCGGCCGCCGTGGGGAAGAAGTACCGACCGTGTCGCCTTCCCTCCACCCGCTGGATCAGGATGGCCATCCGTTCATCGTAGTCGACCAGCCCCACCTGTCGGCGGTACAGGAGCGCGTCGGGGTTCAAGGTGCTGGCGTACACCTGACGCACCGCGTCCAACAGCGCCTGCAGGTTCTCCTCGGGACTCCCCTGGTTGGGGCAGAACACGCTCTCGTATTTGCCGGCGAAGGAGTAACCGAAGTTGTCCTCCAGAAGGCTGGACGAGCGGACGATCAAGGGGGCGTTCCCCATCCTCTCCACCAGCCGCCGGAGTCGCTCCACGATCCCTTCCGGGAACCGGCCGCGCATGAACGCCTGCTGGATCTCCGGGTAGTCGGCCTCGATCTCCTCCCGGGTCTTGTACTTCTGGTCGGAGAACCGGTACAGGCCGTTCAAGGCCAGGAAGTCGTAGAAGACGTCGGCGCCGATGAAGTAGGAGTCGGGGATCACCACACGGTCGGCGAAGGGGAACGGGTCGTCCGGCTGAGGCTCCCGCAGGATCTTATAGGCGAGGAGCATACCGGCGGCCTTCCCTCCGATCTTGCCCCTGCCGATGCGGCGTCGGTAGATCTCTTTCAGGTCGGCGATCTCGAAGTGCTCCCGCGCCACGCCCACGAACCCCAGTTGGTCGCTGATCATCCCTCGGGTGAGGACGACGATGATCTGTTGGATGTGGTGCCGCACCTTGGCTTTCTTCTCTGGCGGGAGCCGCTCGAACTCCTCCGCCTGGGCGAAGAGCATGTGCCAGGGGGCCAGTTCGGGGTTGAAGGTGAGGATGATCTCCTCCTCCGGCTTGCGGGCGCTGAGGACGGAGCGGACGATCTCCTCGAACCGTTCGTGGGGGAGGTTCAGCGCGAAATAGAAGTCGGTGAGGTGGTTGCGGATGATCTGAAGCCTCTCCTCCCATACTTCGGGGGATTCCTGGAGGGGTGGGTTGTCCAGCCCCTCTTTCTGCTGGGTCAGGATCGCCTTTCGCCTCACCTCCTGTTCGAACTGGGCGGGCGTGATGATGCCCCGGTCGAACAGTTCCTGGCGCATGCGTTTGCGGATCTCCCGGGAGAGGATGGGATACTCCGACAGTTTCAGGTAGACGGCCAGAACCTTGGGCATATCAGAGAGGCTTTCGAACGGCATCGTCCCTCCCCTGGCATCACCTCGGATGTGTCGATTATACCACGATACGCTCCGATGGGCAGGTTGTCGCTCTTGGCACCCTGTGTTATAATCCCGTCGTGGACGCGGAAGGGCTCCCTCGGTGGGCCATCCCGGAGGCGGATCGCCGGTGGATGGCGGAGGCCCTGGCCGAGGCGGAGAAGGCTCTGGACCACGGGGATGTGCCGGTGGGGGCCATCGCCGTTCGGGATGGGCGGATCGTGGGGCGTGGGCACAACCGGCGGGAGGTGGACCGGGACCCCACGGCCCACGCGGAGATGATCGCCCTGCGGGAGGCGGCCCGCACGTTGGGAGGCTGGCGGCTCCGGGGCGTGACGCTCTACTGCACGCTGGAGCCGTGCCCGATGTGCGCCGGGGCGATGGTCCAGGCCCAGGTCGATCGATTGGTCTACGGGGCGGACGATCCCAAGGCCGGGGCCGCAGGCTCTGTGGTGGAGTTGCTGCGGGAGCCGCGGTTCAACCACCGCGTTGCGGTGACGCGGGGTGTGCTGGCCGAAGAAGCGCGGGCGCTTCTGAGCCGCTTCTTCGCCAGCCTGCGGGCCCGCTAGACGGCCGAGTCCACGACGCGGAGGGGTGCCGGAGTGGACGATCGGGACGGTCTCGAAAACCGTTGTGGCCTTTAATGGTCACCGTGGGTTCGAATCCCACCCCCTCCGCCACGGCGGGCAGGCTCATCTGCCCGCTTTTTTCCTGTCGGTCGTCCTGGGAAACTGGCGCAAAAAAGGATTCTGTGGCAAAATAGCTGTTTGGGACTTCGGCACGTTACTACAAAATGCTCCAAAGGGGGTTTCGTTATGAAGGAATTGATCGAGATCCGCTGGCATGGCCGGGGCGGACAGGGCGTGGTCACGGCGGGGAAACTTCTGGCTGAGACCGCCCTGGGCACCGGTCAGTACTTCCAGGCCTTCCCCGACTACGGCCCCGAACGGATGGGGGCTCCGATCCGCTCCTACACCCGCCTCAGTTCCAAGCCCATCACCATCCATTCCCAGGTCGAGAACCCAGACATCGTGCTGGTGCTGGACCCCACGCTTCTCGGCACCGTTCCCGTGACGGAGGGGTTGAAGGAGGACGGCATCCTCCTGGTGAACACCTCGATGAGCCCCGAGGAGGTGCGTGAGATCACGGGCTTCCGCACCGGCAAGGTCTTCACGGTGGACGCCAGCCACATCGCCATCGAGGAGATGGGGCGGGAGATCACCAACACGCCGATGCTGGGGGCCTTCGCTCGGGCTACGGGTCTGTTCGAACTGGACGCGCTGGAGGAGCAGATCCGCCACTGGTTCGGCAACAAGGTCGCTCCGGAGGTGGTCGAGGCCAACATCCGGGCGATGCGCCGGGCGGCGGAGGAAGTGGTGGAGGGGTAGCGGAACGCGCGACACGTGTTTCGTATTCCGTGTTCCGTAATTCATACGGAAGGAGCAAAGTACAATGGCGGAACTAAAAGGTTGGCGAGACATCCCCATCGGCGGGATGATCCTCGAGGCGGGCAACGCGGTGCAGTACCCCACCGGCACTTGGCGGGCGTTCCGTCCGGTGTTCGGTGAGGCCCAGTGTATCCATTGCTTCACGTGCTGGCTCTACTGTCCGGATTCCAGCATCCTGGTGGATCCGGAGAACGAGAAGATGCTAGGGTTCGACTTGGAGCACTGCAAGGGGTGTGGCATCTGCGCCTCGGTCTGCCCGGTGAACGCCAAGGTGCGGCGGGAGGCCGGGGAGGAGTTGGCGCGGGATGACCCTCGCCTGTGCATCCGGATGGTCGAAGAAGGGAAGTTCCAGGAGTAGGACGATGAGCAAGTTTGAAGCACTGACCGGTAACGATGCCGTCGCTACGGCGATGCGCCAGATCAACCCGGATGTGGTGGCGGCGTATCCGATCACGCCGCAGACCTCGACGGTGCAGAAGTTCTCCGAGTTCGTCGCCGACGGGCTGGTGGACACGGAGTTCGTCACCGTGGAGAGCGAGCACAGCGCGATGAGCGCCTGTGTCGGCGCGGCGGCGGCGGGCGCGCGGGTGATGACCGCCACTTCCGCCAACGGCCTGGCGTTGATGTGGGAGATCGTCTACATCGCCGCCTCCACCCGGCTGCCCATCGTGATGAGCCTGGTCAACCGGGCCCTCTCCGCCCCCATCAACATCCACTGCGACCACTCGGACGTGATGGGGATGCGGGATAGCGGCTGGATCATCCTCTTCTCCGAGAACGCCCAGGAGGCCTACGACAACATCATCCAGGCGGTCCGCATCGGCGAGCACCCGGATGTCCTTTTGCCCGTCGCGGTCTGCCAGGACGGTTTCATCACCAGCCACGGGATGGAACGGGTGGAGATCTACGACGACGAGGACGTGAAGGCCTTCATAGGGGAGTACCGCCCCCAGTGGTCGATCCTGGACCTGGAGCATCCCAAGACCTATGGGCCGCTGGACTTCTACGACTACTACTACGAGCACAAGCGGCAGCAGGTGGAGGCGATGGAGAACGCGCTCCGGGTCATCCAGGAGGTGACCGACGAGTTCAATCGGAAGTTCAACCGGAATTACGGCCTTTTCGAGGCCTACCGGTTGGACGACGCGGAGGTCGCCGTAGTGGTCGCCAACTCCACCGCGGGCACGGTAAAGACGGTGGTGGACCAGTTGCGCGCGGAGGGGCTGAAGGTCGGGCTGTTGAAGCCCCGCGTCTTCCGTCCCTTCCCCGCGAAGGAACTGGTCGACGCCCTGCGCCACCTGAAGGCGGTGGCGGTGATGGACCGGGCGATCTCCTTCGGTTCGATGAGCAACGCCGGTCCGCTCTTCTTGGAACTGGCAGCGGCGATGGCTCTCCACGGCGCCCGGGTCCCGATGGCCGACTATGTCTTCGGGCTGGGCGGCCGGGATCTCCTGCCGAGGGAGATCGAATCGGTCTTCCGGGATATGCTCCGCGTGGCGGAGACGGGCCAGGTGGAGAGGCTGGTGACGTACTTGAGCGTGAGGGAGTAGGAAAATGGCCACAAAGTTGGCTCTCAAAGAACTGATCAAGCAACCGACGCGGTTGACGCCGGGGCACCGGCTCTGTGCCGGGTGCGGCGCCTCGATCGTCGTCCGGCAGGTGCTGATGGCGATCGACGATCCGGTGGTCATCGCCAACGCTACCGGCTGTCTGGAGGTGGCGACGACCATCTATCCGTACACCGCCTGGAACGTGCCGTGGATGCACAACGCCTTCGAGAACGCGGCCTCCACCATCAGCGGCATCGAGGCGGCGTACCGCGCCCTGGTGCGCCAGGGGAAGATCCCCGAGCAGAACGTCAAGTTCATCGCTTTCGGCGGCGACGGGGGCACCTACGACATCGGCCTCCAGGCCCTCTCCGGCGCGGTGGAGCGAGGCCACCAATTCCTCTACATCTGTTATGACAACGGTGCCTATATGAACACCGGCATCCAGCGCTCCAGCGCCACCCCCCTGGGGGCCCACACCACGACCTCACCGGCCGGCAAGAAGATCCCCGGCAAGCAGCAGTTCCGCAAGGACCTGACGGCGATCATGGCCGCACACGGCATCCCCTACGTCGCCCAGGCGGCGCCGAGCCACTGGCGCGATCTGATGAAGAAGGTGCGCAAGGCGGTCAACTGCGGTGGGCCGGCTTTTATCAACATTATCTCCTCCTGCAACCGGGGCTGGCGGCACCCCACCGACGAGACCATCGAGATCACCCAGTTGGCGGTGGATACCTGCTACTGGCCCCTCTACGAGGTGGAGGACGGGGAGTGGCGGCTGACCTACAAGCCGAAGGAGAAGAAGCCCGTCGAGGAGTGGCTGAAGCGGCAGGGACGGTTCCGCCACCTCTTCCGGCCGGAGAACCGGCACATCATCGACGAGTTGCAGGCGGAGGTGGACCGCCGCTGGGAGCGGCTGTTGCGCCTGTGCGGCGAGGCCTGATCGGCCTCCGGTGCCATCGACGAACAGCCCTGCGGCCGCGCGCCGCGGGGCTGTTTCATACACATCCGCGGTTTCTGGGACGTCGCAGGAGGAGCGAGGGGAACCGTGCAGGTCCTGCTTGACAGTTTCCCGGCCCCGTGGTAGCATATACAAAGCCGGGTGTTAGCACTCTAATATTAAGAGTGCTAATTTTGTACCGAGGCTTTGGGGAGAAGGGAGGAGATGAGCCCGCAGGTGCGACGGAAGGGAGGGGAAGAGCAGCAGGAGGAGCCGACCCCTCGGCAGCAGATGATCCTGAGCCTGGTGGTCCGCGAATACGTGCGGACGGCCACGCCGGTTGGCTCCCGCACCCTCGTCGAGAAGTACGGGCTGAACGTCAGCCCGGCCACGGTGCGCAACGAACTGGCCCGTCTGGAGGCGATGGGGTACCTGACCCATCCGCATACCTCCGCGGGCCGGATGCCGACCGATCAGGGGTATCGGTACTTCGTCGAGCGGCTGCTGCGGGAGTCGGAACTGCCGTTGGCGGAGCGGCGCACCATCGCCCATCAGTTCCAGCAGGTGCGGCAGGACGTCGAGGAGTGGATGCCGCTGGCCGCCTCGGTGTTGGCGCGCACCACGCGCAGCGCGGCGTTGGTCACCGCCCCACGGGCCGCTCAGGCCCGATACCGCCACCTCCAACTCATCTCCACCCAGGGGCGGCTGGTCCTGTTGGTCCTCGTCCTGCAGGGCGGGCTGGTCAAGCAGCAGATGCTGACGCTGCCGGAGCCGCTGCCGCAGGCGGTCCTCAGCGAGGCGGCGGACCGGCTCAACCAGTTGTGCACGGGCCTCACCGCCGGTGAGATCGCGCCGCGGATCTCTACCCTTCCTCTTTTCGAGGCCGACATCGCCCGGTTGGTGGTGGACATCATGCGTCGCGCAGGGTCCACCACGGCCGATGAGGTCTACCACGATGGGCTGAGCGAACTGCTCCAGGAACCGGAGTTCACCGAAGGGGAGCAGGCCGGGAAAGTGTTGCGGGTCATTGAGGAGCGCAGTTTCCTGGAGGCGGTCCTGGCCGACGCCCTGGGGCCCGCCACCATCGGCAGCGTGCGGGTGATGATCGGCGGTGAGGGTCGTTTCGACGAGCTTCACGCCTGCAGCCTCGTCCTCAGCCGGTACGGTGTCGCCGGTCTGGCCACCGGTGCGCTGGGTGTCCTAGGGCCCACCCGGATGGGGTACGGCCGGGCTATCTCCGCCGTCCGCTTCGTCGCGGGCATCCTCTCCGAGTTGGTCCGTGAGGTCTTCGCGGCCGGTGCCGAACTCCCTCCCACCACGCCAAGGAGGTCGCCATGATCGAGACGAAAGAGCCGGACGAGGAGATGGAGGAAGAAGAGACGGTCGCTGCAGATGCAGAGGAGGCCGCCCCGGCCGACCAGGAGGGGCCGGCGGAGGAGCGGCCTCAGGAGCCTGAGGTTGAGACGGCCGAGCAGCCGGAGGCTGAGGCCGAGGAGGATGAACTGGAGCGGTTGCGGAGAGAGCTTGAAGAGGCCAAGGCCCAGGCGGCCGAGTACCTGGAGGGATGGCAACGGACCCAGGCGGAGTTCGCCAACTACCGGAAGCGGCAGGAGGCGGAGCGCCAGCAATGGGTCCAGATGAGCAACGCCGCCCTCATCGCCAAGATCCTGCCGGTGCTGGACGACCTGGAGCGGGCGGAGAGGACCCTTCCTGCGGGGTTGGAGAGCCTCACCTGGATCGAGGGCATCTTCCTGATCAAGCGGCGGCTGGAGATGATCCTGGAGGCCGAGGGGGTCCGCCCCATTGAGACGGAGGGGAAGACGTTCGACCCGCTGTACCACGAGGCGGTGACCTACGAGGAGGTCGAGGGGTACGAGGACGGCCAGATCATCGGCGAGGTGCAACGAGGGTATATGCTGGGGGATCGGGTGATCCGTCCCGCCCTGGTCCGCGTGGCCCGTGCGGTGGAAAAGGTCCCCTCTTCGGAGGCGGAGACAGAAGAGGTGGCAGAGGAAACCCCCGACGAAGCCTCCGATTCGTAGGGCCGTCCGAGCGGGTAAACAAGCGCTGGCGACGTGCTAGGGTTCCCGGCTCAGGGGGGTGTGCTCTTGGGATCCGCGCTGGATCGGATGGAGCCGGAGAGCGACAGGGAGGAACGGTGAAGGATGGGTAAAATCATTGGCATCGACCTGGGTACCACCAACTCTGTCTGTGCGGTGATGATGGGGGGTGAGCCGGTCGTCATCCCCAGCGCCGAGGGGGGGCGGCTCTTCCCCTCCGTCGTCGCTGTCAATCCGAAGACGGGGGAGCGGCTGGTGGGCCAGGTCGCTAAACGGCAGGCGATCGTCAATCCGGAGAACACCATCTTCTCCATCAAGCGGTTCATGGGCCGCAAGTTCGACGACCCGGAGGTCCAGCGCGCCCTCCAGATCGTCCCCTACAAAGTTACCGCCGCGCCCAACGGCGACGTGCGGGTCTGGATGGGGGGTAAGGAGTACTCCCCGCCGGAGATCTCGGCGATGATCCTCCAGAAGATCAAGGCGGATGCGGAGGCCTACCTGGGCGAGGAGGTGACCCAGGCGGTGATCACCGTGCCGGCCTACTTCAACGACAGCCAGCGGCAGGCGACCAAGGACGCCGGCAGGATCGCCGGTCTGGAGGTCCTGCGCATCATCAACGAGCCGACCGCCTCCTCCCTTGCCTACGGCCTGGGGGAGAACAGGGACGAGATCATCGCCGTCTACGATCTGGGCGGCGGCACGTTCGACATCTCCATCCTCGACGTCGGCGACGGGGTCTTCGAGGTCAAGTCCACCAGCGGAGACACGTTCCTCGGCGGCGACGACTTCGATCGGCGCATCATCGACTATCTGGCCGACGAGTTTGAGAAGGAGTACGGGATCGACCTGCGCAAAGACCGGCAGGCGCTGCAGCGGCTGAAGGAGGCGGCGGAGAAGGCGAAGATCGAACTCTCCTCGATGCTGGAGACGGAGATCAACCTGCCTTTCATCACCGCCGGTCCCTCCGGCCCCCTGCACCTCCAGATGCGGCTCACGCGGGCCAAGCTGGAGCAACTGACCGAGGACCTGATCCTCCGCACCATCGAGCCCTGCAAGCAGGCGCTGGAGGACGCCGGGCTGAAGCCCTCCGACATCGACCAGGTGATCCTGGTCGGCGGGCAGACCCGGATGCCGGCCATCCAGCAGATCGTGGCCGAGTTCTTCGGACGGGAGCCCCACAAGGGGGTCAATCCGGACGAGGTGGTCGGGGTGGGGGCGGCGATCCAGGCCGGGGTACTGGCCGGTGAGGTGAAGGACGTGGTCCTCTTGGACGTCACCCCGCTTACCCTGAGCATCGAGACCCTGGGGGGCGTCGCCACGCCGCTCATCGAGCGAAACACCACCATCCCCACCCGCAAGACCCAGATCTTCTCCACCGCCACCGACAACCAGACCCAGGTGGAGATCCACGTGGTCCAGGGGGAGCGGCCGATGGCGGCCGACAACATCAGCCTGGGCCGGTTCATCCTCGACGGCATCCCGCCCGCCCCGCGCGGTGTTCCCCAGATCGAGGTCACCTTCGACATCGACGCCAACGGTATCCTCAACGTCTCCGCCCGGGATAAGGCCACCGGTCGGGAGCAGTCGATGCGCATCGTCCCCTCCAGCGGGCTGACCCCGGAGGAGATCGAGCGGATGGTGCAAGAGGCGGAGATGCATCGGGAGCAGGATCGGCGGAAGAAGGAACTGGCCGAGGCGCGCAACCTTGCCGACAACGCGGCCTACGCGGCGGAGAAGTTCCTCCGCGAGATGGGGGAACACATCTCCGCCGAGGCGCGAAAGGACCTGGAGGAGAAGGTCCGCGCCGTCCGCGAGGTCATCTCCACCGAGGACGTCGCCCGCATCCGGCAGCGCACCGCCGACCTGAACGAGGCCTTGCAGGCGATCGGCACCCAGATGTACCAGGGGGCCGGTCCGGCAACCTCCCCTCCCCCCGACGAAGGGGAAGGTGAAGGTCCGGAAGGGGACGTGATCGAAGGGGAGTTCAGCGCGGAGTAGCAGGGCGCAGGGGAGCAAGGAAGCGGGGGCGGGGGCGGAGGTGCCTCCGGCCTGATCGTTCTAGAGCCACGCGATGAGCGCTAAGCGGGACTACTACGAGGTTCTGGGGGTGGACCGGTCGGCCACGCAGGAGGAGATCAAGCGGGCCTACCGTCGGTTGGCACGGAAGTACCATCCCGACGTCTCCACCGAGCCCGACGCGGAGGCCCGTTTTAAGGAGATCAACGAAGCCTACCAGGTCCTCTCCGATCCCGAGAAACGGGCGGTCTACGATCGGTACGGTCACGCCGGTCCCGGCGTGCCGGGCTTCGATTTCGGGTTCCGCGATCCCTTTGAGATCTTTGAGGAGTTCTTCGGCGACCTGGGCTTCGGTTTTCGGACCACGCGGCGGCGCGGCCCCCGTCGCGGTGCCGACCTCCGCTACGATCTCAAGATCTCCTTCGAGGAGGCGGTCTTCGGCTGCAAGAAGGAGATCGAGGTGACGCGCCGCGACCTGTGCCCCCACTGCAAGGGGAGCGGGGCGGAGCCGGGAACCACCCCTGTCCGCTGCCGGGAATGCGACGGAACGGGTCAGGTCCGCCACGTGCAGCGGTCCATCTTCGGTTCCTTCGTCAACGTCTCCACCTGTCCGGTCTGCCAGGGGACGGGGGAGGTCATCCCCATCCCGTGTACCCGGTGCGGAGGGACCGGGCAGACGCACGTCACCCGCCGGATCACGGTCAACATCCCCCCTGGGGTGGACACGGGGACGCAGATCCGGCTGGCTGGCGAGGGGGAGCCGGGTGAGCGGGGAGGGCCGCCTGGCAACCTCTACGTGGTCCTGGAAGTGGAGCCCCACCCCTATTTCCACCGTCGAGGGGATGACCTCATCGTGGAGTTGAAGGTCAACGTGGCCCAGGCGGCGCTGGGGGCGCGGGTGACCATTCCCACGCTGGAGGGCGAGGAGCAGTTCGACATCCCGCCCGGCACCCAGACCGGCGCCATCTTCCGGCTGCGCGGGCGCGGGGTACCCCACCTGCGGCGGAGCGGCCGTGGGGACCTGTTGGTGCTGGTCCGCGTGGAGGTCCCCACCAAACTGACCCGCCAGCAACGGGAACTGTTTGAGCAACTGGCCGCCACGCTGGGTGGGGAAGAGGTCGCCAAGACGCGGGAGCCGACCTTCCTGGAGCGGCTACGGGAGGCGTTGGGGCTGTAATAGGGCAGCACCGCCGGTCTACGGCGGTGCTGGGAGATCTGGGCTATGATGCCTGGCGCCAGCCCCTCAGGCCGGTGCGGTCCCGCTCTTCCGCTCCTGTTCCGCCCGCTTCTGCATCAGTCGGCGCAACCCCTCCACGTCCTGCGGCACCCGGTAGGCCACGACGCCGAAAAGGACGGTGCAGGCCAGCCAGGCGGTGATGCAGATGCTCAGGATCGCCACGTGGAGGGAGGAGCGCACGGCGATGAGACCGGCCAGGAAGGGGGCCGCCGCCGAGCCGATGTTCTCGGCGAAGTAGGTCATCGAGTGGGCCGTGCTCCGCGCCTCCGGCGCGATGATGTCGTGGATGATGGCCGGCACGTTGGGGGCCGCGATCGACATCGTGAGGCCGGTCAGGGAGAGGAAGGCCATGAACAACCCCGTCTGCTCCGCCGGCACGCTGAGGGTCAGGTAGAGGAGGATCGCTCCGCTGAGCACCCCCAGCCCGGAGACCAGGGCCCGGCCGCGCCGCGTGCGCCGGAAGGCGAGGTCCCCCAGGTATCCTCCGACGAAGTAGCCCGCCGAGAGGAAGACGATCGCCAAAAGCATCGTCACCATCACCTGGTCGGGCGTGTACCCCCGCTCCGTCTCCAGGTAGCGGAAGAACCAGAAGGTGATCACGTTCCACGGGAAGACGCCGAAGAACCCCTGGGCCATCAGGAAGATAAGCGTGGGGTTGCGGAGGAGGGTACGGACCTTCTCCCGGTCGATCCGGTAGGCCCCGATCTCCTCCAGCCCTTCCATTTCCGGCTCGGCCCGCCCCCGCGGCATCTCCCGCACGCCGAAGAAGATGAGCGCGGCGATCAGGATGCCGACGCCGCCGGTGATGAAGAAGAGCCGCCGCCATCCCAGCGACAGCCCCACCGTCAGCGCCAGCACCGTGCCCAGCATGTACCCCATCGGCTGGGCGATCTGGAGCAGCCCGTACACCTTGCCCCGCATCCGAGGGCTGAAGTAGTCCGAGAGGAGGCTGAAGATGCCGGGGTAGGAGGAGTCGTCGATGCCGGTGGTGGCGCGGGTCGCCAGGAAGGCCGGGTAGTTGGGGGCCAGGGCGTTCAGCCAGGTGGTCGATCCCCAGATGAGGGAGGCCAGGGCCACCAGTTTGGCGCGGGCGTACCGGTCGTAGAGATACCCCCACACCAGGTACAGCACCGCCGCCACCAGGATCGCCACGCTGGAGACCGCCCCCATCTGGGCTTCGTCGATCTGGAACTCCTCCATGATCGGGGTCGTCAGCGGCCCGATCAGCAGTTTGTCCGTCTGATGGAGGAGCATGAAGATGAAAAAGACAAAGACGACGAACCATCGGTAGGAAGAGCGGGATCGCATAGCACCTCCCGTGTGTGAAAGATGCAGAGTGA
>CAZOLN010000001.1:35230-42690 GCA_964580565.1 uncultured Anaerolineales bacterium
AAGATGCAGGATGCAGGATGTCCTTGCTTCCCTGCTTCCTCGCTTCCTCCTTCCTCCTACCTCTTGCTTCCTGCTTCTTGCTTCCCTACTCCAGCCCCACGAGCCGCGCCCAGGGGCCGTGGATGCCGTCCTCGGTGACGCCGTAGTAGATGCGGACCTTGCCCTCCTCCCGTTGGGCCAGGTCGTAGCGGGCCTGTCCACCCCACTCCCGCTTGCGGATCAGGGCGATGTCCCCCTCCCATTTCAACTGGCTGGGGTCCACCGGATGGTCCTCCGCCTGGGTGATGGCGTACCGCCACAGTTTCCGGGCCGATTTGCGGGTGACGTTCTTGACCACGTTCCCGTTGCGCAGGTCGCGCATCGTGTGGTAGAGGACCCCCTGCCGCTCCTCGGTGGCGACGATCTCCACCCCCGTGCGCGGCGGCT
Source organism: uncultured Anaerolineales bacterium (assembly GCA_964580565.1). GTDB lineage: Bacteria > Chloroflexota > Anaerolineae > B4-G1 > DUEL01 > DUEL01. Next base: position 35,657 of record CAZOLN010000001.1, read on the forward strand.
CGACCCGGTCGCTGGGGATCTCCTCCGGCAGTTCCTGGGGGATCAACGCCCGTCGCACCAGGTTGACGATCTCGTCCCGGACCGCCAGCCCCGTCTCCGACTCGCTGCGGACGTAGATCTTGTTGTCGTCGATGGCGTAGGGGGGGTCGCTCCCTCGGGGCACGATCACGCGGACCACCTTCTTGCCCTGGGTCTCCTGGACGTCGGCGGCGATCTCCAGCGGCGGGGTGATACGCTGGGAGACCTCCGCCTGGATGGTCTGGATCACCTGGCGGGGGTTCGCCACGCCCACGGGCGGCTCGCTGGCGTCCGCGCTGACGCCGATGTAGAGGGTGCCGCCGTTGGTGTTGGCGAAGGCGCAGATGTCGGCCAGGATGGCGTAGAGGTGCCCGCCCCGTCGGGTGTGCCGCTCGTGGAAGTCCTGCACGATCGACGGCCCCTCCTCCCGCGCCGCCTGCACGTGGTCGAAGGGGGTCCGTGCCGTCGGGCGGTAGGGGCGGGTGAGGGCGAAGTCGTCCCCCAGAAAGACCGCCCGCAGCGCTTTGAAACTGACCTCCGGCAGGAGGACCTCCGTCACCCGATCCCCGATCCCCAGGTTGTGGGGGTTGTCCGGGTCGCGGGTCAGCCGGTGGGCGTCCGACCCCTGGATGCACCGCATCCGACGGGGATATTCCGGCTTCGAGCCGTCGAAGAAGCGGGCCGTGGTGCGCGGCCCCTTCTTGTCCAGGTCCGTCACCTCCAGGGCGTGCAGGTGCGGGTCCTGCGTGTAGGCGATGCGGGTTTGCCCGCCGAATCCAAAGCCGCGCATCGCCACGCCGTGGCTGGAGTTGGCGTGGGCGGCGATGACGATCCCACCCGCCTCGGCGATGGTCCGGTAGGCGGTGAGGACGTCCGCCGTCGCTCCGACCTCCATGCTCCCCTCGTCCAGTTTCTCCAACGGGATGTTCAACTCCCGTAGGAGGAACTCCAGTTCCCGCACGTCGGTCTCCGGGCTGAAGATGCCCAGGATGTGGAAACCGAACATCGCGGTGAACTCGAAGCCGGGGAGGACCAGGACCTTCTCCCGCAATCGGCGGTACTCCTGCAGCCGCTCCTTCTCGTCCTTTCGCAGCCGCCCCAGTTCCTCCAGCAGTTCCAGTTGGCGGATCTCCTCCATCATCTTCCGGTAACCGGCCACCGTGTTGTGGTCGGTGAAGGCGATGATGTCCAGCCCTTTTCGCTCCGCCTGGCGTAGGATGTCCAGATAGGACACCCCGGGCTCCTGATAATCGGCGGAGGCGGGGGTATGAAGATGCAGATCCACCCGCCTCCACTGAGATTCCTTGCGTTTCTTTTTCCTTGCCATGTCTTTGTCGTTCAATCCCCGACCTTCGCCTACATTTTGCGAAGGCGGGAAATCAGTTCGCTTGCTTCGGCGCGCCGGACGACTCGATCACCTCTCGGACCTTCCGCACCAACTCGTCGGGCAGGAAGGGCTTGAGGAGAAAGAGGTCGGCCCCCGCCTCGAGGCATCGCGAACCACAATCCATCCCCGAGGTCATCACCACGGGGATGTTTGCCAATCCATCCTCTCGACGGATCTGCCGCAGCAGGGGCAGGGTCTCCTGCCCCCGCAGCCTCAGATCCATCAGGATGACATCGGGGAGGACCTCCCGGCACGTCGGCAGGACGTCTTCGAACGAGGAGACGGTAACGACCTGGAAACCCTCCAGTTCGAAGAGCATCTGCAGGAGCCGGATCATCCCCTGATCGTCATCCACGATCAGAACGGTGCTCATCCCCACCCTCCGTGCTCTCTTTGGGAGCGTTCTCCCTGGAGGAAGACCCCTGGGCCGGCTCCAGGGCGGCCTCCAGCACCTCGTCCACGCTCTCTACCAGCACGAACTTCATTTTCCTCCGCACCTCGGCCGGGATGTCTTCCAGGTCCTTCTCGTTCCACTTGGGCAGGATGACCGTCTTGAGGCCCGCCCGGTGGGCGGCCAGGACCTTCTCCTTGATCCCGCCGACGGGGAGGACCTGCCCGCGCAGGGTGATCTCCCCGGTCATCCCCACATCCGGTCGGACGGTGCGGCCGGTGAGGAGGGAGACCAACGCGGTGGCGATGGTCACCCCGGCCGAGGGCCCGTCCTTGGGGATGGCCCCGGCGGGGACGTGGAGGTGGATGTCGTGGTGCTCGAAGAAGTCCTCCGGGATCCCCCACTTCTTGGCGTTGGCCCGGACGTAACTGAGGGCGGCGTGGGCCGATTCCTTCATCACCTCGCCCAACTGGCCGGTGATCTGGAACCCCTTCTTGCCCGGCATCTTGGTCGCCTCGAAGAACATCACGTCGCCGCCGGTGGGGGTCCATCCCAGCCCGGTCGCCACGCCGGGGATGCGGGTGCGCAGCGCCGTCTCCTGGAAGAAGCGGGGCGGCCCCAGGTACTTGGGGATGTCCCGCGCCGTGACCCGCACTGGCCCCCGCCCGTTCCCCTCGGCGATCTGGGTCGCTATCTTGCGGCACACCCGCCCGATCTCCCGCTCCAGGTTGCGCACTCCCGCCTCTCGGGTGTACTCCCGGATGATGCGCCGAATCGCCCCGTCGGTGAAGGAGATCTCGTCCTGCCGCAGGCCGTTCTCCCGCCGCTGGCGGGGGATGAGGTAGCCCTGGGCGATGTGGACCTTCTCCACCTCCGTGTAGCCGGAGAGTTGAAGGATCTCCATCCGGTCCCGCAGCGGGGCGGGGATCGGGTCCAACAGGTTCGCCGTGGTGATGAACATCACCCGCGAGAGGTCGAAGGGGACGTCGAGGTAGTGGTCCCGGAACTCCCGGTTCTGCTCCGGGTCGAGCACCTCCAGGAGCGCGGCCGCCGGGTCGCCCCGGAAGTCCATCCCCAGTTTGTCCACCTCGTCCAGCATGAAGACCGGGTTCTTCGTCCCCACGCGGCGCAGGGCCTGGATGATGCGGCCGGGCATCGCGCCGATGTAGGTCCGCCGGTGGCCGCGGATCTCCGCCTCGTCCCGCAGGCCGCCGAGGGACATGCGGACGAACTTCCGGCCCAGCGCGCGGGCGATCGACTGCCCCAGGCTGGTCTTGCCGGTCCCAGGCGGGCCGACGAAGCAGAGGATGACCCCCTCCCGCTCCCGGCGGATGTAGTCGGTTACCTCTTCCTTCTCGCGCTCTTCCTTCCGCTCTTCCTTCAGTTTACGGACCGCCAGGTACTCCAGGATGCGCTCTTTGATCTCGTCCAGGTCGTAGTGGTCCTCGTCCAGCACCTTCCGCGCGTGGGCGATGTCCAGGTTGTCCTCCGTCTCCTTGTTCCACGGGAGGTTGACCAGCCAGTCGAGGTAGGTGCGGATGACGCTGTACTCGGCGGCGGCGGTGGGGAGTTTGCTTAACCGGTCCAGTTCCCGACGGGCCTCCTTCTCCGCCTCCTCCGGCATCCCCGCCTCTTCGATCTTGCGGCGGAACTCCTCCACCTCCATCTGCTGCTCGCTGGCCTCGCCCAACTCCCGCTGGATGGCCTTCAACTGCTCGCGGAGGAAGTACTCCCGCTGCGCTTTCTCCACCTCCGATTGGGCCTCGGACTGGATCTTACGGCCCAGTTCCACCACCTCCACTTCCTTGGTGAGCAGCCCGAGCAGGAAGTGGAGCTTCTCGCGGGTGCTGTCCAGTTCCAGCAGGTGCTGGGCGTCTTCCAGGCCGATCCGGGTGTGGGTGGCGATGACGTAGGCCAACTGGAGGGGGTTCTCCACGTTGATAGCCATCAACAGGAGTTCCTCCGGCACCGCGGGCAGGAGTTCGGCCAGGCGGCGGAAGGTGTCGACGACGGACCGTTGGAGGGCCTGGACCTCGATGGTCTCTTCCACCGTCTCCGGGATCTCCCGCACCCGGGCTTTGAGGTAGGGCTCGGTGGCGGTGAACTCCTCGATACGGATGCGCCGGAGCCCCTGCATGATGAGGGTGATGGTGTCGTCCGGCGCTTTGAACAGGCGGTGGACCACGGCGACCGTGCCGATGCGGTACACCTCATCCGGCCCCGGCTCGGTCAACTCGGGGTCCTTGCTGGCGACCAAACCGACCAGCCGTTCGCCGACCACCACGTCGTCCACCAGCCGCTTCGACCGGGGTTGGCCGACGCGGATCGGAACGGCCGTCATCGGATAGACGACCAGGCCCCGCAGGGGGAGGATGGGCAACTCCTCGGGGATCTTCAGGTCGTCTTTGGATTGCTCCCCTTCAGAGGGTTCTTTCTCTCCCAACTTCAACGCTGCAGGCATATTCAGTTGTTTCAATACGTCTCCCAGAAGACTCAGTTTGTCTCTCTCCATACAACGAACTTCCTTGGCTATGGGATTCTCTTGGATCACCGGCTCGTCACCGGTACGCGGCGAGCAGGGGGGCGTGGCAGTTTGATCTTCAGGAACCCGGCCTCGTAGGTCGCCTCGACCTGTTCCGGATCCGTCGTCCAGGGCAGGTGCACCTCGGTGCGGAAGGCCCCGTACCGGATCTCCATCTGATGGTAGGCCCGCTTGGGTTCCGGATCCCGCCGCACTCCTTCGACCACCAGGAGGCGGTCGCTCAACGTGATGGAAAAGTCCTCCTCCCGCACCCCGGCGATCTCGATCTGGACGACCAATCCTTCGTCGTTCTCATACACATCTGTGGGGGGCTCCCACGCCCTCGTTTGGCGTAGGACGACCCATCCCTCTCGCAACAGGTGTTGGATCTCGGTCTCGCCGGGCGACCATTCTTCCCACATCGCCTTTCTTCGAATCCCCATCTCACTCCCTCGCCTGCTCTGATCAACTGCAAGTATTTTACCACATTTTCGTTAGATTCGACACTCAACCGGCAAGCGGGTGCGTTCCAACCCGGGGGCGGTTCGGGCGTCCGTGTCCTGTTCGCGGACGTCCTCTCAGAGGGCCAGCACGAACGCCAGGTCGCAGACGTTGGTGCCGGTGGGGCCGGTGAGGATCAGGTCGCCCAGGCCGGCGAAGAAGGGGTAGGCGTCGTTGCGGGCCAGGTGGTCGGCGGGGTCCAGCCCCATCGCGCGGGCCCGTGCCACGGTGTCCCCGGTGGCGATGGCGCCAGCGGCATCGGTGGGGCCGTCGGTGCCGTCGGTGGCCAGCGTCGCCACCATCACGCCCTCCCACCCTTCCAGCGCCAGCGCGGCGGCCAGGGCGATCTCCTGGTTGCGCCCTCCCCTGCCCTCGCCACGGACCGTCACCGTGGTCTCCCCCCCAAGGATCAGGCAGGCGGGGCGGGGGATGGGAGCGGCGTAGCGGGCCTCCTCCTTCGCCAGCGCGGCCAACACCTTGCCGACCTCCCGCGCCTCCCCCTCTAGAAAGGTGGTCAGTACCTCCACGTGGAAGCCCAGCGCCTGCGCCCGCTCCGCCGCGGCCAGCGCTGCCGTCCGGTTGTCGCCCACGATCACGTGGTGGACCCGCTCGAAGAGGGGATCGCCCGGCTTGGAGGTCTCCTCCACCTCACCGCGCAGCCCCCGCTCCAGGTAGGCGCGGACGGCCGCGGGAGCCCGGTCCAGCAGGCCGTGCCGCTCCAGCACTGCCCAGGCGTCGGCGAACGTCGTGGGGTCGGGCGCGCAGGGGCCGGAGCCGACGCTGTCGAGGGCGTTGCCGACCACATCGGAGAGGACCAGCACGGCGGCGTGGGCTCCACGCTGCGTGATCCGCCGGGCCAGCCGTCCCCCTTTGACCTGGGAGAGGTGCTTGCGGATCGCGTTGATCTCCTCAACGGCCGCGCCGCTGCGCAGGAGTTCGTCGGTCAGCCGCTGCAGGTCCTCCAGCGTCACCCCCTCCACCGGCTGGACCAGCAGGGCGGAGGCCCCGCCGGAGATGAGCACCAGCGCGAGGTCCCCCTCGCCGAGGCTGTCCACCAGGCCCAGGATGCGCTCCGTCCCTTCCATCCCCGCCCGGTCCGGCAGGGGGTGGCTGGCGGAGTGGATGTGGACACGGCGCAGTGGTTGGGCGGGCTCGTAGCCGTAGCGAACGTTGACCCAGCCCGCGTCGATCCGGTCGCCCAGGACCGCTTCGACCCCGGCCGCCATCCCCGCTCCGGCCTTCCCTGCTCCGATCACCACCAGGCGGCGGTCGGGCGGCAGGTCGTAGAGCCGGTCCCCGACGCGGAGCCGGTTCCCTTCCCATCGCAGATTGCGGGCCACCGCCCGCATCGGGTTCACCGCCCCCAACGCGGCCCAGACCAGTTCCATCACGTGCTCGCGCGCTCCCTCTTGACGCTTGACGTTTGACGCTTCACGTTTCATGTTTCACGCTCTACGTTTTGTGTTCAACGGGGATCTCCTCCCAGTACGTGTTCGGCAGTTCCAGCGTGCGCACCGCGTCGGGACCGAACCCCTGGTAGCGGATCTTGAGCAGGGCGATGGGGAGGCGGTGGGTGACCAGGCCGACACATTGGCCTTGATGACGGGCCAGGATGTCGTCCACGGCGGCGTAGACGCGGGATTGCACCTGAGCCAGGCTCTCGCCGCCAGGCGGAGCGACCTCCCAGGGCTCCGTCTGCCAGCGGCGGAACAGGTCCGGATAGCGGTCGGCGATCTCGTACCAGAGGAGACCCTGCCATTCCCCCAGGTGGATCTCCATCAGCCGGGGTTCGGTGTGGAGGGGGAGTTCCAGCCGCTCGGCGATCACCCGGGCGGTCTGCAGGGCGCGGCGCAGGGGGCTGGCGTAGAGCACGTCCATACCGATCCCCTGCAGTTCCTCGGCCAACCGGCGGGCCTGGGCCTCCCCCCGCGCGTTGAGCGGGGGGTCCGCCTGTCCCTGATAACGACCCTCCACGTTCCAGTCGGTCTCTCCGTGGCGGATGAGGATCAGTCGGGTCAAGAGACGCCTCCCGTGTTGGTCCATCGTGCTGTGATGGATGAACCACAGAGGCACAGAGTTTTCTCCGTACTAGAGATTCCTCTGTGTTCTCTGTGCCTCTGCGGTGCCCCTCGGATCCTCCTCGCCCTCCAGGGGCGGCAATCCCCGCTTCTCCCGGTACTCCGGAATGGTGACCATCGGCGGCCGTTCCCGCTCGC
>CAZOLN010000001.1:42790-48489 GCA_964580565.1 uncultured Anaerolineales bacterium
CCCCGCTTCTCCCGGTACTCCGGAATGGTGACCATCGGCGGCCGTTCCCGCTCGCGGACCTCGATGGTCTCCAAATAGAACCGGCCCGGCTCGTACCGGATCAGGTTCATCGTCTTGTTGATCTCCTCCAGGAGGCGGATCTTGTGCCGGTCCTCCAGCCGCCGGACGACGACCTGGATGATGGCGAAGGACATCGGCGAGAGGGCGGGCAGCGGCTTGTTCCGATGGATCCGCTCCCGCAGGTCCACCTGGGCGATGGCCTGGAGGCCGTAGGCGTTGAGGATGTCGATGAGCAGCCCGGTCTCCACGCCGTAGCCGGTGAAGAAGGGGAGCCGCTCCAGCGCCTCGCGCCGGCCGGCGTACTCCCCGGCCAGCGGCTGGATGAGGCCGGAGAGTTCGGGGAAGAAGAGGTTGAGCAGGGGGCGGGCGGTCAGTTCGGTCACCCGGCCGCCACCGCCGGCGAGCAGTTTGTCCCCCTGCCGCAGGGGGCGGCGGTAGAACCCCTTGACGTACTGGATCCGCGGCTCCCGCAGCAGGGGGCCGAGGATGCCGTAGACGAAGCGGGGATGGATGTTGACGATGTCGGTGTCGATCCAGGCGATGATGTCGCCCTGAAGGACGTAGAGGCTCTTCCACAGCGCCTCCCCCTTGCCCCGGTAGGCCCCGTACTGGGGGAGGATCTCCTGGTGGATGTAGACCGGGATGCCTAGGTCGGCGGCGATCTCGCGGGTGTAGTCCACCGAGCCGGAGTCGATGAGGACGATCTCGTCCAGGAGCGGGACCTCCTCCATCAGCGCCCTCTTGATCGTCTGGATGACGTTGCCGACCGTCTCCTCCTCGTTGAGGGCCGGCAGGCCCAGGCTGATGGTGAGGCCCTGCGCCTCTTTCAGCGCGACCAATCGTTCCAGGTCGGCGAACTCCTCGCTGCGGAAGGTGTTCTCGGCGAACCACTTGTCGACGACGACGGCGATGGGGCGGCGGCCCTCGACGTAGGGCTCTTCCTCGGGTGGGGTGGGGGCCTGCCATCGCTCCTTGACCACCACCAGGGTGGCGTCCACCCCCCCGGCCACCGCGTCCAGGATGGGGCCGCCCCAGCCGCCGGGGCCGACGCGGCGGGTGGGCGCGCCCATCACGATCGCCTGGTGGCCTCCGGCCTCCTGAATGATCGACCCCGGTACATCGCCGACGGTCGTCACCGAGCGGGTGAGCCGTTCCAGGCTCCGCAGGGCGGGGGCGAAGGCGACGAACAGTTCCTCCTCGGCGTCCCGCGCCCCCCGGTCGGTGACGTGGAGGAGGGTGATGTCGGCGTCGGCGACCTCGGCCAGGGCCTGGGCCACGCGGAGGGAGAGGGCGGCGTGGGGACCGCCGCGGACCGGCAGGAGGATGCGGCGGAGGGCCTGCCAGCCCTCCGGACCGGTCACGTCGGTCCCGGGCCGGACCAGCACCACGTCGCAGGGCGGCTTGGCGAGGAGCGGGTGGACCATCTCCTCTACGGCGGTGTCCGGCAGCGTCTCGCCGCGCCAACCCAACAGCAGCAGGTCCACCTCTTCTTCTCGCACCGTCTCCCAGATCCCCTCCCAGACCTCCCGCGCCACGCGCACGAGCGTCTTCACCTGGACCCCCGTGTGGCCGTTCTGGGCCAGGAAGAGGTCGAGGGCCTCGCGGGACCGGCTGACCTCGGCTGCGGCCTCGCTCAGGGGGCGGCCCTCGGGGACGGCGACGACGTGGAGGACGATCAGCCGTCCCCCCCGGTCGGCGGCCAGGGCTTGGGCCAGGGGCAGCAGGGTCCTCGCCTCCTTCAGGCTCATCAGCGGGAGGAGGACGCAGTAAGGACGGGAGATGATGGGTTCCTCTGCTGCTTCTTCTACCGTTCGTTCATCATCGGTTAGGTGGGGCATCTCTCACTATCTCTTCCAGCAGCGGGATCAGGTTCCGCCGGAGGATCGCCTGCCAGGTGAACCGGTCCAGCACCCGCCGACGCATCTGGTAGGCCGCGTCGGAGGCTAGGTGGTCGGCGATGGCCTGGGCGACGGCTTCGGGGTCGCCTTCGGGGTCGAACCGGTGGGCGAGGGGGCCCGCGCTCTCCCGTACCGGCGGGATGTCGGCGGCGAAGATGGGGAGACGGGCCAAGCCTGCCTCCAGAACCGGGATGCCGAACCCCTCCCGACGGCTGGGGAAGAGGAGCAGGTCGGAAAGTCGGTACAGGTCGGCCATCATCCGATCGGTCACGTGGAGGGGTTCGTCTCCTGGACCGTGTTCGTAGAGAAAATGGACCCGATCGGTCACGCCCAGTTCCTCCCGCAGGTCCCGCAGCGATTGCAGGTAGGCGACGTTCTTGGGGTTGTGGGGGCCGGGCGGGCCGGTGACCAGGAGCGTCGCGTGGGGTTTGCGGGGGACCAGCGCTGCCGTGACCCGGATAGCGAACTCGATGTTCTTGCGGCGGGTGATGCGGGCGGGAAGCAGCATCAACGGGTCGGCCGAGAGGAGGTCCAGTTCCCCCACCAGCCGACGAACCTCCGGCTCCAGTTTCAGAAACTCATCCACATCCACACCGGGGTAGACCACCCGGATCTCCGCCTCGGGGATGTCCAGCAGATCGGCCAGTTTCCCCCGGCGGTCGGTTGAGACCACCACGTACCGCACGCCGGGCCAGGGGGTGCGCAGGAGGTCCCAGGGGTAGCCCGGGTGCAGGTCGGGGGTGTAGAGCGCATCTTGCCAGGCGAAGTCGTGGCACCAGGCGATGAGCCGGGTAACGCCCTCGTCGGCGAGGATGCGGAGGGCTCCGGTGAGGGGGAGGTTCTTGTGGAGGGTGATGGCGTTGTGGACGATGCAGGCGTCACTCTCAGCAAGCAGCGGTCGCAGGCGGGCTACCAGCCGGTCGCGGAGGGTGTGGAAAGCTGGAGGGACCTCCCCGCGGGCCAGGGCCGCGCCGACCTCCAGCACCTCCGGGTGGCGGGAATCGACCTCGGGAATGGAGTGGAACGGGACATCGGGATGGAAGGGACCCCCTCGCCCGGCGATGACCTGAACCTGGATACCGGCCCCGGTCAGCAGCCGGGCGTGGTGGTAGATGGTGCTCTCCACCCCGCCGACGACAGGCGGCCCAGCGTAGTGGAGGATCGAGATCCTCATACCAATCCCATCTGATTCAGCACGACGCGCAGGTGCCATTCCAGGACGCGGAAGGAGTAGAAGCGACGGCCCAGTTTGAAGTTGTGCTCCGTCATCTCCTCGGCCCGCTCGGGATGGCGGAGGATCTCCCGTGCTTTCGCCACGGTTTCGTCGGTGATGAACTGGTCGAAGCCGATGACCTGGAACCCCTTGGGCCGGATGTCCCGCCGGAAGATCTCATAGGTGCTCATCACGATGGGACGGCGGTAGTAGATCGCCTCCAGGAAGGCGTTGCCGAACCCCTCGACCGTGGAGGGATAGGTGACCAGATCGGCCGCTAAGTAGGCATCGGCCAGGGAGAAGACGGGGCGACCGTCGAGGGTCCGCCCCCGCTTGTAGCCGAACCGGTCGGCGGCGAAGAGCACCCGCACGCCCAGCAGATCGGCCAGTTCCCGCAGATAGGTGGCGTAGGCGGTCCCCTCGTCTCCGGAGGCGTGGGAGACGACCAGCGTGCAGGGGAGGTCCAGCCGCCGGACCAGTTCGATGGCCAGTTCGATCCGCTTGCGGGGGACGACCCGGGTGGGCTGGAGGATAAGGTGCTCGTCCGGGCCGATGCCGAGGGCTGGGCGGAGTTGGGCTGTGTAGTCGTCCGGTTCAGGTGGCTCCGTCTCGAAGTCCAGCACGTTGGGGATGATGGTCGCGCTGATCCCCGTGCGCAGGGCCAGTTGGCGGGCGGCGTAGGAGTTGAGGACCACGTGGTGGATGGCGGGGAGGACCGGGGGAAAGGCCCCCATCTGGTAGTCCGACGCCGCGCTCACCTTGAAGCGGAACCGCTCCCAGGCGAAGTCGTGGTGGTGGCCGATGGTGGGGGTCCCGGTCTCGGCGATGAACTCGGTGAGGGCCAGCCCCAGGGGGACGTGCATCGGCAGCGAGAGCACGTTCTCGGCGATGAGCAGGTGCAGGTAGAACGACTCCACGAACCGGTAGAGGTGGTCCTTCAGGAGGATCTTGAGGGCGTGGACCCGCTCCGAGGTCTCGCGGGATCGTTGGTAATCGTCGAACAGGTCCTCGCTCAGTCGGCGGACCTCGGGATGGTGGAAGTGGGCCTCGGGGACGACGTAACTCCGTTCCTCGGGCCACTCCGACGACCCGGCGAAGTAGAAACACTCATGGCCGAGGTCGGTGAGGACCTTCGACCATTTCCGCGTCTCCAGGGATACGCCGTCGGTTCCCGCGAGCCGAGTCGATACAAAGCCGATCCGTAGCCGCCGTTTCTTCATAAGCCCCTCCCGCACATCGCTCCAGGAGTGAAGCGATCTTGGGCATCACAGCCTCGTAGGAGAAGTGCTGTCGGGCCAGTTCGTAATTATATTCTACCATACAACGGCGGCGGGTGGTATCGGCCAATACCTCGATCACCTGCTCGACCGTTCCGTCGGTGATCTTCCCTTCGACCTCGATCAGGTCGAACCCCAGCGGGCCGATGTCGGCGGCGTAGACGGCGTACCGGTTGACCAGGATCGGCAGACGGAAGTAGATGGCCTCCAGGAGGGCGTTGCCGAACCCCTCGTAGAGGCTGGGGTAGGTGACGAAGTCGGCGTGGGCGTAGGCGTCCCAGAGGGCGTAGATCTTCCGTCGGTTCCGGCGGGTGGCCTGGGGGGCGAACCGGTAGCCGGCGTACAGGAGGGGAACGTCGGCCTGGCGGGCGATGCGGCGGAGTTCCCGCAGGTAGCCCTGGCCTTCGTCCCCGGTCCGGTGGGAGATGAGGAGGACCGGCTCCTTGCCCAGCAGCCGGTTCCGGTTCGCCGGTTCCCGGAGGCGGCGGACCAGTTCGATGGAGAGTTCGATCCCCTTGCGACGGACGACGCGGGTGGGTTGGAGGATCAGCAGGTGGTCGTCGCCGATCCCCAGCGAGCGGCGCAGGTTGCGGGAAAAGCCGTTGATGCCCGGGGCGGCCTGGGCGAAGTCGAGGACGTTGGGCACGACCTCGCTCTCCAGTCCCCGTCGTTCGCGCAAACTCTGCTGCGCCAGGCTGTTGATGACCACGTGCTGGATCGAGGGGAGGTCCGGCGGGAAGGCGATGTCCAGGATGTCGGCGACGCAGTTGTGGAGGAACCGCTCCCGCTCCCAGTAGAAGTCGTGGTGGTGGCCGATGGTCGGGATGGAGGTCGCACCGATGAACCGGTCCAGCGCCACCCCCAGGGGGATGTTCATCGGGATGGCCGAGGCGTTCTCGACCACCAAGACGTCGATCCGGTAGGTGGCGACGAACCGCTCCAGGTCGGTCTGCAGTTTAGAGGCCAGCGCCTCGATCCGCTGCCGCAGGTCAGGCGCTGGCCGTCCGGTTCCGAAAGCGTGGTTGTGGATCCATTTCACCTCCGGGTGGGTGAAGTGCATCTCGGGCACCAGGAGGCCCAGGGGGCAACCCGGTTCCAACTCCCCGGCGCAGTAGAAGACGGTATGGCCGAGTCGTTCGAAGAGAGTGGCCCATTTGGCGGTCTCCAGCGAGACGCCGTCCGTGCCGGCGAGGCGGGTGGAGACGAAGCCGATGTTCATATTCCTCTGCTCCCTTGTTGTGATGCGTTTTT
>CAZOLN010000001.1:48589-64979 GCA_964580565.1 uncultured Anaerolineales bacterium
CTGGAGGAACTGCGACAGTATGTGCCGCCTAGGGAACGGAGCCGGTTCATCGTCGAGGCGACAGAGCGGGCGCTGCGGCAAAGGCGGCTGGCAAAGGTCCTCGAGGACCTGCGCCGTGAGCCCGCGTGGTCCGATGAGGACCACCCTGACCTGATAACAGTCGAGGACGTGAACCGATACGTGCGGCGGTTGCGGGAGACATGGATGCCCCGCTCGTGGGACGAGATCTTGGAAGAGGCGCGCCAAAATGGTTGACCGACTGCTTGACACCAATGTTCTCATCCTGGCGTTGCGTAGCGACCCCCGAGCGTTGGATCGGCTAGAGTTCTGGGACCAGAGGGGGGAGCAGCCTGCCATCTCTGTCGCCACCCGAACCGAGATTCTGGCCGGAATGCGGCCCCACGAGGAGGAGCGCACGCTGGCGTTGCTGGACGCGCTGGTCAACCTCCCCGTGGACGAGGTCATCGCCGATCATGCTGGTCGGCTCATCTACCAGTATGCTCGCCAGGGGTTCCAATTCTCCTTCCCCGATGCGATCATCGCCGCAACCGCGCTTCGCCATCACCTCGTTCTGGTGACCACCAACGTCCGCCACTTCCCCGTGCCGGAGTTGGAGGTCGAACCTTTCTTCGGATGATTTTCACCACAGAGGGCACGGGGGTTCTCCGAGGATTCCAAAGGTTTCTCCGTGCTCTGTGGTTTTACTCTATACCGAGCCATACCGTCTGATACGCCTCCAGGGTGATCCTCCCCGAACCGACCGTTTTCCCGCTCACCAGGTCCCGCAGGGTCCCACCGGAGGGAAGTCTCCCCGGCTCGAGGTGCACCTCCACACCCTCTCCCAAGACGTTGTGGAGGCAGAGGACCCGTTCGCTGCCGTCCGGCGCGGTGCGCAGGAGGGCGAAGACGGCCGAGTGGAGGGAGAGCACCTCCTGCGGGCCGTTGGGATGGAAGGCCGGATGGGCAGCCCGCACGCGCAGGAGGTCCCGATACGGGTAGAAGACGCGGGAACGCAGGGAGGCCGGGTCGGCCAGTTCCCGCTCCAGCGCCCCGCGGCGGAACTTCGCCCGGTTGATGGCCCGGCGGTGGCCCGTCCGCTCCACCGCCTCCGGGTCGCCCCGGGAGCCGAAGAGGCTGTGGACGTAGATCCCGGGCACCCCGGCCAGGCTGAGCATAATCGCCTGGGAGGTCAGGAAGCGGCGCACCTGCAGATCCAGCGGCTCTCCCCCCTGAGGGTCGGAGAGGGCGTCGAAGTAGGAGATGTTCAGTTCGTAGACCGACTCGGTGCCGTCGGGGTTGGTCTTGTAGGAGACGTAGCCCCCGTGCGCCAGGGTGCGGTCCACCAGCGCCTGGATCTCGTCGGGGCTGAGGATCCCCTCCACGGGCCGCACGCCGATCCCGTCGTGGGAGGCCAGGAAGTTGAAGAAGGTGGTCTCGTCGGACGGGGTGCTCAGGCCCGCCGCCCACGCCGACAGTCGGGTGCCGTCGCCGGTGTGGAAGGCGTGCAGCACCAGCGGGGGGAGCGGGAACTGATAGACCAACTGCGCCTCGTCGTACCCGTTGCCGAAGTAGGAGACGTTCTCCTCGTGCGGGACGTTGGTCTCGGTGATCAGGAGCACGTGCGGGGCGACCTCGTCCAGCACCGCGCGGAACAACTTCACCACCCGGTGGGTCTCCTCCAGGTGGATGCAGGGGGTGCCGATCTTCTTCCAGAGGTAGGCGATGGCGTCCAGCCGGATGATCTCGGCCCCCTTCTCGACGTAGAAGAGGAGGATCTCGACGATCCGCAGGAGCACCTCCGGGTTGGCGTAGTTCAGGTCGACCTGGTCGGCGCTGAAGGTGGTCCAGACCCACTTCGCCCCCTCTACGGTCTGGAACCGGTGGAGCAGGGGCAGCGCCCGGGGCCGGACCACCATCGAGAGGTCGGTCCCTTCCTCTACGGTGATGAAGTAGTCGGCGTACTCCGGGTTGCCCTTGAGGAACTCCTGGAACCACCGGCTCCGGGCGGAGATGTGGTTGATGACCGCGTCGAACATCAGGCGGAAACTCCGGCTCAGCCGCTCCACGTCCTCCCAGGTCCCCAGGTCGGGGTTGACGGCGGTGTAGTCGATGACGGAGAAGCCGTCGTCGGAGGAGTAGGGGAAGAAGGGGAGGAGGTGGACCACGGTGATCGCATCGGCGACGTACTTCTCCAGGACCTCGGTCAGGGTGACCAGGGGCCGTTTCCCCGGCTCGGTCACCTGGTCGCCGTAGGTGATGAGGACCGCGTCTCTCTCGGTCAGCCGGTCGCGCCGGGCTGGCCCCTTCTCCGCCAGGTGGGGGTTGCGGCGGCGGAAGTCCCTCAGGATCGCGTCCAGCCGCTCCGCCAGCGCGGGCGCGCGGTCCGGACCGTACAGGAAGGTCAGATGGTCGCGGATTCGGTCCCGTGGCGACGGTGGCCCGGTCACGGTGACGCGCCAACCTCCTGGTAAAGTTCGAGGTACTGACGGGCGGTCCGCTCCCAGGAGAAGAGGCGGGCCCTTTCCTTCCCCCTCCGGATCAGATCCCGGCGAAGGGCTTCGTCTTCCAGCAGCCGCTTCATCGCAGCGACCATCTCGTCGACGCTGTGCGGGTCGATCAAGAGGGCGGCCCCTGCGGCGACCTCCGGCATCGCCGTGAGGTTGGAGGTGACGACCGGCGTGCCGACCTGCATCGCCTCCAGCACGGGGAGGCCGAACCCCTCGTAGAGGGAGGGGTAGACCAGCATGTCGGCCCGCCGGAGGAGGGAGTCCAGTTCCGCGTCGGGGATGAAGCCGGTGAAGACGACCCGGTCTTCCATCCCCGCCTCGGCCACGGCGCGGTCGCAGATCCGCTTCATGCGGACCCGATAGGGCGCGCCGGAGACGGAGCCGGTGATGAGCAGTTTGCCGGGGTAGCCATGCTGCCGGACCAGTCGGGCGAAGGCCTGCACGAGCCGGGGGATGTTCTTCCGTTCGTGGATGCCCCCCACGTTGAGGACGAACCCGTCCTGCAGGCCCCACCGCTCGTCGAGGGCGCGGTCCAGTTCCTCATCGGGCGGGGCGAGTTCCCGCAGCCCGTTGGGGATGACCCGGATCTTGTCCCGTGGCATGCCGACCTTCTCGGCGATGTCCTGTTTGGAGAACTCGGATACGGTGACGATGACGTCGTTGAGGCGGCAGGCGAGGCGGATGCCCGGTTTGTAGAGGAAGAGGTTGGTGAACCGGCCCATCGCCTCGCGGAAGGTGAAGGGGATCACGTCGTGGACCGTGAGGATCGTCGGGGCCCGCTTGCGCAGCGGAAAACTCCAGTTGTAGGGGAAGTGGATCAGGTCGGCCTGCTCGCCCGCCGCGATGTCCTGAATGACGACGGAGTCCATCCACGCGTTCTTAAGGGACATCGCGTGGGTGTGGACCGGCAGGGGAAGGACGGTCACCTCCGGGGTCCCTTCGAAGAGCCGCCTCACCTCGTCCAGACGGTTCTCCTTGCACAGAAGCAGGACCCGGTGGCCCCAGGAGGCGATGTGCCGGGTGATCTCGACGACGCCCCGCTCCACGCCACCGACCACGCCGTCGAACTTGCGGAAGTCGATCAGGATACGCATTGGATCAGAGACTGGCCAGGATCTCGTTCACGTCGGCGACGGCCAGGCAGGTGGTCTCGTCGGACGCGCCGTAGTAAATATACAACCGACCGTCCTTTTCGACAACCCCGTTGGAGAAGACCACGTTGCCGAAGAACCCCTCCCGCTCGTAGGGCTCCTGGGGGGTCAGGAGCGGCGTCGTGCCCCGCCGGACCACCTTCCAGGGCTCCTCCAGGTCGAGCAGGAGGCCGAAGAGGGAGTAGCCGCTCTCCCCTTTGCCGTGGTAGATGATCAGCCATCCCTCGTCCGTCCGGATCGGCGGCGCGCCCCCGCCGATCTTGACCGACTCCCAGGGGTTGTCCCGCGGGCGGACGATGCACCGGTGGTTCCCCCAGTGGACCAGGTCCGGCGACTCGGCGATCCAGATGGAGGCCTTGCCGAAGCCGGAGTTGTTGGGCCGGTGGAGGGCGTAGTACTTGCCGCGGATCCGCTCGGGGAAGATCGCCACGTCCTTGTTCTCCGGGTGGAAGATCAGCCCCAGCCGTTCGACCGTCTGGAAGTCGTCGGTCACGGCGAGGGCCGTGGCCCACGAATCACGGGAGACGGCGGTGTAGTTGATGTAGTAGCGGCCGTCGACGAAGGTGACCCGGGCATCCTCGACGCCGTACTCCTCCCGCTCGTCGGCGGGGTAGAGGAAGGGGCGGTCCTCCACGGTGAAGCGGATCCCGTCCTTGCTCCGCGCCAGCCGGATGTGGCTGATCGTGGAGAGGTAGTTCCGGCCCCGGTAGGACACGCCCCGCGTGTCCTTCAACTCCACGTCCGGATCGTCCAGCCGGAACGCTAGAATGTCCGGGTAGGACCGGCCCTCCTCGAAGCGGTAGACCGGCACGCAAGCGTACCCTTCACGGGGCTCGCACCCCTCCGCGACCCGCAGGAGGAGCAGGATCTCGTCGCCGAAGCGGACCGCACCGGGGTTGAAGGCTCCCAGCACCCGGTAGCCCTCTCGTGACGGCTTCACGTCGGCCGGGGTGATGATGGGGTTCTCTTCGAATCGGTTGACCGTGCTCATCTGTGTGCCAGCGTGACAACACTGCCCTTGGACGAGGACTCATAAGCTGCCAGCATGATGGCCAACGCTGCACGGGCGTCCTCACCGCTGATCATTGGCTCTCGGTCCTCTACGATAGCGCTCGCGAACTCAGCCACCAGGCCATCTACGTCGCGCCGCCACCAGTACAACCTTTCAGCGCGGTCGGGCCCATAGCACCAGTAGTCGTGGTAAGGGCTATCGATGAGGAAGGCCGCCTTGGTGGTCAATATCTCGAAGCGCACATCGAGCCAGGCGGGATACGATTCGGGGTTGGCCCAGCCAGCGCTCAGCGCTCCCAGCACACCGTTCTCGAACTCGACCGTCATCACCCCCAGGTCGTCAACCGGCAGGCCGTGGCGAAGGAGGGGGCCAATACGGGCGTAAACCCGCCGCGCCTCGCTGCCGGCCAGCCAGCGCAGAGCGTCTACGGCGTGGATACCGATGTCCAGGAAGCCGCCGCCTCCGGCCTGTTGGGGATCAAGCAGCCAGCGGTAGTCGGCTGGGCCGGGGATCTTGGTCGGCAGTTTGCCGTACTTGATGGCAAAAATGGAGACCAATTCCCCGGCCTCGCCGCTATCCAGCGCGGCTTTCATCCTCATCAGCGGTAACTGGAGACGGGGGTTGAAGGGCACCATCAGTTTGACCCCCGCCTCCCGCGCCAGACGGACGATCTCATCCGCCTCCTCGAGGGTCAGGGCGATAGGCTTATCGCACAAAACGTGTTTGCCCCTGGCCGTGGCCTCCCGCACCACCTCCAGGTGGCGAGTGGGCTCCGTCCCTACATAGACCGCCACGACATCTCCTTGAGCCAACAGGTCCCGATAGTTGGAATAGTAGGGGATACCATACCTAGCGGCCTCCGCGGCAGCCAGATCGGAGTTGACTCCCAGTCCGGCGATGCCCGCCAGATCGGCCTGGGGGCAGGCGGCGATGGCGGCGGCGTACCTCGATGCATGAGGGTGGGCGTAACTGATGATACCGAGACCAACTTTTTCCACCTTTTCGATCTCCCTTATAGCGGTAATAGCGGTAGGCGTACCGGTTGTCCTGCCTCTGCCGATCGTTGGGCCGCCAGGGCCATCTCCAGAGCGGCGTAGGCATCCTCTGGGCTTACCGCTGGTTCCCGATCGTCCAGAAGGCAGTGCACAAAGTGGCGGATCTCCTCTTCGAAGGCGTACTCGGTGGTAGACATGAAGCGGAAGTAGCGGGGAAGTGCGCATCCTTGCTCGGAGGTATAGGTCAACATCGGATTGGTATCCTTGTCGGCGTACTGGATCTTCCCCTCCGTGCCCACCACGTCCAGCTGGGCGTAGAGTGCACCGCCGAAGCCTTGAGGATAGGCCCAGCTGATCTCTGCAAAGCCCACTCCACCTCGGTCGAACGTGCAGGTGATGAAGGCGTGGTCGTAGGACCTGGCCGCCACGGCTGATTTCCGTACCGACCTCGCCACTGCGTAGATCTCGACTGCCTCCTGGCCGAAGTACCAGCGGAAGAGGTCGGTGACGTGCACGCCGATGTCCAGTATCACTCCACCTCCTCGCTTGGGGTCCCACTGCCAGGCGTCCGCCGGGAAAGGAAGGAACTGCCGTTCTGCTCGGCGGATGAAGACAGGCTGCCCCACCTTTCCTGCGTCGAGTTGTTCCTTAACACTTGCATACCGATGGTCAAAGCGCCGCACCTGCCCGACCATCAATCTGACACCGTTCTCCCGTGCTGCTTTGATCATAGCCTTTGCGGCCTCCAGTGTATGGGCCATCGGTTTCTCGCAGAGGACGTGTTTCGCCGCCTGCATAGCCTCGATCGCCATCTGCGCGTGGAGGTAGGTCGGGACGCAGAGATCCACCATCTCGATGTCTTCCCGCTCCAGGAGTTGGCGATAGTCGGTGTAGGCCGTTGCCCCCGACTGCTCGGCGGCTGCGCGCGCCCGTTTCTCCATCGCATCGCACGTGGCCACAAGTTCTGCCTCGGGAATGCGGGCGTAGGCAGGAAGATGCCCGCCTGCGCCGATGTTACCGCAGCCGATCAGGCCAACCTTGATCCTTCGTCTGAGTGGCATGAAAACCCTCCTTACCCGGTTCTCCACGAGGAAGTGGATGGGCGGCCTAGGTGTCCTTCAGCCGCTGCCACCGGAGGCCGCCACAGAGCGAGCGCTCGTACCCGTCGGTTGCAGGCGGTGGGCGACTTCGGGCCCGGTGCAGGGCTCAGGAGGGGCGGGCGAACTTGTAATCCAGCGCCTGCCCGCTCGCCTTATCTATCCATCGAATCTTGTCTGCATTGAAGCGTAGCCACAGGGTCTCACCAGGACGGGCTTTGAAATCGGCGTCGGTGTTCACCTTGATGCGTTCGGGCCCCACCTGCACAGTTATCAGGTTGTGCGAGCCCAGCGGCTCGACGACCAGCACCTCGGCCGGCAGGGTGTCGTCGGCGGGTGTATGCAGTGTGTCGATGTTCTCGGCGCGGATACCTACCAGCACGGAGCGATCTTCGAGCCGGCGGAGTAAGGCCTGGACCTCAGGGGATGGGCGGATCTGGCTGTTGCCTACCTGCACTACGATCTGGCCTTCCTCCTCTTGCAATCTTCCCTCCAGGAAGTTCATCGGAGGGTTGCCGATGAATCCACCGATGAAGAGATTGGCTGGTTTGTCGTACACGTTCAGGGGGGTATCGTACTGGAGGATCTGGCCATCCTTCATCACCGCGATACGGTCGCCAAGGCTCATTGCTTCCACCTGATCGTGGGTGACATAGATCGTGGTGGCCTGGACCTCCCGTAGCAGACGTTTGAGTTCTGCTCGCATCTCCAG
This sequence comes from uncultured Anaerolineales bacterium, assembly GCA_964580565.1. Lineage (GTDB taxonomy): Bacteria > Chloroflexota > Anaerolineae > B4-G1 > DUEL01 > DUEL01. The sequence continues at coordinate 56,064 of CAZOLN010000001.1, forward strand.
CCGGAGCAGAGCATCCAGGTTGCTGAGCGGCTCGTCCATGAGTAGCACGAGCGCGTCCACGGCGATCGCGCGGGCCACGGCCACCCGCTGGCGTTGGCCGCCGCTCAATTGAGCCGGATAGCGGTCCAGCAGGTCCTCGATGTGGAGGAGTTCGGCTGCCGACAGGACCCGCTTCTTGATTTCGTCCTTGGGCTTGCGTTGCATACGCAGGCCGAAGGCGATGTTCTCGAAGACTGTCAGGTGGGGAAAGACCGCATAGTTCTGGAAAACCATGGCGATCTGGCGCTGCTTCGGCGCCAGATCGGTCACATCCCGTTGACCGATGAAAACGCGTCCCTGGTCTACCTGCTCCAAGCCGGCGATGCACCGCAGGAGTGTTGTCTTGCCGCACCCGCTGGGACCAAGGAGCACGACGAATTCCCGATCGTGTACGGTGAGGCTGACGTCCCAGACAGCCTTGACCTTGCCAAAGGTCTTGCGCACGCCTTCTATCCGTATCTCAGCCATAGGCAACTCCCGTCGAAAATTGCGAATCCCGCCTCTGGGAGGCTCTCTCACCGGTACGGTATGTACCTCCTGTCATTTAAGCGTTATCCCCCACAGGCTGAACAAGTAGCGGCGTATGAAGAACATGAACAGAAGCGCGGGTACCAGGATGAAGAAACCCCCGGCGAAACGAAAGGGCACAGGCGACGCGGCCAACTGCACAAACATGCGGGCGGGCAGCGTGCGGTTCTGAAGGGTCAGAATGGTGGCGGCGAACACCTCGTTCCACGAGAGGACGAAGGTAAAGATCGCCGATGCCGCCAGGCCCGGGAGGGCCAAAGGCAGCGCCACCCGGATAAACGCCTGCACCCGGTTGCAGCCGAAGATCATGGCGGCCTCCTCCAACTCCCTGGAGACGCCGATAAAGACGCTGCTGGTGACTAGGATGGTTGTCGGCAGGGCCATCGCCGCGTGCAGCAGGGCCACGGCGATCAGCGTGTCGTACAGATCCCACTTGATGAAGGTGACTGCGAGTGGGATGGAGAGAATGACGACGGGGAAAGCGCGGGTAGAGAGGAGCGCGATGCGGTAGATGTCCTTGCCTGGGAAGATGTGGCGGGCGAGCGCGTAGCCGGCCGGTGCCCCCACTGCCAGCGATATGACCAGAGTCAGTAGGGCGACCTTCACGCTGTTCCAAAGCGAGGGCAGCACGTATTGGGCGTTGATGAAGAACAGTAATGTCTCCAGTGAAATGGTCTTGGGCAGTAAGGACTTCGGCCAGCCATAGATCACATCCGGTGGGCTGAAGGCTGCTACCGTGATGAGATAGATAGGGATGAGGATCCAAAGGGCGATCAAGACAGCCACCAGGTAAGCCAAGCCCCGTCCGAGCAGGCGGGAGGAAAGGCGGCTCCTTCTCATAGTACCATCTCCTCCTTGACCCGAAGAGTGCGCAGGTAGATGAAGGCGCTGGACAGGGAGATAAGGAGGATGAACATGGCGTAGGTCGCGGCCAGATGGGGATTGCGGTATTCGCTATACCAGCGATAGGCCTCATTTGCCAGCACCGTGGTCCCTCGGCCGGCGATGGCCACCACGACGGCGAAGACCTGGACCGCCAGAATGGTTCGGAGGATGAGGGCGGTCTGAATACTAGGACGCAGGAGCGGCAGGATCACGCGCCATACTCTGGCGAACCAACCAGCCCCGAAGACCTCGGCGGCTTCAATGTAGTCCCGGGGGATGGACTGTAGCCCAGCCACCAGGATGACGAAAACAATGGAGGTTGCCCGCCAAACCTCGGCCAAGACGATGGCCACAAACGGCCAGTTGGTCTGGTAGTTCAGAAACAGAAAGGGCTTGTCCAGGATCCCCAGGTTGTGGAGGAAAGAGTTGAGGTAGCCCCGCTCGGTGAAGATCGAGAACCAGATGATGCCAGCCGCCAGGTCCGAGATAGCCAGTGGGATGGAGTAGATGTAGACGAACATGTCGGAGCCCCGCAATCGTTCCATTATCAGGAGCGCCATAACCAGCGCTAGAAGGAACTGCAACGGCACGATGGCTATGATCAACTTGACGGTACTACCCAGCGCTGCCAAAAACATGGCGTCGCTGAACATGCGTTCCAGATAGGCGGTCGTCAAAAGCCCATCATCCGTCTGGAAGGCCAGCTGGAAGGCCTTGAACATAGGCCAGGCGAAGAAAAGTAGTAGATAGAGGGTTGAAGGCAATAAAAGAACATAGGGTTCTAGATTGAACCGCTTCAGGCGCATGTCGATCTCCGTCCGGGTAGGGTTTCTCAAAGTCCTGGGCTTTCGGCCCCCGGTTCGCGATGAAGGTCAGACGGGGCCTCTGCCGGAACTTTAGAAAGCTCTGCATCCAGGGGGGAGGCTGCAAGCCTCCCCCCTCTTGAGACGCTCAGTCTGCCTATTTGCCCACCTGACAGGGGCCTACGCTGGGCGGATCGGGCGGCCAGCAGGGAGCACCTGTCTCGTTCAGCAGTGTCTGCAGGTGCTCTGCCTCTTCCTCCAGCACCGTCTCGATGTCCTCGCCGTTGATGACAATGCGGGTGAACGCGTTGCGGTAGATGTTGTTGATCTCGCCCGAGCGCGGGCCCAGGCCGACTGGCAGCATGGCCGGGATGGCGTTGGGTGCGGCTGCCTGTTTGGACACGGCCTCACCTTGAGCGCGGATCCCCGCGGCGACGTAGCCTGGGAACTCGACGTCGACCACCGGGAAGAAGCCGACCTCGCGCAGCGTGGTGATCTGGACCTCGGGCCTGGTCAGGTATTCGATGAGTGCCTCGCCTCCTTCTTGGTTGGGTGCCGTCACCGGCATCGCCAGACCGACGACAACCGGCATGAAGCCCAACCCCTCGGGACCAGAAGGCGACGGCAGCGCCACGAAGTCGTCTGGCCGCTCCCTGAAAGCGTTGATCAGGCGGGCGGTGTGGTCCCAGGCTACCCAGACCTCCTCAGCCATCAGGGGTTCCTGCATGAACTCGTAGACCATCGACTGAGGATGGACATACTGCCATAGGTCTTTCACGAACTCCCACATCTCCACCGCCTCGGGGCTCTTGAAGGTGGTCACCATTCCACCGGTGTAGGACGGATAGATGTAACCCTCCAGGAAGCGGTGCATCAGCCCGTTGACGGGGAACCCGACCTTCTTCTCTCCTGTGGCCTCGTAGATATTCTTGGCCCAGTCTCGGAACTGTTCCCAGGTCAAGGCTTCGGGATCGGCTCCCTCGGGCAGGTACTCCAGGGCCTGCTTGTTGGCGGCGACGATGTAGGTGGCCTGCATCCAGGGGATGAAGTACTGAGTGTCGGTGCCCAGTTTGCCGAGCTCCATGTAGGTCTCGGGGATGCCTCGACCCTCCACGACTTCTACGAGCGGTGTGACGTCCTGCAGCGCACCTGCGGCCTGAAGGGTCGGGAACTGCCCGTGTAGCGCGCCGATCACGTCTATCGTCCCTTCTCCGGCCTGCACCTCGGCAAGCACCTGATCCTCGAAGGTAGCGTAGTCGGCGGGGATGAACTCCACATCGCCGGGGAAGTCGGCCAGGATGACACCCCGCATTTTCTCCGCCTCCTCCACCGGCACCATCTGGGTGGAGATGAAGGTGACTTGGCCGTAGTGCACGGGGGTGGGTGTGACCTCCACCACGACCTCTACTGTCCGCTCCACGGTCCGCTCCACCGGGACCTCGACGGTGACGGTGACAGTCTCGGGCGCGCAGGCGACCAACAGGCTGACCACCAGTACGGCTACGAGTGCGAAGGTCATTCGCTTGTTCATCTCACTCCTCCTTTCACCTACTGGGTTGGGACCGAACGGGACATCTGCTGTTGGTGTATTTGCAATTCAGGGTCGCTTGTCTCACCTCCTTTCAATCGTGGAAATGGGGATCCACAGGACTCTCGGACGACTAAGCGTGGCTGCAGGATCGCGTGGGGCTCCCGCAGGGAGCCCTCACGCAGCAGTTGGACCAACATCCGGCAGATGCGTCGCCCGATCTCGTAGATGGGCTGGCGGACGGTGGTGAGGGGCGGCTGGGCGTGCTCTGCCAGCGGGATGTCGTCGAAACCAGCCACCGCCACGTCCTCCCCCACCTTCAGCCCCAGGCCCTGCGCGGCGCTGATCGCCCCCAGCGCCATCAGGTCGTTGCAGGCGATGATGGCCGTGGGGGGGCGTGCCTGCGCCAGGAGCGCCCTCCCGGCTTCGTAGCCGCTCTGCTCGGTCAGCCAGCCGATGACGATGAGACGCTCATCGAGAGGGATATCGTGTGCCCGTAGGGCATCTTTGTACCCCTCCAACCGGTGGGTGGCGAACATCAGGTCCAACGGCGCGCTGATGTAGCCGATGCGCCGGTGCCCTAGGGAGATGAGGTGCTCGGTCAATTCCCGCATCCCCGCCCGCCCGTCCACGTCCAGATAAGGGAAGTCCGCCTCCAGATCGGACCGGCCGAAGGCGACGAAGGGGAAGTTCTGTTCGAGGAGGTAAGCGATGCGTGGGTCCTGCCGACGGGTGCGGACCACCAGCAGGCCGTCCACCCGGCGCTCGGTGACCATCCGCTGGTAGGCGGCGAACTCCTCCTCGCCAGGGGCGCGGGTGGAGACCAACAGGTCCAACTCCCACCGGGCCGCTTCGTTGCCGATACCCGCCAGAAGTTCGCTGAAGAAGGGGTCGGAGAAACGGGGACCGTGCGTCGGGATGACGAAGCCGATGGTGTCGGTGCGCTGCGCTCGAAGACGACGAGCGGTGGCGTTGGGTCGGTAGCCCATCTCCTCCGCCGTCTTGAGGATCAACTGGCGGGTGGACTCGGCTACGTCGTCGTAGCCCGCCAGTGCACGGGAGACGGTGGTGATGGAGTACCCGACCCGCTCGGCGATGTCCTTCAGCGTGACCGGCATCCCTTCTTCTCCGGGGGGAACGGCCCAAAACGTTTTGGAAAGCGTTTTTAGTATAACCCAAAACGTTTTGGGCGTCAAGGGGAGCCCCGGTTTTTTAAGAAAAGTTATGGGGTTTCGGGGATCTGGGGCGGGGACGCGGTTTGACAAATCTTGATGCGCCTATTATAATGATATTCAGATAACGTTGAGCCAAGGAGGGTCGCGTTCCCCGGAGGTGCGCCCCTGGTATATGCACGCCGGTGTGCGGCGTCTTTCGCTTCTTGGCCACAGAAGGCTCTATTCACGAAAGGAGATCGAGATGACGTTGGAGATCATCCCTGCAGATCGGGTGGACATCTCAAGGATCCACGAGATTTTCAAGGGGGCGTTCCTGGAGACCGACCTTACCGACGAGGGGACCATCAGGGTCACCGAAGGGGGGATCAAGATCCTGGTGTCGGTCGATGCGTCGAAGGAACTGATCCGCTACCTGATGCTCTTCGCCTGCCGCCCTGGGGCAAGTGGGCAGGATCAGTTGGAACTGGTCAACGATCTGAACAAGAACATCGTCTTTATGAGGGCTTGGTCGTTTGGCAACGGGATCGCCTTCGACTATTCGCTCCCGTACGACGGTGGCCTGTTGCCCCACCAGGTGATCAGCGCCTATCGGTGGCTGAGGAAGAGCGCCCTTGGCGGGCTCCAGCAGCACGACCACAAAGGGATCGTGACATAGTCCGCTTCTAGGAACCTATCCTTTGGGAGGGGCAGGCGGCTGCGCGGGGTGAGTTGCGCTGGACCCCCGTGGCCTCCTGTTCTCCCATCTGTGGGCCCATCACACCTGTCGCCCCTCCAAGACCTCGGCGTACACCGCCTCGATCCGGTCGGCGATGAGGGGCCAGGCGTACCCCTCGGCAAAGCATGCCGCCCGCTGACCCATCCGTCGTCGCAGCCCCTCGTCGGTCAGGAGGCGGGTGATCTTCCCCGCCAGCGCGCCGGGGTCGCGCGGGGGGACCCGATAGCCGGTCCGGCCGTGGCGGACCAGGTGGGCCAGCCCGCCCACGTCGGAGGCGATGACCGGGGTGCCGCAGGCCATCGCCTCCAGGGCCACCATGCCGAAACTCTCGTAGTCGCTGGGCATCACCACCATCTCGGCGGCCGCGTAGTAGTATTGAAGCACGTCCTGGTCCTGTGCCCCTAGAAAAGTGACCACCTCCTTGATCCCCAACGCCTCCCGTAGCGCCTGCAGTCGGACCATCTCGTCGTTGACCTCCACCCGGTAGGGGTTCCCGCCGATGATGGGGACGCACATCCGGCAGATCAGGTCGGGGTGCTTGCGGGCGATCAGGGAGATGGCCCACAGGAGGGTGTCGATCCCCTTCAGCGGCTCGATCCGGCCGACGAAGAGGATGATCCGACAGTGGGGGTCCAGCCCCAGGTGCTCCTTCGCCTGGGCCGGAGGGAGGGGATGGAACCGGTCCAGATCCACCCCCGGCGGGATCACCCGGATGCGGGCCGGGTCCGCCCCGTACCGCTCGATCAGGTGGCGTTCCTCCACCGGCGTGGGGGCGATCAACCGGTCGGCGAAGCGGACGATCTCCTCCTCCACCCGGATGCGGCGGAGGGGCTCCTGCGCGCTGGGGGTGCGGGCGATCTCGTTCTTCAGTTTCCCCAGGGTGTGGAACATGTGGACGATCGGTACGCCCCACTCCTTCCGCAGTTCCCGCGCGGCCCACCCGGAGAGCCAGTAGTGGCTGTGGATGACGTCGTAGGTGATGCCGTCGGCCGCAGCCTGGGCCAGCACCCCTTCGACGAACTGGGGCAGATGGTCGAAGACCTGATGCTTGGGGTAGGGTTGCTCCGGCCCGGTGGGGATGTGGATCACCCGCCCGGACCGCCCCAGACCGTGGCTGATGCGGGGGACCGTCGGGTCCTGCGAGCGGGTGTACACGTCCACGTGGTGGCCCCGCCGGATCAACTCCCGGCTCAGGTCCCGCACGTAGACGTTCATCCCCCCGGTCTCCTTCCCCCCGAGGGTCGCCAGGGGGCAGGTGTGGACGCTGATCTGGGCGATGTGGAGCATCGGGGGGATTATAGGCGCAAAGGAGCAAAGGAGCAAGGGAGCAGGGTCGCAGGGTCGCAGAGGAGCAGGGGAGCAAGGGAGCAGGGTCGCAGGGTCGCAGAGGAGCAGGGGGAGCAGGGGAGTTCTGGCGCGGGGGCAGTTGTGATAAAATAGAGGCGGAGGGGTAGGATGGGCATCCACGTGTTGCCGCCGGAAGTGGCCTCGCAGATCGCGGCGGGGGAGGTGGTGGAACGGCCCTCGTCGGTGGTCAAGGAACTGGTGGAGAACAGTATCGACGCCGGAGCGCGGGACGTCCGGGTCGAGGTGCGACGGGGGGGGAAGACCTTCATCCGCGTCACCGACGACGGCTGCGGCATCCCCGCCGCGGAGGTCGAACTGGCCTTCCACCGGCACGCCACCAGCAAATTGGCCTCTGCCGACGACCTTCAGCGGATCGCCACGCTGGGCTTCCGCGGGGAGGCCCTCGCCAGCATCGCCGCCGTCAGCCGGGTCACGATGGTCACCCGGGCGGCGGAGGAGGAGGTGGGGACCCTGATCCGGCTGGAGGGGGGGCGGGTGATCGACCGCCGGTCCAGCGGCCGCCCGCCCGGCACGACGGTCACCGTGGAGGACCTCTTCTTCAACGTCCCGGCGCGGCGGAAGTTCCTCCGCAGCGACCTGACGGAGCGCCGCCACATCGACGCCTGGCTCACCCGGTACGCCCTGGCCTATCCCCACCTCCGCTTCACCGTGGCCCACGACGGCCGGGAGACCTTCCGCTCGCCGGGCAACGGACGGGTGCGGGAGGTGCTGGTGGCGGTCTTCGGGCCGGAGGTGGGGGGGGCGCTGCTGGAGATCCTTGAGGAGGCTACGGTGGACGGCCGGGTCCGGGTCTCCGGCTTTGTCAGCCCTCCCTCGATCCACCGGGCCAACCGGGGGCACATCACCCTCTTCGTCAACGGCCGCTGGGTGCAGGATGCGCGCCTCACCTATGCCGTGATCCAGGCCTACCATACCCTCCTCCCCACGGGCCGCTACCCGGTGGCGGTGGTGTCCGTCGACCTGCCGCCGGAGGAGGTGGATGTCAACGTCCACCCGGCCAAGGTGGAGGTCCGCTTCCGCGACGCCGACGGGGTCTTCCGAGCGGTACAGCGGGCGGTCCGGCGGACCGTGGTGGGGAGCGCGCCGGTCCCCTCCGTCTCTCCACCCGCGCCCGCCCGCTGGGCGGAGCGGGACCGTCCGACGGTGGTCCACCGGCTGGTAGAGGTCCCGCAGGCGGAGTCCGCCGCTGCGCCCCTGCAGCCGCCGTTGGGGCCCTCGCCGGGGCCGGGCGGGCTCCCGCCGCTGCGGGTGATCGGCCAGGTGGGGGCGACCTACATCGTGGCCGAGGGGCCGGACGGGCTGTACCTGATCGACCAGCACGCCGCCCACGAGCGGGTGCTCTACGAGGAGATGATGGCCCGGCGGGAGGAGGGGGTTCCCTCTCAGCGGCTCCTGGAGCCAGCGATGGTGGAGGTGGGGCCGGAGGTGGCTCCGCTGGTGGAGGCGCGGCTGGGGACGCTGGCCCGGCTGGGGATGGAGGTGGAGCCGTTCGGCGGCAACCACTTCCTGGTGCGGTCGCTGCCCGCGGTGCTGGCCCACGCCCGCCCGGCGGAGGTGTTGCTGGAGGTGGCGGAGGCACTGGGAGAGGCACGGTCGCCGGTGGATCGGGAGGTGGAGGAGGCCATCGTCCGGGGCATCTGCAAGCGGGCGGCGGTGAAGGCCGGGCAGGTGTTGACCCGGGAGGAGATGGAGGGGCTGATCCGGTCGCTGGAGCGGTGCGCCAGCCCTCGTACCTGCCCCCACGGCCGCCCGACGATGATCCGGATCACGGTGGAGCAACTGGCGAGGGAGTTCGGACGCGGTAGTGCTCGGTGATTGGGTAACTCGGTGATTGGGTGACAGGGTGACTTATGGAGAGGAGGTGTGAGATGGCGA
>CAZOLN010000002.1:0-14432 GCA_964580565.1 uncultured Anaerolineales bacterium
TTCGCCGGGGTGATCCGCCGCGCCCTTTGCCATTGACGACGCAGCCAGCGCTTGAACGCGTTGATGGGCTTGCGCCGCTGGCTCTCCGCCATCGCCCATTTGAGAAACTCGTAGTCCTGTCCGCGGATCTTGGGCTCGGTGGGGTTGCGCCGGTAGGAATCGTAATCGGTGATCCGACTCAAATCACGCTCCACCACGAAGTCGTACAGGTCGGTTCCGGGGTGCGGCGTGAAGAAGGCCGGACTGTAGTAGTCCGGATCGATCTCCTTCATCATCCGCACCGTCTCCATCACCTCTTCCTTCGTCTCCGTCGGCAGGCCCATCATGTAGTTGGCCCAGATGGCGACGCCGTACTTCTTACAGATCCGCGCCGCCTGCAGATTTTGCTCTACCGTCGTCCCCTTCCGAATGAACTTCAGCACCCGGTCGCTGCCGCTCTCGAAGCCGATGAAGTAGCCCCGAAGCCCGGCCCGCACCATCCGTTCCACCATATCCTCGTGCTTGACGATGATGTCGGCCCGGCTCTGGCAGAAGAAGGGCATCGTGAACCCCTCGGCGATGTACTTCTCGGTGAACTCCATCACCCACTCGCGGTCCTCGGTCAGGCAGTCGTCGTGAAACATGAACGAGGCCAGGTTATACTTGTCCACCAACATCCGGATCTCGGCCAGGACGTTGTCCACGCTCCGGCGGCGGGTCCGTTTGCCGAAGAGGTAGTCCTCCCCCGGCTTGCAGAAGGCACAGTTGTAGATGCAGCCCCGCCCGGCGATGATGGTGGCGAAAGGGGGTGGGAGTTCGGGAACAAAGGGCACCTCCGGCGAGTCCAGGTCGTACCCCCACTTCTTCCACTCCTCCAGGAAGAGGTCCCGATCGCTGAACGGGATCGCGTCCAGGTCGGGCGGCTCCCCGCGGAGCACCCGCTGCTGGGGCGGGTTCCCTTCTTCGATAGCCCGGAGCAACTTGGGGAAGGTGATCTCACCTTCGTGGAGGACGAGGTAATCGACGTGGGGGATACGGAGGCTGTCCTGAATGGCGATGGTCACGTGGGGCCCGCCGATGATCGTCACCAGGTCCGGCTTGACCTCCTTGGCGATGGCGATGGCTTCCCGGGCCGGGTTGTAGTCCACGCTCATCATCGTCACCCCGATCACGTCGGGGTCCCGCTCAGCCAACACCTCCCGAAAGTGATCCCAGCCCGAAAGCGCCCGCAGGTCGATCAGATCGACCTCGAACCCCTGGGCCTTGGCCGCTGCGCTCAGCGAGGCCAGCCCGTGGGAGATCCAGCCGGCATCCATCCCCTGCTTCAGGGAGTTCCACCCCCGACCCGCGATACCCGGATAGATCAGCGTCGTCTTCAACCCCATAGGCCGCTTACCCTACCTTGAATTGTCCACTGGCGAAAGGAGATACGTGCAACGATGGCTATCCCCCGTGGCAGCGGAGGCGATCCGCCGCGGCTCCTGCCCCAACAGCCAGGTCAACAGGCGAAGATCCATCCTGCAGGGCTCCAGCCACTCCCGCGCCACCCGCTCGAAGGGGCAGTTGGCGATGTGAAGGAGCAACCGTCCGTCCCCGTCCTCGCCGATGGACGCCATGTAGCCCTGCTCGTTCAGAAACTGGACCGCCGCCTCGACCCGCTCGGAGAAACTCGCTCCGTCTCGAATCTGCGCCTGCTGCGCTAGCCGCCGGGCGATCCCCTCCAGCACCTCCTCCATCTCTTCCGGCGTGAACCGCTGGACGATCTCCCGCAGCAACTCGGACGCCAGGAGGTCGTAATGCTTGGGGAAGAGGTGGGAGGCCTCTTCGGTCAGCCGGTACAGGTATTGGGGACGGCCTGGGCCCGGCCTGTGAAAGGGCTCCGGCGGGGTGATCAGCCCCTCTCGGTTCAGCACGTCCAGATGGTGCCGGATTGTGACCGGCGTCAGCCCCAGTTCCTGGCTCAGTTCCTCGACGGTCGCCGCGCCTCGGACCTTCAGTATGCGCAGGATTTGTTCACGCGTCCTCTGCATCCATCACCCCTTTTCAGGCCGTCGCTATGCCTTCCAAAACGTCGTGGACCACCCCCGGCGCTCGCCTTCCCACCGAGGCGGGGGGATTATAGCACGCCGGTGGGGATTTGTCAAAGCCCAATGATATTTATAATTCATTTCTGCCTTTTTACCCGTCGCCCCGCCTTGCCATCCGGGGGCAGAGGAGTATACTCCCCGATGATGAGACGCGCGATCCTCTTCGTCATCCTTCTGGGGGCGCTCTGGGGAACGCCCGTCGTTTCCCTGGCGGCAGGCGGCGCTCCGCCTGAGGAAGACCTGTCCCTCGCCCGCCGGTTCGCACCGGTCCTCTACTTCCACCCCGACGAACCCTTCCGCCCCCAGCCCGTAGAGGTGTTGGTCGGTCAGGCTCGGCTCCGGCAAGCCCGCGCCGGCTGGTTCGACATCAACGTCTTGAACGATCCCACCCTTCGCGACCTGTGCCGCTACGACGGCCCGGAGTATTTCCTGGACGTCTGGTACGGGGACGAGGGGACGTCCGATTACAAGAACTACTCCGCCCACCGAACCTTCTACGAAGCCCATCTCAGCCCCGATACCGGGGGTCCCCCTGCCACCACCTACGCCCGCGTGGTGCGCGAGGAAGGTCACATCGTCATCCAGTACTGGCTGTTCTACTACTACAACGACTGGCTCAACAAGCACGAGGGGGACTGGGAGATGGTCCAGGTCGTCCTGGACGGGGCTGAGCAGCCCCAATGGGTGATCCTGAGCCAGCACCACGGCGGCACGCGGCGGCCCTGGTCCGCCGTGCAGATCGAGGAAGGGACCCACCCCGCCGTCTACGTGGCCCTGGGCTCCCATGCCAACTACTTCTGGGGCGACGAGGTCTTCCCCAACGTGCGCGCAATGGGCAGCGCTTCCTTCACCGTGGTGGACCGAACGGGGCACGCCCACCGCACGCTCCCGCAGGTCCTCCTCATCCCCGAGCGGGAGACGGTACGGGACAACCCGGACGCCTGGCCCGGGATGGAATGGCTCTGCTTCGAGGGGAACTGGGGGGAGCGGGCGGCCCAGGCCGACCTCGGGGGGCCGCTGGGACCGCCGGAGAAGAAGTCGTGGGCCGCTCCATACGCCTGGGGGATGGAACAACCGGCCGACGAGACGATCTGGTACGGCCATCGGCTCCGGGTGGCGGTGCGGGCCACCGGACCGGTCCGGATCAGCGGCGGGACCGCAAGCAGCGACCTGGATCAGATCCCCCAGCCCGACGGGAGGGGCGGCACCTTGTTGCTACACGAAGAGCCGAGAGGGACCATCCCGTTTGAGGTCGAAGCGTTGACGACGACGCAGGTGGCGATAACGACCACCTATCCCTTTCGGGAACTGGAGGTGGTCCGCCGGACCGCCTATTCGCCCATCCCGTTGCTGCCCGGCGAGCGTCTATCGGGCCAACTGTGCGCTTCCTGTGGGCCAGAACTGCGCAGGGTCAGCGCCGACGGAGAGGAAACGGACCTCGAGGTCGCCTATGAGGAAACGATCGAACCAGCGGTGTGGGACGCGCCGGACATGGTGTGGCTGGTCGGTCTGCTGCCTGCGGAGGAGATCTCCCGCGGCATCGGCACCGCCCTGCTGGCAGGGACGCTCCCGACGGTCCTCTATGTCCTGCTCCTGTACTGGGCCGATCGGTACGAGAAGGAGCCCAAACGGCTCCTGGCGACCGCCTTCGCCTGGGGCGCGCTCCCGGCGATTCTGCTCGCCGCGGTCGTCAGGCTCCTCTCCAACCTGCCGCCGGCCCTGTTGGGACCCGGGGCGGTGGAAGCGACGGGGGCTGGCTGGCTCGGACCGTGGATCGAAGAACTGCTGAAGGGAGCCGTCGTGCTCTTCCTCTTTCTGCGCTATCCACGGGAGTTCGACGGCGTGGTGGACGGGATCCTCTACGGGGGGATGGTCGGCTTCGGCTTCACGATGACGGGAAACACCATCGGTTACATCGGCGCGTTTCTCTTCCAGGGATGGGGAGGGTTGGGAACCCCGATCGTCGTCCGAGGCCTCATCCACAGCCTGAACCACGCCCTCTACTCAGCCGCTTTCGGCGCCGGGCTGGGTTGGATCCGGACGATCCCCTCCCACCGGTACCGCTGGGCCCCCGCCCCGGCCGGGTTCCTCCTCGCAGGCGCCGTCCACACAGCCCACACCCTGGCGCTCCGAGCGACCTGGGGGCCAACCACCATCGGGGTCCTGATCACCCTGGCTGGCCTCGCGGGGATGGTCCTTCTGCTGGCGGGGATGCTGGCCCGCCAACGGCGGATCCTCCGGGCCGAACTGCTCGAGGAGGTACCCTGGAGCCTCTACCGGACGATGATCCTTCCCGGCGGACGGGTCCGCGCCCAGTGGAAGGCACTGCGACAAGGGGGGATCCGGGGTTGGCTCAAGGCCCGACGGCTCCACCAGTTGTGCGCCGAACTGGCCTTCAAGCGACGGCGCGCTCGCCGTCGCCCTGACAACCTCGACCTCGCTGAAGAGGTGAACCGCCTGCGGCAGGCGATCCGATCGATCGACCCGCCGCCGCCCGCCTGATGAGCACCGCCCGCTCCCTAACGGATGAGCAGGAGCAGCGTCTCCCCCATGACCGCCCTCAACACGACGCAGGACGCGTCCTGCAGGGGGATCCTGAGGGCGACGGCGCCCGCCGCAAGCCCCCCAAGCCCGACCACCACCAGCAGCAACGCCAGGATCCCGGCGATCCGATGGGCCACCCGCAGCGCCTGCGTCAACAGCGCGGGCAGATAACTCAGCGAAAGGAACACCACCACAAGCGCCAGGCCGAACAGGACAACTCCTCGGTCCGCCGATGCAGGGAGCACCAGCGCGAGCAAAAAGAGGAGAAAGGCCAGCGCGGAGGTGACGAACATCCAGGCGGAGACGGCCACGGAGAGAAGGTGGAAATGGACCCGAAAGCCCCCCGACCCTCCCACCAGCCGGGCCAGAGGGAACAGAAGGAAGAGCAATGCAAGGGCGCCAACCCATATCCCGCCGACGATCAAGACCTCATCTGAAAGGAGAGTAGGTAAGCACCGGAGCACGGAGAGCAGAGGAGCCCTCCTCACCGCCAGCGCCCAGACCAGGCCGGGGATCACGCCTCGCAGGAAGATGAAAAACAGGCCCCCGGTCACGAGCGCCGACAGCGCCCGCCTCCACGAGGCCAGTTCCACCTCCGGCCCGAAGGCCGCGCTTCCCTTCAACGCGATCGCGCTCGCCCACGCCTCGACCACCGAGAGACCGGCGGAGGTGCGGGAGTAGACCCTCTCCTCTTGCTGTACTACTTTCACAAGATCGATCGTCTGCAGGACGGCCCCACACCGGCTACAGGTGTAGGCCCAGCCGGGGTTGACCGTCCCGCAGCGAGGGCAACGGCGTGGGGGCTCGCTCCCTCCCATCACCCGTTCGTCGATCCCCTCCGTCCACGGCGCATCCTCGGCCTGCCACTCCTGCCCCGGCCGCAGGCGGCTGAGAAAGGCAAGGCCGCTGCGGGCGTAGCCGTTATCGGGGTTGATCTCCAGCACGCGATGAAGGCACTCCCGCTGTGCCTCGATCCCCTCGACCGCTGCGCTCAGCCAGAACCAGGCCCACTCGTTGTTCGGATCCCGGGCGATGACCTGGCGCAACAACTGTTCGGCCTCCCGTTTCCGCCCGGCCCGTGCCGCTGCGATCCCTCGGCGCAACAGATCGGCCACCTTGCTCATCGCCCACCTCCTGTCCCCCTGCTCCTTGCTCCCTTGCTCCTCTGCTCCCCTGCTCCCTGCTACCCTACCAACTCCCTCGCAATCCGATTGTGCCGCTCCACCACCGGCCCCAGGTCCACCGTCAGCAAGCGCCCCTCCTCCACCACCACCTTCCCGTTGATGACCGAGAGGTCCACCCGCTGCGGTGTGCAGAAGACCAGGGCCGCCATCGGGTCGTGGAGCGCGCCAGCGTAGTCCACCCGATCCAGCCGGAACCCGATGAAGTCGGCCGCCTTGCCCGGAGCCAACTGGCCGATGTCGTCCCGGCCCAGCACCGCCGCTCCTCCTCGCGTCGCCAGCCACAGCGCCTCTCGCGCGGAGAGCCCGGCCGGGTTGCCCGAGACCCGCTGCAGCAGGAGCGCCATCCGCGCCTCGGCCAGCATATGGGAGGAATCGTTGCTCGCCGAGCCGTCCACCCCCAGCCCCACCCGAACCCCCCTGTCGAGGTACGCCCGCACCGGCGCGATGCCGGAGGCCAGCCGCATGTTGGAACTGGGGCAGTGGCAGACCCCCGTCCCCGTCCGCGCCAGGAGGTCGATCTCCTGATCGTTGATGTACACACCGTGGGCGTACCACACGTCGTCGCCCACCCAGCCCAGGTCCTCCGCGTACTCCACCGGCCGGCAGCCGAACTTCTCCAGGCAGAACCGTTCCTCGTCCAGCGTCTCCGCCAGGTGGGTGTGGAGATGGACCCCGTAGGACCGCGCCAGCGCCGCCGCTTCCCGCATCAGGTCCGGCGTCACCGAGAAAGGAGAGCACGGCGCGACGACGATGCGCACCATCGCGTACGGCTCCGGATCGTGGTAGGTCTCGATGGCCCGCTGGGTATCTTTGAGGATGAAGTCCTCGTCCTCAACCACCCGGTCGGGCGGGAGCCCGCCCTTGCTCTCCCCCAGGCTCATCGACCCCCGGCTGGCGTGGAAACGGATGCCGATCTCCTGGGCAGCCCGGATCTCGTCGTCGATCCGGCAGCCGTTGGGGTAGATGTAGAGATGATCAGCGGCGGTGGTGCAGCCGGAGAGCACCAGTTCCGCCAGGCCGACCAACGCGCTGGTGTAGACGGCCTCCGGCGTCAGGTTGGCCCAAATCGGGTAAAGGGTCTTCAGCCACTGGAACAGGGTAGCGTCCTGCGCCGCCGGAACCGCCCGGGTCAGCGTCTGATAGAGGTGGTGGTGGGTGTTGACCAGCCCCGGCAGCACGATCATCCCTCGGGCGTCGATCACCTCGTCGGCCTCGGAGGGCAGGTCCACCGTGGGACCGACCCGCTCGATGACCCCGTCTCGGACGAAGAGCCCCCCATCGGGGATCCGCCGATCGTCGTCGTCCATCGTCACCAGCAACTCGGCGTGTCTCAAAAGCAACGTACCCATCGTTCCTCCTGCAGTCTGTCTTTCACCACAGAGACACGGAGGGCACAGAGGTCTTCAGATTCTTCCTCCGCGTTCTCTGTGACTCCGTGGTGCTATTGAGTGTAGCACATCCCCTTGCCTTTGACAAAGGTCGAAACTTGTGGTATAAACAGGGCGCGTGCCCCCGTAGCTCAGTTGGATAGAGCACCGGCCTCCGGAGCCGGCGGCCCGCGTTCGAGTCGCGGCGGGGGTACTTTCTTTTGCCGGGGCGGTCGATAGGAGCCCCGGCGTTTTCATATCCCTCACCCGATCACTTGCTCCCCAGAAAATGCGATAGCCCTAGGCCTCTTCCGGCTCCGATTGACGGGGCAGACCACCAAGGTTATAATTCAAAACCGGAGATCATCCGGAGATCTACGGGATCGAAACCGAGGACCGATGCTGGACCAGGCGATTCAGATCCACCGGGAGGCCCACGCCGCCCTGATCGGCGGTCGGTACAGAGAGGCCATCCGCCTCGCGGAGAAGGGCCTCGAACTGCTGGACGCCCTCCCGTCCTCCGAGCAGAGGGACTACGTCCGATACTCCCTCCTGCTGGAGCGGGGACGGGCGCGTACGATGTTGGGCGAATACGCCGCCATCTCCGACTTCCAAATCGTCCGCCAGGAAGCCGCCGATCCCCAACAACGCAGCGAGGCTCTGGTGGGCATCGCCGATTGCCACACGGGAAGCGGGAACTACCTTATGGCCGAGGAGGCCTACCTCCAGGCGCTGCGGGAGGCGGAAAACGAGGACGACATCGCCTGCCGTATCCGGGGCTGGATCGGCCTGGGCACCCTTTTCTGGAAGCAAGGCCGAGTGGAGGAGGCCATCGAGACCCTGACCCGAGCCCGCACCGCGCTTCAGCATCAGCCGGATGTGTACGAAATGGGGCGTACGCTGATCAACCTGGGCATCGCCTACACTTACTCCGGCCGCCTGGATCAGGCGCTCCAGGCCTACGAGGACGCACTGGACTGCTTCCGAACCCTCAAGGAGGCCCACCGGACGGCCGCGGTGCTGGACAACCTGGGCGAACTACACCAGGAACTTTTCGATCTGGAGACCGCCCTCCGTTACCACGAGGAGGCACGAACCATCGCTTCCGACGCTGGCGCGGAGCGGATCGAGGTCGACGTGATCCGCAACCTGGGAGTGGACTTCCTGCTCCTCGGTCGCTACAGCGAGGCGATGGCCCACCTGGAGGAGGCCCTCGCCCGCGCCAGGGCGCTGGGGGATAAGGACGTGGTCCTCCAGGCCCTCTACAGCCTTGCCGACGCCCGCCTCCGCCAGGGGCAGGTGGAACAGGCAGCCGCGCTGGCCTCCGAACTGGAGGCGGAGGCCCGGGCGATCCGTAGCGAACTCCACCTCGCCCGCGCCCGTTCCATCCAGGGACGGGTCTTCCTGGCCCGGGGGGAACGGGCCACCGCCTGCGCGGTCCTCCAGGAGGCCCTCGCCAACGCTCACGCGCTGCCCAGCCGCACCCTGCTGTGGCAGTTACACGCCATCCTGGGGCGCGCCACCGACGACCCCCAGGTCGCCGACCTCCACCGGCAGATCGCCGCCGATTTCATCCGCGAGACGGCAGACGCACTCCCAGACCCCCGGCTCCGCCAGCGCTTCCTGAGCCGCCCGGAGGTACAGGCCGTGCTCCGCACCGACCGAGAATCCGCCTGACCGCGCAACGTTTTATGTGCACCGGTGTTCTTATCTGTGAACGCCGATGCGCCTCTGTAATGGAGAGGTAGACGGCGTGGAAAACGAAAGCGACGCAGCTCTCATCGCCAGAGCGAAGAAGGACCCGGAGGCATTCGGCATCCTCTACCGACGGTACGTCTCACAGATCTACCGGTATCTTTACTATCGGACCGGTAATCACGAGGATGCCGAGGACCTGACAGCGCGGACCTTCTATCGGGCACTGCGGCGGTTCCCCCACTACGTGGATCGGGGAGCACCGTTCACCGCCTGGCTGTACCGCATCGCCCACAACGTGGTGGTCAACTGGATGCGGGATCGCCAGCGACGGCCGGTGGTCCCCCTGGAATCGGTCACGGTGTCCAGCGAGGAGGAGCGGGACCCCCACGCCGTCGCCGAAGCGCGGGAGGAGACGGAAGAACTGCTGCGGGCCATCCGCCGCCTGGCACCGGATCGCCAACAGTTGTTGATCCTGAAGTTCGTAGAGGGGATGTCCAACGCCGAGATCGCCGAGGTGATGGGGAGGACCGAGGGAGCCATCAAGGCCCTTTACCACCGCACGCTGGTGGCGTTGCGGGAGGAACTCTCTGAAGAGGCGAAGCGAGAGGCGACAAGAAGCAAGAAGCAGGAAGTAGGAAACAGGAAGCAAGAGTGATGGAGGAAAGAAGAGCGATTGAGGTCCTAGCCGCCCACGCGGACCGGCTTAACGATCCATCGGCCCCCTCCCCGGATCTGACCCCCGAGGAGATGGCCTATCTGGGCCCATTGATGGAGGTGGCCGAGCGGGTCAAAAAGACGCTGGTCCCGGTGGAGCCTCCGGCAGCCTTTGTCCAAAGCCTGGGGAAAGAACTGGTCGAAGCCGCCCGACGCCGCCGGGGCGCAACCCAGCGTCTCCACCGAGGCCTGGTCATCGGGGCTGCCGCCTTGGGATCCGTGCTATCCCTGGCCGGCGTGGTCGCCCTGATCCTGCGGCACCGCCGCGAGCGGCTCCGCCCCCAGCCCTCCGCCGGGCCGGCGGGGGTTCACCCCTGACCCGCCTCTCTCATCCGTCGCGGGAAACCAAGGGGAGGAAGAGGCTCTCGTTGTGAGGGGGTAGCCCCACGTCCAGCGGCCCAACCGCCTGCAGCCCCTCCCCCGGCTCGACGGTCACCACCAGATAGCGAGGGAGCCAGCCGGGCGGGGGAGAGGGCCACCCCACGGGCACGACGGCGAGGGTGTAGTCCCCCGCCATCAGAGTAATGGAGAACCTCCAAGACGCGCTGACCGTGGATGTGAGCACATTCCCCCCACCCGCCAGCGCCAGGCGGGCCGTGAGGGTCACCTCTTCCCCGTCCTGCACCCCGTTCCCGTTCTGATCCCCAAAGACGGACCGCAGGTCGAGAAGGACGTCCCGCTCCGGCGCTGCACACATCGGTGCGGACCATGCGCCACGATTGCCAGCCTTGTCCCAGGCGCGCACGCGGAAGCAGTACTCCACGTCGCTTTGCTCCCGAGCATAATCCGCCGACCTGGCAACCGTCATCCGCAACCAGTCCTCCCAAGCCCCGCCGGTCCCCTCCTGCACCTGGACATCGTACAGCCAGATCCCCGCCGCATCGTCGCTCCCCTCCCAGGAAACGGTGAGGGTAACGGGGGAGACGTAGGAGATGGAGCGGACCGTTGCCGTGGGCGGAACGGTGTCGGCCTCGATCACCAGATACGGCTCCCCTCCGACCAGATAGTCGTCCGGCGCGACCCCGTAGTTCTTCGCCGTAGCGCCGGGCAGATAGAGGGGATACGCCCCATCTACCGCTGTGATCGTCTGACGGTTCCCCCAGCGGTCGACCAGGGTGGCCGTGGGCAGGGTCGCCGGATAGTAGAAGACCGTCGAGGTGGGGACCCTGTTCCAGAGAACGCTGACCTTACCGCGTGGCGTGCCCCACAACGTCACCCGCCGCACGCCGTTGGAGTAGTTCCAGTTGGTCACCATCGTCGGGGAGACCATATAGGTGGTCGCCACCTGGTAAGCGACGTAGGCAGGCCGGAGAGAGAGGTCATTGCGGATCAGGCCGTAGTACTCCGCCATATCGGCATCGTGGGTACGGAAATAGAAATACCGCTCGACGTGAGCGGCCCAGGCGTTGGCATACGTCTGGATCACATAGGCCGCTGCCTCGTCCTGCGTAGCCGCCCAGATATAGGGGGTGGGATCAGGATCCACACTGTCATCATCCCACACCGGTATCCCCACCTCCGTCAGCCAGATCGGGTGCTCCGGCACGAAATCCAGCATCCCGTCCCGGACGGTCTCCACCAGCCAGTAGGCGTCCCACGACCGGCTGTAGGTGTGGAGGGACATCACATCGAAGAAGTAGTTGTTCTCCGCCGCCGCCGGGTCGTCGTTGAGGACGTTCAACACCCACCGATAAAAATAGGGGTTCGCCCAAAAATGCAACCCTCCGAAGAGCACCGTGCAGTCCGGACAGGCCGCCTTGGTGGCCTGATACCCCACCTTGAGGAGTTGGGCATAATCGACCGATGTGCCGCTCCAAAAGTACGAAAGGTCGGGCTCGTTCCACATCTCCCAGTATTTCACCCGATCGCCGTAGCGGGAGACAACGGTGTAGACGAAATTCCCCCAGTGATTGTTCGGATCGTTCCACGGGAGGTGGAGGCCATCGGGGGGATCGGAAGCAGGGTTGGTCGATTGGAAGGACACGTCGGCGGAGGACATCGGTGCGGGCCATCTCCGAGGAGGTCTAGCCGTGCGAAAGACGGCCTCCCCCTGCACCTGAGCGTCCGCCGGCAGAGCCCACTCCGGCGTCCACAGCAGGATCCCGACGATGTTCATCCCCGCTGCGTGCAAATCGTTCACCAGGCCATCGTAGGCGGAGAAGTCCCAGGCGTCATTGGACGGCTCGATGTTCGGCCAGATGAAGTCGAACCGGTCCCAACGGGAGCCCGCATCCAGGGCCAACGAGAGATAAGGCCGCTCCGGGGGATCGTAAAACGAATAACAGGTCCCCGCCCGACCGTCCGGCTGGGCAACTGGAGGGAGCGGAGTGACCTCTACCGGCCCGGCGAGGCTGGACCGTCGCCCCCCTAACAGAAGGGCCAACCCGAGGAGGATCACCCACATCCCCCACAGAACGCGCCGCATGCCGACCACCGCCCTTTGCCTCCCCGCTTCCCCGCTTCCTCTCACAGCCTCTCCAGCAATCAGTATAACCAATGAGCCAAATACCTGTCAACGGTTACAGAGGAACCGCAACCGACTCGTAACCGTTTCGGAACAAAGGAAAAAGGCTAACCGCGACGGAGGAGGACCAGGAGAGCGAACTGAGGGAGGGCCAATTGCCGCCGCCACCGCCAGGGCTGGCGAACGAGCCGATAGAGCCACTCGAAGCCGATCCGACGGATCCATGCGGGGGCGCGGGGGACGATCCCGGCAAGGTAATCGAAGGCCCCGCCGACGCCGATCCCCACCGCGGCGCCGGTGCGGGCCAGGTTGCGCCCGATCCACAGGTCCTGCGCTGGCGCCCCGTAGGCAACCAGGAGCACGTCCGCCCCAGCCTCCCGCACCCGTTGAACGATCTCCCCCTCCTCCTCCGGCCTGGGGCTTCCAGCATAGGTCCCGACGATCTTTACCCCCCCGTAGCGGGCACGGAGCACCGCCGCCGCCCGCTCGGCTACGCCCGGCGCAGCCCCCAGCAGAAACAGACGCCACCCCTCTCGGGCCGCCCGCGCCGCGATCGCCTCCACCAGATCCACCCCGGCCACCCGCTGCCGCAGGGGACGGCCCAGGTGGCGGGCCGCAAGGGTGATCCCCACCCCATCGGGCAGGCAGAGGTGGGCCCGCTCCAGCACGGCACGGAAGGCCGCATCCCGCCGGGCAGCCATCACAAACTCCGGGTTCACGGTGGCGATCTGGTGGGGGCCGCCCTCGGCGATCCACCGGCCCATCCATTCCAGCGCCTCGTCGTAGGTGACATCGTGGATCGGAACCCCGAGGATGCGCAAGGCGGGCACCGGTGCGGTCGTCACTCCAACCTCCATCGTCAACATCGCGGAAGCACAAACGCCGAGGATCTCCAGGGGAAACTCTGCGTCCTCCGCGCCCCTGTGGTTTCCATTCAATACGGAACCGTCAGCGTCACCGTGACCCCCTTGCCGGGGGCGCTGTCGATATCCAGCGTGCCCCCGAGGAGGCGGGCCCGCTCCCGTATGTTGCGCAACCCCTGCCCGCCTCGGATCGCGGTGGTGCTCAATCCTATCCCGTCGTCCGCGATGCAAAGGCACAGGGCATCCTCTCCAAAGGAAAGACGGACCTCGACGCTGCGCGCCTGGGCATGACGGGCGACGTTGCTCAAAGCCTCGCGGACGATCTGGAAGATGTGGCCTCGCTCCTCCGCCCCGAGGGGGCGGGGCTCCTCTCCTTCGATCACCAGTTTCGTCTCCAAGAGCGTGTTGACCCGGAAGTCCTGGAGCATCGCCTCGAGCCCTTCCTGCAGGTCGGCTTCCGGCATCCCCCCGCGCAGGTTGAAGATGTACCGTCGGATGTCCTGGATGGTCTGGTTCAGGCTCACCATTGCGTGGGACAGTTGCGTCTGCGCGGCGGCGGGGTCCTCCGGGATCATCTGCATCACCCCCTCCAGCATCAGGCCCGCAGCGTAGATCGACTGGATAATCCCGTCGTGCAGTTCGCGGCTGATCCGTTCCCGATCCGCCATCAACGCCTGCGTCTGCTCGACCCCCTCGATCCACCGCTCGATCTCCAACTGGACCAGGTTCACGGTCCGGACCATCCCCCAGGTGATGCCAAGGCCGCACAGAGCGTAGAGAGGAGAGAACCAGAAGCCCAGCGGATCGACCACGGCCTGCAGGCCGAAGAGGAGGCCCAATCCCCCCAGAGACCACCCCGCCACCTGGAGGGGGACCTTGACCGAGGCGGGCAGGCGCGGCTCGGAGGTCTGGAGAGCCTGCTCACGAAACCCCAGCCCGGCCAGGATCCCGCCCGGCATCGCCATCCCATATCGCGCGAAGATCTCCGCCCCGGCGGCCACCTTTTCCACAGGGACCCCCTCCGCCAGAAACCCGATCACGCCCAGGGTCCAGCTCAGGGGGATCAGGGAAGCCAGGTACCTCCGCCACGCCGGCTGTCTGCCCGTCGGCAGCGGGGAGAGCGCGCCGAAGGTCAGCAGCGCACTGTATCCAATCCCCACGACGAGCAGCCGGGCCAGGGGGGCCAGGAGGGTCCGGAAACCCAGCGCAGGAGCCAACGCGACCTCCCAGGCGAGCAGCGCCTCGGCCACGCCGAAGACCGCCAGCAGGGGGAGCCGTCGGGCGATCTCCAGCCGCACCGCCCTGGGGGCCAGCACCCACAACACCGTACTCAGATAGAAGAACGCCGTCCCATGTATGAACCAGAGCAGAGGTCCCCACCGCGTCAGCCATTCACCCATCAACGGCGACCTTTCCTCCTCCCGTCATTTTACCACGATGGAGCGGGGAAGGCCCTCCTCCCCCGCTCTTCGCTCAGAACCACGACCGTTGGCCCAGCCATCCCCACGCCGCGCCAACGGTTATACTGGGTA
>CAZOLN010000002.1:14532-24655 GCA_964580565.1 uncultured Anaerolineales bacterium
CGGATCACTCCGATCGGCCGATACCTTATCTCCTCCCCTCTCCACATTCTCCCCACCCGCTCTCCCAGGACCAACGGTGCACCGGGATTGTAACGGGTTCCAACGGATTGTCAAGCATGTCAGAGAAAAAAACAGGAGGCGCGGCGTTGCTCCACCGCGCCTCCCCTCCTTTCCAGCGAAGGGTTACGCCTCGCTGCCAGGCACTTCGATCTCCCGCTTGCTCCGGCGCACCGCCCAGTAGAGCAGCAGGAAGAGGACCACCCCGGCCACCACCAGGGCCGCTGTGCGATCCTGGTACTGGACCAGGATGGGGGCGGCCAGGAGGCTGATCAGGTTGACCACCTTGATCATCGGGTTGAGGGCAGGGCCCGCCGTGTCCTTCAACGGGTCGCCTACGGTGTCTCCGACCACGCCCGCCTTATGCGCTTCGGACCCCTTGCCGCCCAGGTGCCCGTCCTCGATGTACTTCTTGGCGTTGTCCAGCGCGCCGCCGGCGATGGCCATGAAGACCGCCAGCAACTGCCCGGTGAGGATCACCCCGGCCAGGAAGGCACCCAGCGCCTCCACCTGGAACAGGATCCCCACCAGCAGCGGCACGGCCACCGAGAGGACAACCAGGCTGACCAACTCCTTCTGGGCGGCTGCCGTGGTGATCGCCACCACCCGGCCGTAGTCCGGCTTGACCTTCCACTCCATCACACCCGGGATGCGGAACTGCCGCCGCACCTCCTCCACGACCAGCGAGGCGCCCCGGCTGACGGCCCGCAGCGCGAAGGCGGAGAAGAAGAAGGGCAACGCCCCACCCAGCAGGAAGCCGATGGTCCCCTCCAGGAGGGAGACCCGAATGCCGGTGCTCAGCAACTGCAACTCCTCCGGGATCCCCATCCGTGCCTGCACCAATGAGACGTCGGTGACGAAGGAGAAGAAGAGGCTGGTCGCCGCGACGACGGCGGAGGCGATGGCCACCTGCTTCGTGATCGCCTTCGTCGTGTTCCCGACGGAGTCCAACTCCGCCATAATGTGCATCGCCTCGGGATCCATCTTGGTCATCTCGGCGATGCCGTTGGCGTTGTCGGCGATCGGCCCGTAGGAGTCCATCGCCACGTTGTTGCCGGTGTGGGAAAGCATGCCGATGCCGACCATCGCCACGCCGTAGAGCATATGAAGCGGCTGCCCCTGATAGACCAGGTAAGCCGCTCCCAGAGACATGGCGATGACGATCACGCTCCAGACGCTGGTCTCCATCCCCACTGCCAGACCGGAGAGGACCGTCGTCGCCGACCCGGTGCGGGTGGCATCCACGATCTCCTGGACCGGCTTCCGCTTGGCGGAGGTGAAGTAGGAGGTGATGGGGTTGAAACTCACCGCCAGCCCCACGCCGACGGCGTTGAGGAAGGCCAGCCGCCAGTCGTGCACGTACCACCAGGCGAAGAGGAAGGACCAGAGGACCGTGTTGACGCTGGAGACCTCGTAGGAACGGAACATCGCCTCCTCGGCATCCCTGGCCCGGAGGAACCTGAGCGGGAAGTTCTCCCAGATGGGCACGGTGAAGGTCCCGAGGATCGAGGAAATGACGCCGATGGCGCGGACGACCAGGGGATAGACGATCCAGACGATCTCCCCGGTCACGTGGTACAGCGCGATGCCCAGGATCAGCGTGGAGACGATGGTGACCTCGTAGGATTCGAAGATGTCCGCCGCCATGCCGGCGCAGTCGCCCACGTTGTCCCCCACCAGGTCGGCCACCACGGCAGCGTTGCGCGGGTCGTCCTCCGGGACCCCCTTCTCGACTTTCCCCACCAGGTCGGCTCCGACGTCGGCCGCCTTGGTGTAGATCCCGCCGCCGATCCGCATGAACAGGGCCACCAGGGTGCCGCCGAAGCCGAAGCCCAGCAGGGCGTCGGGGGCGGCTCGGCCAAAGATCATGAAGATGGCCGTCCCGCCCAACAGCCCCAGGCCGTCGGTCAGCATCCCGGTGAAGGTACCGGCCCTGTAGGCGACGGTGAGGGCACCGTTGTAGTTGTGCCGGGCTGCCTCGGCCGCCACGCGCACGTTCCCTTCGATGGCGACCCGCATCCCCAACTGGCCGACCAGGGTGGAGAAGGCGGCGCCCAGGATGAACGCCCCCGCCCGCCCTATGGCGACGAACAGCTGGGCCCGTTCGCCGAAGAGATCGCGCGCCTCCTGTGACGGCGTGACGACGTACACGCTCAAGAAGAGCAGCACCACCAGCAGGCCGAGGATGGGGAGCATCGTTCTCAGCTGCTGGCGCAGGTAGGCCTCTGCGCCGAGGCGGATGCTCTCCCACACGTCCTGCATCTCCTTGGTGCCCTTGTCCCGGCGGATCGTGTCCCGCCAGAGCCAGAGGGCATAGAGGAGTCCGATGAACGCGACGACGATGACTCCCCACAGCATAGATTGTTCGACGACGCTCAGTTCGCTCACGGCAACCTCCAACAACTAGGATTTTAGCGGTGCCCGGTCGGCCGACCGACCCCGCCCATAGCCGAAAACGCATCCGCCGTCCAGAAAGGGCGGCGGATCTTCACCTCGATTGGGATGGGAATGGCAAGGATTACACCCATCCCTCCAACCCTGTCAAATCCCAGTGAGGCCGACCAGTTGCCCCAGAGCCTCCTTCGACGATTGTTCCACCTGCTCGTGGATCGACCGACCGTGAGTGTCCATCGTCACCACCACCGGGAACCCCTCGACACGGATCACCCAGAAGGCCTCGGGGACGCCGAACTCGTCCTTTTTATGGACCGCCACCACCTCCTTGACGGAGTCGGCGATCAGGCTGGCCGCGCCGCCCACAGCGTGGAAATAGACCGCCCCGTACTCCTGGCAGGCCTGCAGCGTCCGCGGCCCCATCCCCCCCTTGCCGATCACGCCGCGCAGGCCAAAATGGGCGATCACATCCGCCTCATAAGGTTCCTCGCGGATGGAAGTGGTCGGCCCGGCAGCGACGAACTCCCAGCGCCCGTCCTCTCGCTGGCGAACCACCGGTCCGCAGTGGTAGATGACGCCACCGTTCAACAGCCGCTTGAGTTCCCCGTAAAGGGCCTGCTCCTCCTCCGGCACCGAGTCGGCCCGGATGAAGTTTTCGATCATATACTTGTGAGCCGCGTCCCGCCCGGTGACGATCAGGCCAGAGAGGTAAACCGTGTCGCCGACGTGGAGAGCACGGATCGCCTCCTCCGAGATCGGCGTCCTCAACTCATACGTCGCCATCTCCGCCTCCTAAGACCTAACCGCAAAGGTCGCTAAGGACACAAAAGCGCCGTTCCCTCGCGCCCTCTGCGGTCAACCGTACACGACCTCGCCGTCCCGAACCTCCATCCTCGCCCGGCGGCAGGCCCAGCACATGTAGGCCACCGTGACGAAGTAGCAGGCCGGGAGACGGTGGTAGGTCCCGATCTTGACGCCCAGCAGCGTGGTCTTCCCGCCGAACCCCATCGGACCGATGGACAGTTCGTTGGCCTCCTTCAGCAGCCGCTGCTCCAGCGCGGCCAACTCCGGCACCGGGTTGGTGTCGTCCAGGGGACGGAAGAGTTGCTCCTTGGCGTGGATGTATCCGGTCCCCCGGTCGGCGCCGACGGCCACACCCAGCACGCCCGGCGCACACCCCTTCCCCTGCGCCTGATACACCGCGTCCAGGACCACCTTCCGCACCCCCTCCAGGTCCCGCCCGGCCTTCAGCGGCCCGTAGGGGAGCTTGTACTGGGCGCTCACGTTCTCGCTCCCACCCCCCTTGAGCAGGAGGTCTACACGAAGGAACTCCTCCTCCCACTCCTCGAAATGGAAGGACGGGAAGCCTCGCCCCAGGTTGTTGCCGCTGTTGCGACCGGTGAGGGGATCCACCGCGTTGGGACGCAGGTAGGCTCGACGGGTCGCCTCGGCTACCGCCTGCTCGATCTGCGCCCGCAGCGCCCGGGGGCTCATCCCCTGCGGATAGTAGACGTAGAAAATGGGCACCCCGGTGTCCTGGCAGATCGGCGTGGACCGCTTCCGCGCCAGGTCCACGTTCTGAAGGATCGCCTCCAGCGCACCGGCGGCGGCCGATCCCGGCTCCTCCCGATCGCGGGCGGCCCGCAGCGCCGATTCGACGTCGGCTGGCAGATCCGTCGCCGCCCGACGGACCAGTTCGACGAAGGGCTCAACCAGATCTTCCATCTTGCGCTCCTGACCTTCAGTACCCACGCAACACGAAACACGCAACACGCTCTCTGCTACGTGTTGCGTGTTTCGTGATCCTTACGGCTTCGGGATCGCCAGGTCCTCCGGCCCTTGCTCCGAAAGTTTCAGGTGGGGATGGGTGGCCTGGATCAGTTCGTGGATGATCTGGGCGTACTTGACCTTCTCCCGCGCCTGCCAAGCCAGGAAATCGGGGCTGGTCCACGGCTTGTACCAGGCCCCCGCTCCCGCCGCCAGCGCCGCCCCCGGCTCGATCTTGAAATAGCAGGGCGCGCAGACCCGGGCCATCTCCGCCCCCTCGTAGAACCGATTGAAGCCGCCGAAGGAGTCGGAAAGATAGATGTGCAGGTCCACTGGGATGTCGATGGCCTGGCGGATGGAGGCCAGTTGCGGCAGGGAGAGATCGCCCAGCGGGTTGAAAGTGGAGGCCCCCAGGCTCTGGAGCACCCGCGCCCCCGCCGCGTTGGCGTGGCCCGCGTAGATGCTGACCTTGAAGACCACGTCCTCCGGGATGTCGCCAGTCTTCTTCAACTCGTTGACCAGCCAGAGCAGCCCCTCGTCGATGCAGAGGAAGCCCCGGAAGCCCAGGTCGATGCAGCGCAGGTACTCGGCGATGACAAAGGAGAGCTGATCGGAACCACGGTACCGCAGGCCCGAGAGGCCCCCCTCCGGCGTCACCAACTGCCGCCCGACATCCCACCCCGAGCGGGGACCGGGCGTGATGATGACCTCCAGTTTGGCCTCCGCCGCCATCTGGGCGAAGTCCCGCAACTCAGCGTCGTCCAGCAGCGTGGACCCCATCACGGTGGAGATGAGGCGATGGATGGGGATCTTCCGCTTGTTCATCTCGTCGATGAGGGCCTCCAGCACCTGCGGCCGCTCCACGCCGGAGATCTCCATCCGGTAGTGGGCCCCGTCCGGAAACCGCTTGGGGCTGTCCGGCAGATCGTAGGCATCCCGCCCCGGAATGCCGACCTTCTCCAACATCTTCTGAACTTCGTGCAGGTCACGCATCACGCTTCCTCCTCGATCGAAGTGATCAGACACGGCTCAAAACGGCCCGCCAAAGCGGTCCGGATAAACCTCCCCCCAGGGATAGGCCGGCGAGATCAGCGGCCCGACCACGGTCACCGCCATCTCGTTCAGTTGCATCCAGGCCGGGACGAACTGATCGATGGCGTAGTAGTGGGTCTGCCCGTCGTAGGCATCGATCAGGTAGACCCCCACCGCGTCGTAGCCGACGGCGATGAAAGTATGCTCCCACTGGACGATGACGGAAACGGAGCCGTCGGCAGAGGTCCAGGACGCCACCTCGGGTCGGAGCATCCGATAGGTCGCCCAGATGATGACCGGTCGGCCGGCGGCCAACTCCGCCCGCAGCCGCTCCATCCCCAGCCAACGGTGGGCGCGGGCGTCGAGGCCGTACCGACGCAACGTGTTGGCAACGGGCCGAGCGTAGACCCCGTATCCACCAGGCGGCAGGCTCCCCGGCGGATCGTCCACGTTCCCCACGAAGCCCTCGTAGGGGTTGTCGGATTTGGGCAACGCTTCGAAGAAGGCTCCCTCCGGGACCGCCACGCCCCAGAAAGCGGCCAGATCCACCGCCGAACGGGCCTCACAACTGAGCGGGCGGATCTGCCGGTGGCCGACGACGCCGGGGATGTAAGCCGCCGTAGGCACGTCGGGATCAGCCCGGGCCGGGACCGCCCCCGCCGCCAGCAGCCCGGCGAGGATCATTGCGCCCAGAACGAAGACCCTCTTCCCCATCCTACGATGCTTCCTCACATAGGGACACAGAGGAGACGGAGTTCATAGCAGTGGAGATCTCCTGTACCCTCTGCGGTTCCTATTCCCCCTGCTCGAGCGTCGCGACGATGGCCTCCGCCTCCGCCACGGCCTCCGGCGCAGCCTCGAAGACAGCGACCCCCTCCAGATCCGCCTCGATGATGCGAGGGTTGGCGGAGAGAAAACCGATGACCGGCACCGGGCTCCGTTCGGCGATGAACGCCCGGTCCTGCTCCGAGCGGACCTTGTTGCCAACGGCGTACAGCCGCTTCAGGCCCAGGTCCTCGGCCAGTTCGCGGATCAGGCCAGCCACCTCCAGGCTCCGCCGCCCCGGCTCGACCACGACCAGCATCACGTCCACCGCCTGGGCGGTGGCCCGGCCGAGGTGCTCCACCCCTGCCTCCATGTCCATAATCATCATCTCGTCCCGGTAAAGCAGCAGGTGGGTCACCAGGGCCTTCAACAGCGCGCTCTCAGGGCACATACAGCCCGAACCGCCCGCTTCGATGGTCCCCAACTTCAGCAGCCGCACCCCTTCGTGGGAGACGCTGAACCGATCGGGGATGTCGTCCACACGGGGGGTCAGGCTGAAGAAGCCGCCGTAGGACCCCGGTTTCGCGCCCGTCCGCTCGTAGATCAGATCCTCCATCTCGGCGATGGGGGTCAGTTTCTCCGCCAACTCCGGGGGGACGCCCAGCGCGCCCGCCAACCCCCCGGCGGGGTCGGCGTCCACAGCGATGACGGTTCGCCCTCGCCGAGCGTAGATGTGCGCCAAAAGCGCAGCAAGGGTGGTTTTCCCCACCCCACCCTTGCCGGTGATCGCCAGTTTTCGTAACGTCGCCACAACGGTTCTCCTCGCTCTACTCGATCGGAATTCGCTCGCCCCACAGCAGGCCGGTGCCGCTCCCGCTATTCACCCCGATTGTACCACATTTCCCGACCCCGCCCAACCCGGGCCCACAACGGCCTACTCCAGCACCCCTCGCTCCCGCAGCACCGGCCGGGGGTCCACCACGTTCTTGTTCAACTCCGCCGCCTTCTCCCCCAGGCCGAAGGCCAGCGTCATCAGCTGCGTGATGTAGAGGACCGGGATCTTGAAGTCGAGGTCCATCTGCTTCTGACGGCCCTCGATGTTCACCTGGCAGAGCGGGCAGGCGGTGACGATGAGGTCAGCCCCGTAGGCCTTCGCGCTCCTCAGGACCCTGGCGGACAGTTCCAGCGCCAGCGGCGTTTGGGTGATCCCCAGGCTGGAGCCACAGCAGTCGGTCTTGGCCGACCAGTCGATGGGCTCCGCTCCCAGGGCCTCGATCACCTCGTCCATACAGGTGGGGTTCTCCGGGTTCTCCGCGCCGGTGTACTTGGGTGGACGGGTGGTCGCGCAGCCGTAGTAGGAGGCTACCTTCAGCCCTTTCAACGGCTTCTGCACCCGCTCTCGGATACCGTCCCTGCCCGCTTTCTCCAGCAGGGCCTCCACCGCGTGCATCACCCGCACCGTCCCCCGGTACTCGTAGCCGATCCGCTCGTTGACCTTGGCCGCCAGTTCCGGATCCCGCTCCATCTCGTAAGCGCCGGCGCGGAACCGCTGATAGCAGCCCAGGCAGGGAGCGACCAGTTCCCGCAGTCCCATCCGCTCTACGAGGGAAAGGTTGAGGATGGAATAATATCCGGCCAGCACAGGATCGGTGGTATGGGCTGGGGTGGAGCCGCAGCAGATCCAGCCGCGAGGCTCGACCAACTCGATCCCCAGGGCCTTGCACACGGCGCGGAAGGTATGGTCGTACTCGGTGGCGGTGGATTCCAGGGAGCAACCAGGGTAGTAACCGATGGTGTTGGGCTTTGCCTCTACCTGTCGGACCCGTCGGGGCGGCCGGACGAACTCCGGCAGGAGGCGGATTTTCCCCTTCAGGATCATCTCCATCCCCAGGTCCATATCCTTGAGGGGCTGGAGGGTGAGCATATTCATCGCCGCCATCAGCCCTGCCTCGTAGAGACGGCCCATCGTCCCGATGCTGCGGAGGAAGATCTGGGTGAACAGTTCCACCTCCCGCACCGGGGGCTTGATCCCTCGCCTACGGGCCTCGATCCGCAGCGTGTCCATCACCCCGGCGACGTCGATCCCCTGCGGGCAGCGGGTGGTGCATGTGACGCAGGCGGCACAGACCCAGGGGGTTTTGGCCTCCAGGACCCGCTCGTCATCGAACTGGATGGCCCGCATCACCTGATGGGGCAGGAGGTCCATATGCTCCGCCACCGGGCACCCGCTGGAGCACTTCACGCACTGATAGCAAAGGTACGGGTTCGACCCTGTATGCTCCTCAACGATATCCGCCAGCGTCTCTGTCGCAACTCGCTCTCTCGTCGCCATACTCCTCTCCCAATCCGCAATCCGAAATTCGAGATTCGAGATCTGAGGCTACACTTCCGGCCGCGGCAACAGCCCTGCGCCTTCGACGATGGGCTTCACCGCCTCCTCCCACTCGATGGCCATGATGTGCACCCCGGCCACCCCTTCGATCTCCTTGATCTCCTGGATCTGCTCGATAGCGATGCGGATGCCCTCCTGCCGCCAGGCCTCGCGGCGGGCCTTCTTTTCCTCCTTGGGGATGCCCTTCACCGCCGCCTGCATCCGCTCCACGTACTCGTCCGCCACCCGCATCCCCGGGACCTTGTCCCGCATATACCGGGCCGCGCCGGCGGACTTGAGCGGGCCGATCCCGGCCAGAATATAGACCTTCTCGTGAAGCCCCATGTCGACCACCCGCTTCATGAACTCGCGGAAGCGGTCCATATCCAACACGATCTGGGTCTGGATGAAATCCACCCCCGCGGCGATCTTCTTCGCCAGCCGGTAGGGACGGAACTCGAAGGGGTCGGCAAAGGGGTTGATCGCCGCACCGATGAGGAACCGAGGCACCACTCCTTTGATCTCATCCCCGCACTGGAACCGGCCCTCGTCCCGCATCTCCTTGACCATCTGGATCAACTGGATGGAATCCAGGTCGTGGACGTTCTTGGCAGTCGGGTGGTTGCCGAAACTCTGGTGGTCGCCGGTCAGGCACAGGAGGTTGCGCACCCCCAGGGCCGAGGCGCCCAGGAGATCGGCCTGGATCGCCAGCCGGTTCCGATCCCGACAGGTCATCTGGACGATGGGCTCGATCCCCTCCTGCATCGCCAGCACGGCGGAGGCGATGGAGGACATACGGACGATGGCGGTCTGGTTGTCGGTGATGTTGACCGCGTCGACCACGCCCTTGAGGAGGCGGGCCTTACGGCGGATGACCTCAGGATCGGCGCTCTGGGGCGGGCCCAGTTCCGCCGTCACTGCAAAGTGCCCTGCACGGAGGATCTTCTCCAGGTTGCTGCCGGATTTGTAGCCGTTCGTTCGCTCTTCAGCCATCGGTCCACCTCACTCCGTATGGGTCAGCCGCAGGTCTTCCCGCACGATCTTGCGCGGGCCGCCATCCCGGCTCACCGACCAGTTCTTCGGCGGTTGGATCTCCAGTAGCCGCTCCACCTGCCCGAAAGCGACCGCCCGCTCCCAGATCAGTTGCCAGGCGCAGGGGATGTCGGGATCCACCTCGCAGACGCCGTTCTGGGAGCCACCGCAGGGGCCGTTGAGCAACTGCTTGGAGCAGCGGGCGATCGGGCAGATGCCGAAGGTGAGGCCCAGGATGCAGTCGCCGCAGGCCTGGCACCGCTCTTCCCACACCCCCTGCTCCTTGGGAAGCCCCAGGAAGGTCGTGTTGAGGCCCGGCAGGGTCAGCACGTCGGGGAACCGCTCGTTCATCGCCTGCACCCCGATGCCGCAGGCCAGGCTGAGGATCACGTCGTACTCCTTCAGCCGCGGCTTCAGCGGGTCGATGTACTCCCACTCGCACTGGCGCTGCACCGTGACCTCGTCCACCTCCATCGGGTGGCCCTCCAGTTTGCTCCTCATCCGCAGCGCCGAGGCCAGGACACCGACCTCCTTCTCGCCACCGGCGAAGCAGACGGTCACGCAGGTGCCACAGCCGACCACCAGCACCTTCCGGGCATCGCCCAGCAATGCCATGATCTCTTCCAATGGTTTCTGCTCACCGACAATCATCGCTTCCTCCGTACAACAGTATCACGCCTGACGAATGACGTATGACGCCTGACG
>CAZOLN010000002.1:24755-40587 GCA_964580565.1 uncultured Anaerolineales bacterium
TGACGTATGACGCCTGACGCATCACACATCACGCAATGGATTCGGCCCTAACTCCTGCACCTTTTTCGTCATCTCCTCGACGGACTCGGCAAACTGGATCGCCATCGCCGAAGAGAGGTTGACCATTCGCACGCGCTCCCGACCCAGCCCGATCTGGTCGAGCAGGTCGGCCACGTACTCCACCCTCCGTTTGGCGTTGACATTACCTTCCAGGTAATGGCACTCGCCCTCCAGTCAACCGGCCACCATCAGGCCGTCGACGCCGCGCTCGAAGGCGTGGAGCATCTCCACCACCTCCACCCGGCCGGAGCAGGGGACCTCGACGATGCGGATGCTCGGCGGATACCGCAACCGCATCGCCCCGGCCAGGTCCGCGGCGGCATAGGCGCAATGGCGACAGCAGAAAGCCAGGATGCTCGGTTCAAACGTACCCTGTTTCTCCATAACACCCCCCCGCCGACGACCAACGATTGAAACCCCGATCGCCCACTACCCAGCCGTTGGCATCATCGCAGCCACTTTCGCCTCGATCTGCACGTCCCGATAGTGCATCAACTGGATCGCCTTGGCCGGGCATTCCCCTACGCAGACGCCGCAACCGTGGCACTGGGCCGGCTCGATGTAGGCCGCGCCGACGATGCCCCCTACCCCTACCAGGTCGGCGCGGATCTGCGGGACGTGGTAGGGGCAGATGCGCACGCAGGTCAGGCAGCCGACACACTTCTCGGGATCGACCTGCGCCACGACGCCACCCACCTCCAGGTAGTCCCGGCTCAGGATCGTCGCTGCCCGCGCCGCGGCCGCCTGCGCCTGCGCGATGGCCTCCCCCAGGAACTTCGGATAGTGCGCCATCCCGGCGAGGAAGAAGCCGTCGGAGGGGAAGTCCACCGGCCGTAGCTTCACGTGGGCCTCCAGGAAGAACCCGTCCAGATCCACCGGCAACTTCAGCCGCGCGGCCAACTCCCTCGCCCCCTCCGAGGGCACGACGGGCATGCTCAACACCAAAAGGTCCGGCTGCAGGATCAACTCCCGGCCCAGCGTCGGCTCCCAGACCCTCACTTTCAGGGTTCCAGGTTTCGGGGTTTCGGGTTCCGGATTGTTCTCCGACCCACGCGACTCGAAACCTGAAACGTTAGAACCCGAAACTCCCACTTCAGGCCTGTGCTCATCATCGTACCGGATAAACACCACTCCCGCCCGTCGGGCCTCCTCGTAGATGCGCTCCTTGAAGCCGTAGGTGCGCATATCCCGATAGAGGACCGTCACCTGCGCCTTGGGGTTGCGTCGCTTGAGCATCAGGGCGTTCTTGAGCGCGGTGGTGCAGCAGATGCGGGAGCAATACCGCTCCGCCGGCCCGACGCACTGGATCATCACCACCGAATCCGGCAGGTCCTTCCCCTCGGCCAGCCGCTGCTCGAACTCCTGCTGGGTGAGGATGCGCGGATCGGTCCCATAGCCGTACTCCGGCCCCCGATACTCCACCCCGCCCGTAGCGATGATCGCTACCCCGTGACGGACCTCGAACTCCCCGTCCGGCCCACGAAGGCGAGAGGTGAAATTCCCTACGAAACCGCTGGTGTCCACCACCTCCGTGTTCAGGTGAACGGTGATCAGCGGCTCCGCCTCCACCCGCGCGATCAACTCCTCGGCATAGGCACGGGGATCGAGCCACATCCGGTCCCCAGCCCCCGTCGCCTCCTGCAGGGAGTGGCGGAGGCGCAGGAGGTTGCCGCCCAACCGGTCCTCCCGCTCCACCAGATGGACCGGGAAGCCCTGCTGCGCCAGCGTCAGGGCCGCGTTCATCCCCGCCGCCCCGCCGCCGATGACCAACGCCGCCTTCTGGACCGGCACCTGGCTCTTGCGCAGCGGCTCCAGCCGAACCGCCTTGGCAACCGCCATCCGCACCAGGTCCTTCGCCTTCTTCGTCGCCGCATCCCAGTTGTCCGGATGGACCCAGGAGCATTGGTTGCGGATGTTCGCCATCTCGAACAGGTTGGGGTTCAACCCCGCCTGGCGAATGGCATCCTGGAAGAGCGGCTCGTGGGTCAAGGGGGTACAGGCGGCGACGACCACCCGGTTCAGGTTGTGCTCCTGAATGACCTCCACGATGTGCCGGATGCTGTCCTGCGAGCAGGTGTACAGATTGTGCTCCGCGTGGACCACGCCGGGGAGGGTCGCTGCATACTCCGCCACCCCGGGCACGTCCAGGAACCCGCCGATGTTCGTCCCGCAGTGGCAGACGAAGACGCCGACCCGCGGCTCCTCCTGCGTCACGTCCCGCTCCGGCGGGTAGACCGCCTCCTCCGTCCGGGTCCAGCGGGCCGGGGCCAGCAACGCCCCCGCCAGCCCGGCCGCCCCGCTGGCCTCCACCACCGATTCGGGGATGTCCTTCGGCTCCCGGAACGGCCCCAGCGCGAAGATCCCCTCCTTGCTCGTCTCCAACGGGGCGAACGGGGCCGTCTGGCAGAAGCCGTATTCGTCCAACTCCACCCCCACCCGGTGCCCCAGGTCCCGCGCCGCCTCGGGCACCTCCATCCCCACCGAGAGCACGACCAGGTCGAACGACTCCTCCTGAATCTGCGAATCAGCGACATATCGGAGGATCAGGTCGTGGGTGTGAGGATCTTCCTTGACCTCCGAGACGCGGCAGCGGATGAACCGGATCCCGTACCGCTCCTTGGCCCGCTGGAAATACTCGGCATATCCCTTGCTGAAGGCCCGCATGTCCATCAGGAAGACCGTGACCTCGGTGTCCGGTTCGTGTTCGATGGCGAGGATGGCCTCCTTCAGGGCGTACATACAGCAGACGGAGGAGCAGTAATCGTGCTTCTGATCCCGGGAGCCGACGCACTGGATGAAGGCGATCCGCTTGGGGGTCTTGCCGTCGGACGGCCGCTGGACATGGCCGTGGGTGGGGCCAGCGGCGTTGAGCAGCCGCTCGAACTGGATGGAGGTGACCACGTTGGGATACCGCCCCCAGCCGTACTCGCCCGACCGGGCGGCGTCGTAGGCGGTGAAGCCGGGGGCGAGGAGGATGGCACCAACTTCGACCTCCTGGACCCGCTCCACCATATCGTGGTCGATGGCCTCCGCCTGGCAGGCATAGACGCAACTGAGGCACTCTGAGCAGATGCCGCAAGCCAGGCACCGGGCTGCCTCGGCCTGGGCCTCCTCGTCGGTGTACCCGGCGACCACCTCCTCGAAAGTGGACAGCCGCTCCTCCACCGGCAACGCGCTCATCGGCACGCGGGGCTGCACCTTCACCTCACCCCGCCTCACCCGCTCCTCGATCTCCGCCTGCGTCAGTTCCACCACCGGCAGTTTCGGCTTGGGGGGCGGCTCCAACTCCTCGCCCCGGAGGTAGCGGTGGATGGACTCGGCCGCCTTGTGCCCAGCGGCGACCGCCTCGATGACGAAGGCGGTGCCGGTGGTGGCGTCACCCGCGGCGAAGACCCCCGGTCGGGTGGTGGCGAAGGTGTTGGGGTTGACCGCGATGGTCGACTTCTCCGTGATCCCCACGCCCGCGCTCTCCGGGACGAAGGCCAGGCCGGCCCGCTGGCCCACGGAGAAAATCACGTTGTCGCAGGGGACGAAGTGCTCGGAGCCGGGGACGGGGACAGGCCGCCGCCGCCCCGTCTCGTCCGGCATCCCCGGTTCGGTACGGACGCACTTCATCCCCACCACCCGGCCCTCCTCGTCGCCGACGACCTCAACGGGGGTGACCTGGAAGTGGAAGATGACTCCCTCCTCCTCCGCCCGTTCCATTTCTTCCGGGTCGGCCGTCGCCTCCTCGCGGGTACGGCGGTAGTAGACGTGGACCTCCGCACCCAGTCGCCGGGCGGTCCGGGCCACGTCCATCGCCACGTCCCCCGCGCCGATCACCGCCACCCGCTTCCCCAACTCCGGCGGGTTCCCCAGCCGGACGTCCCGCAGGAAGGCGGTGTTGAGCAGCACGCCCTCCAGATCCGATCCGGGGATGGGAAGCCGGATCCCCTCGTGGGCCCCCACGGCGATGAGCACTGCGTCGAACCCCTCGGCGAACACCTCATCCAGGTTGTCTACCCGGTGGTTCAGCCGCAGTTCCACCCCCAGGTCCACGATGTCCTGCACCTCCCGATCCACGATCCAGGAGGGCAGCCGGTACTCGGGGACCCCCACCCGGAGCATCCCGCCCGCGACGGGGAGCGCTTCAAAGACGGTGACGCCGTACCCCAGTTTGCACAGGTCCTGGGCGGCGGTGAGGCCACAGGGACCGGCGCCGATGATGGCGATCCGTTCCGGGTAGCGCCGTTCGGCGGGCTCCGGGGGCACGCGAGGCTGGGCGTAAACCTTGTCGGTGACGAACCGCTTGAGGGCACGGATGTTGACCGGCTCGTCCAGTTTCCCCCGGTTGCAGGCGTCCTCACACCGGTGGTTGCAGATGCGGCCGCAGATGCCGGGGAAGGGGTTATCCTCTTTGATCACCCGCAACGCATCTTCGTAGCGACCCTCGCGGATGAGGGCGATGTACCCCTGGGCCCGCTGCCCGGCGGGGCAGGCGTCGCGGCAGGGAGCGATGCCCCGCTTCTCGATGACGTAGGCGTTGGGGACCGCCTGGGGGTAGAGTTTGTAGGCCGCCCGCTGGGTCGCCATCCCCTCATCGAACCGACTGGGGATGATGACGGGACAGACCGTAGCACACTCACCACAGCCGGTACACTTGTCCAGGTCGATGTAGCGGGGCCGGGTACGGACCCGGACGGTGAAGCGCCCCGCCTCACCCCGCACCCCTTCGACCTCGCTGTCCACCAGCAGTTCGATGTTGCGGTGGCGGCCGGCGTCCACCAACTTGGGGCTGAGGATACACATCGCGCAGTCGTTGGTGGGGAAGGTCTTGTCCAACTGCGCCATGTGCCCGCCGATGGCCGACGCCCGCTCGACCAGGTACACCTTGTACCCGGCCTCCGCCAGGTCCAACGATGCCTGGATCCCGGCGATGCCCCCACCGACCACCATCGCCGCGCCGATCACCTTCCCGTTCCCCTGCGCCTCCCGCCCAGACATCGCACCCCTCCTTCAATCATCCGCTCATCGAGTCACCAACTCACCCAATCACCCCGTCTCCTTCAAAGGATTCGGCCCCAACTCCCGCACCCTCTCCGTCATCCGTTTCGCCGCCTCGGCGAACGTCGCCCCCATCCCGCCGGAGACGAAGACGATGTCCAGCCGTTCGCCGCCGATCCCGATCTCATCCAGCAGCCTCTTGGCATACTCCACGCGCGCCACAGCCCGCTCGTTGCCATGGACGTGGTGGCAGTTCCCGATGGGACACGCGATGACGTACACACCGTCGGCCCCCTGCTCGAAGGCCTCCAGGATGTACCGCACATCCACCTTTCCCGTACAGGGCAGGCGGATCAGTTTCACGTTGGCCGGGTACTTGATCCGCAGCGCACCCGCTGTATCGGCCGCCATGTACCCGCAGTAGATACACGTAAACGCCGTGATCTCCGGAGTGAACTCCTTGTGCCCGTTACCTCGCTCCTCGCTCACGTCCTCCTCCTCCCAGTCACCCCATCACCCAGCCACCCAACTCCCCAACGGCTGTGCCATGATCTGCTCATCCCTGTACGCCACCAGCTGGATCGCCTTCGCCGGGCACTCCGCCACGCACGTCCCGCACCCCTGGCAGAGGGCAGGCTCGATGTAAGCCGCCCCCTTGATACTGCCCACGCCGATATCCTCGTAACGGACCTTTGGGATCTGGAAGGGACAGGTGCGCACGCAGGTCAGGCAGCCCACACACTTGGACTGATCCACCTCGGCCACCACGCCGCCGATGTAGATGCGGTCCTTCGCCAGGAAGGTCAGCGCACGCCCGGCCGTGGCCTGCGCGTTGGCGATGCACTCGTCGATGAACTTGGGGTAGTGGGCCATCCCGCAGACGAAGATGCCCTCTGCGGTGAAGTCCATCGGCCGCATCTTCAGGTGGGCCTCCATGAAGAAGCCCTCTGTGGACAGCGGAACCCCCAGGATGCGGGCCAGTTCCTCCGTCCCCGACGACGGCTGGATCGACATGCTCAGGACCACCATATCGGGATAGAAAGGCACCTCTCGTCGAAGCGTGGGGTCCCAGGCGATCAGTTCCAACTGCGGCCCGACGCTGCGGATGGT
This sequence comes from uncultured Anaerolineales bacterium, assembly GCA_964580565.1. Taxonomy (GTDB): domain Bacteria; phylum Chloroflexota; class Anaerolineae; order B4-G1; family DUEL01; genus DUEL01. The sequence continues at coordinate 30,909 of CAZOLN010000002.1, forward strand.
CGGCTCGTGCTCGTCGTCGTACCGCATGAAGATGACCCCCCGCCGTCGGGCTTCGGTGTAGAAGGCCTCCCGGAACCCGTAGGTAATGATGTCCCGGTAGAGGACCACCACCTGGCACGAGGGATTGAGCATTTTGATCCGGATGGCGTTCTTCATCGTGCTGGTGCAGCAGATCCGGCTGCAGTACTCCACCCCGTTGGGGACCCGCACACACTGGATGAAGACCACCTGGCGCAGGTCGGCGATGCGCTCGGGCCGATGGACGACGGCCTCCTCCAATTCCCTTGAGGTGACGACCCGGGGGTCGCGCCCGTACATAAAGACCTCACCCCGCCACTCCTCTCCCCCCGTGGCGACGATGGTCACCGCGTGGGCGATCTCCGTCTCCACCACCTCCCCGTCCGACCGGACGGTGCGCAGGACGGAGTGGAAATCCCCCACCCGGCCCGTGTGGGAGACCAGTTCGGTGCGGGTGAGGACCTGGATCCGCTCGTGGCCGACCACCCGGTTCACCAGGTCGCGCAGCAACCGCTGGGGGTTTTGCCCCTCGGCGACGTAATAGACGTGGCGCAGGTTCCCACCCAGTTCAGGCTCCCGCTCTACAAGGGTCACGCCGTACCCGGCGTCGGCGATGGTGAGGGCTGCGGTCATCCCGGAGACCCCACCACCGATCACCAGCGCGCGGGCCACCGGCTTCACCGCCAGTTTGTGGACCGGCTCCGCCACCCGCGCGCGGGCCACCGCCATCCGCACCAGTTCCTTCGCCTTCCGCGTAGCCCCCTCCGGATCGTCCACATGGCACCAGGCGCAGTGCTCGCGGACGTTGACCATCTCCAAGAGGTAGGGGTTCAGCCCCGCCTCCCGCACCACCTTCTGGAACAACGGCTCATGGGTCCGATGGCTACACGCAGCAACCACCACCCGGTTGAGCCCCTGCTCGGCGATGGCCTGCCGGATCGCCGCCTGCCCATCTTCGAAGCAACCGTACTCCACCGGCTGCACGTGGACCACGTCCGGCAGGGCCTGGGCAAAGCGGGCCACCTCGTCCACGTCCACCGTCCCGTCCAGCGTGGGCGTACACCGGCAGAGGAACACCCCCACCCGGGGTGGCTCCCCGGCCACATCCCGCTCCGGCGGCAGGTGATCCGGCTTCCAGAGGAAAGGATACTCCCGACTGGAGGGATACTCGCCCAGGTGCTCCCGCAACAACCGCATCGAGTCGCCCGCCGCGCCCGCCGCATCCAGGATCGTCTCGGCGATCTCCTTCGGCGACTGGAACGTGCCGCAGACGTAGATGCCGGGCCGGCTGGTCTCCAGCGGGGCAAATTTGTCCGTCTCACAGAACCCGTAGGGATTCAACTCGATCCCGAGCACCTCCGCCAGGTCCTTCGACCCGCCGGGAGGGCGGGCTCCCACGGAGAGCACCACCAGGTCGAACCGATCCTCCCGCATCCGCCCCTCTTCGTCGGGGTAGCGAAGGATGAGATCGTGCGTCTCCGGATCCTCCCCGATCCCCGAGATCCGGCAGCGGGTGTACTCCACCTGGTACTTCTCACGGGCCTGCTCGTAGTAGGCGTTGAACTCCTTGTTGAACGCCCGCTCGTCCATCATGAAGATCTGGCAATGGACCCCCGGGATGCGCTCCTTGGCGATCATCGCCTCCTTGGTGGCGTACATGCAGCAGATCGAGGAACAGTAAGGGTACTTCTGATCCCGAGAGCCGATGCACTGAAGCCAGGCAATCCGTTTGGGCAGTTTCCCGTCGGAGGGGCGGCGGACGATGCCCTCGGTGGGGCCGGACCGGCTGGCCAGCCGCTCATACTGCATCGAGTGGATGACGTTGGGATAGCGACCGAAGCCGAGTTCGCCGTACTCGTTGGGGTCGGAGAGGGCGTACCCCACGGAGAGGATGATCGCCCCGACGCGCAGATCTTTCTCATAGGGCTCCTCATCCAGATGGATCGCGCCGGTGGGGCAGATCCCCTCGCAACGGCGGCAGGTATCGCACCGGGGCACCTTGTCCACGATGTACGAATCGGGCAGGGCGCGGGGGGCCATCTTGTAAACCGCCTTCCGCACCGCCAGTTCCTCCTCGAAGGGACTGGGCAGTTCCACCGGGCAAACAGCGGCGCACAGGCCGCAGTTGACGCACCGTTCGGCATCCACGTAGGTGGGCCTGTGCCGAACGGTGACGGTGAAATCGCCCGCCCGGCCAGCAACTCCGATCAGATCGGTGTTGGTGAGGATCTCGATGTTGGGGTGACGGTTGAAGTCGAGGAAAGCGGGGGAGATCGACGGACGCGTGCAGCCGTAGCCGTGATCGGAGGTGCCACGACAGAGAACGCAGTCGTGGGTAGGGAACATATACCCCAACTGCGCCACCCGCCCGCCGACCCAGGGCATGTTCTCGACCAGATAGACCTTCAATCCCGCCTCGGCGAGGTCGATGGCGGCCCGCATCCCGCCGACCCCGCCACCGATGACCAGCACTGCCCCGACGCTCTGATCGTTCCTGGGCATATAGCCTCCTGAGATTGGTCTAAACCACAGGGACGCAGAGAGGCCTTCCGAAACCCTGGGGAACTCCGCGCTCTGCGTCTCTGCGGTAGATTCTCACTCGTGCCGCGTGTAGTCGGGGAGGAGAATGGGGGAGACGACGCCGGTATCCACCCCCGCCTCCTCCAACTCCCGGTTCCACTTCTCCAGGTGGGCCAAGGTAGGTTTGCCCGGCTTGACCTGATGGGCGAACTCCGCCGCCGACCGACCGGCCCGTCGCCCGAAGACGGTGATCTCCAGAAGGGAGTTGCCCATCAGCCGGTTGTGCCCGTGGACCCCGCCGCTGACCTCCCCAGCGATGAAGAGGCCAGGCACGTCACACGAGGAGTCCGCCTTCAGGCGCACCCCACCGTTCTGGTAGTGGAGGGTCGGGTAGACCAGGATGGGCTCCTTGGTGATGTCGATGCCGAACCGCTTGAACTGACGGACCATCGCCGGGAGGTTGCGCTCGATGGTGCCGGGGCCGTGGATGATGTCGATCATCGGCGAATCGAGCCACACCCCCACCTGCCCAGTGGGCGTGACGATCCCGTTATCACGCTCGATGCATTCCCGAATAAAGGCCGCCGCCTCTACATCGCGGGGCTCAAGTGGGTAGACGAATTGCTCGCCGTGCTTATTGACCGGCTGGGCCCCCAGACCCCGCACCTTCTCGGTCACCAAGAGGCCCACAATCTGCTCGGGGAAGGCCGCACCGGTGGGGTGGTACTGCATCGATTCCAGGTACCCCAGCCGAGCGCCAGCCCGGTAGGCCAGCACCACCCCGTCGGCGGTGGCACCGTAGTGATTGGTGGTGGGGAAACCCTGATAGTGAAGCCGACCGCCACCGCCCGTCGCCAGCACCACCGCCTTGGCCTTGATGAACCCATACACACCGGTCTCCAGGTTCATCACCACCGCCCCAGCGACCCGGCCCTCGTCGTCCAGCACCAACTCGACGGCCGGGGAAAACTCGATCACGGTGATGTCCTCCTCCCGGTTGCGGACCTCGTCCCGCAGCGTGCGCATGATCTCCGCACCGGAGTAGTCGCGGGCGGAGTGCATCCGCTTCCGACTGGTCCCGCCGCCGTGCCGCTCCACCATCGTCCCGTCGGGCTCCTTATCGAACATCACCCCGAGATCTTCCAGCCACTTGATGACGAACGGTGCGTCCATCACCAGGGCCTCCACCAACTCCGGGACGTTGGTGAAATGGCCCCCGCCCATCACGTCCAAATAGTGGATGGCGGGACTATCCTCCGGTCGATCGGCGGCCTGGATGCCGCCCTGGGCCATCATCGTGTTGGCGTCGCCAAAGCGGAGTTTGGTCACCAGGATCACCTTGGCCCCGTGCTCCTGGGCCAGCAGCGCCGCCGACGCCCCCGCCCCGCCCCCACCGATGACCAACACGTCCGTTTCGGCCATCGGATCGCTCAGATCGAAATCGGGGCCGATGTGGGGCCGCCCTTCAACCACATCCGCCAACTCGATGGGCATCTTCTGCCCCTTGCTCACCCCCACCCGAATCGCCCGGAAGGTCTCTTCCTTGTAATCCGGATGGAACCCGTGGAGGATCTCGTCCCGCTCCTCCATGCTCATAGCCGGGAAGGTCTCCTTCAGCCGCCGGGCGCGGGTGGCCTCGACCTTGCGGATGGATTCCTGCATTTCAGGCGGATAACCGCTCATTCATTCACCTCCAGAACTCACAACTCGCCTATGCCGGCTCGATGTCCCGCGCCTCGTACCGGGCCTTCAGTTCCTCCACGCTCAGCGACTTCAGTTCGGCGATCTCGGCGTCGAACTTGCCGGCGCGGATCTCCTCCAGCCGATCCTGCAGGTGTTGCGACCGGGGGGCCAGATAGCGGCCGTAGAGGCGCCGGGCGAGGATAGCGATGTTGTACTGAGCCTCCTCCGCCGGACAGCGGGCCGCGCAGAGCCCACACATGATGCAGTCAAACGAAAGATCGGCAACCTTAGCGATGTCCCCCCGCATCCCAGCCGCCATATAGGCCCGCACGTCGATCTCCTGGGGGCAGGCCTTCGTGCACGCCCCGCACCCCAGGCAGCGGAGAAGCTCCGGATAGAGGGAGAACAACGTCGTCGGCGTCGGTTCCAACTTCGTGATGTCGTACGAGGCCCGTCGGGCGGGGAAAAAGGGAAGTTGGGCCAGGTACATCCCCGGTTGGACCACCGTCTGGCAGGCGAGGCCGAAGTAGAGTTTGGGGTCGCCCTGGATCCGGTAGGCGGTCGCGCAGGCCCCGCAGAACCCACCCCGGCAGCCCACGCCGCGGATCAACTTATATCCCGCCCACTCCATCGCTTTCATAATCGTCAGCGAGGGAGGCACCATATAGCATTTTCCCATTATATAGACAGGGATCAGTTCCTCACCCTCAGAAGTCTGCGCAGTCGTCATGCCCTCTACCTCCGGGAATCAATGGGACAAGGGGACCGGGAGCCGCAGTAGACACCCCCTCCCGTCACCTTGCCACCTTTCACCCTGTCCCTCCTCACTCTTCCTCTCCAACCTCCGACCACTCATCCTCTCGGAACGTGATCAGCGGCAGAGGCTCCTCCACGTCCCGACCCGGCACGTAGTCGAAGACGGCCTGGACCTCCTGACCGACGGCCCGGAAGACGCGGCCTACCGGCAGATCCGCCGGGCAGGCGTCGGTGCAGACGCCGCAGCCGATGCAGGAGAGGACCATATGGTTGAGCCGGGTGAGGTGGAAGAGCGTCGTGTCGGCCGGGAGGCGAAAGGCCCCTTTTCGCCGCGCCCAGTTCATGTACTGGATCGGCTCGTGCTCGAAGATGGGGCTCTTGAAGAGGCAGGTCTTGCAATAGCAGATGGGGCAGTTGGTCATACAGTTGTGGCAGCGGATGCAGGCGGCGAAGACCCCCTCGATGCCCTCTTCCTCCAGCCGCTGGCGGATCTCGGCGAACCGCTCATCCCGCACCTGGGTACGGGCGGAGACGACCTTCTCCACCACCTCCGCCCGCCGCCCGTCGGCCTCCGCCGGAGAGAACCCTAACTGCTCGGCCAGGTCGTCGGGCAGGGAGACGGGGATGCCCGCGGACAGGTCCGCGCCGAACAGCCACACCTGCACGTCGCCCCCCTCGGCGTGGGGCCGCTCGCACATCTGGCAGGCGTCGCGGAACGCGTACCCCTCCTGCGGGGCCACCTCGCCGGTCCGAGCCCCTGCCAGGAGCGCTTCCCGATCCACCCCGCCGTTCGCGCGCATCGTTTCGTAATCCGGCACCGTGTAGGTCCCCGGACAATCCACCACCACCGTCACCAGATCGTCCAGGCTGGCCTGTTGGAGCTTGACCAACTCGATCAGCGCGCGGTACTCGCAAGGCCGAAGGACGGCGGCGATCTTCCCTCTGGGCTCTCGGATCGTCACCGGGCCGACCACCCGGGCAGCGTTCAACCCCATCACCGGGGTCAACGGGTCGGCGGCGTCCAGGAGGGCCGGATCGGCCACCAGCGCGGGCGTAACCGCACCGGAGGGGGTCACCATCGGCACCACCACCGCCTCCACGACCTCCTTCTCCAGCAGATCCCGAAGGAAGCCCCGCAGCGCCGCCACCACATCGCCACCCTCGACTGGTATCCGTGCTTGCATAATCCCTCTCCTAAATCACCTAGTTGCCTGGCTACCTTGTCACACCGCCCACTCCCGCTTCATCGGGTTGGGCCCCTTCTCCTTGAGAAACTCGGTCATCTTCCTCACCGTGTCGGCGAACCGCTGGCCCTCGGAGGCGGAGATCCAGCGCAGCCAGACCCGGTCCTCCTCCATCCCGGCCTGTTTGAGGATCTCCTTGAGGGCGATGATCCGTCGTCGAGCCTTGTAGTTGCCGGACTGATAGTGGCAGTCGCCGGGGTGGCAACCACCGATGAGCACCCCGTCCGCCCCGTCCAGCAGCGCCTTAAGCACGTAGGTAGGGTCCACCGATCCGGAGCACATCAACCGGATGATACGGACGTTGGGCGGATACTGGATCCGAGAGGTACCCGCCAGATCCGCGCCGGTGTATGTGCACCAGTTACAGAGGAAAGCGACGATCCTGGGTTCAAAGTCGGTATCGCTCATCCCTTCGCTCCTTGGATTACTTGGTCTTGAGTTTCAGGTTCCAGGTTTTGGGCCCACTTGAAACCTGAAACCTTGCAACCTGAAACCACATCACCCTGCCAGCACGTCCACCTGCGCCAAGATCTGGTCCGGCCGGAAGTGCCGCACCTGAATCGCCTTGGAGGGGCAGGTGACAGCGCAGGCGCCACACCCCTTACAGAGCACCGCGTTGACACGAGAGACGCCCCACAGGGGGTCGAGAGCGGGCGCGCCGAAGGGACAGACCTCCACACACATCCCACATCCGGCACACAGTTCGGGGTCCACCACCGCCGTCTCAGAGATGACCGGCACGGTACCCCGCAACAGCGGGATCAGCGCCGAGGCGGCCGCTGCCCGCGCCTGGGCGATGGTGTCCGGGATGTCCTTCGGCCCCTGGCAACAACCGGCCAGGAACACGCCGTCCATCGCCGTATCCACCGGCCTCAGTTTGGGGTGAGCCTCCAGGAAAAAGCCGTCGGCCGAGCGGGGGAGTTTCAGGAGCGTGGCGATCTCGTCGGTGTCCTGCCGGGCCTCCATCCCCACCGCCAGCACCACCAGGTCCGCCTCCACCTCGAGGGTGCGCCGCAGGAACGTGTCTTCCACCCGCACCACCACCCGATCGCCCCGGCGGTAGATCTCGGAGACGTTGCCCCGCCGGTATCGAACCCCCGACCGGCGCGCCTCGTCGTAGAACTCCTCCCCCCGCTTCCCGAAGGTCCGCACATCTATATAGAACACCGTCACCCGCGCATCGGGCAGCGCCTGGCGGACCAACTGGGCCTGCTTGGCGCTGATCATACAGCAGACCCGGGAGCAGTAGGGGTTACCCAACTGCTTGTCGCGGGAGCCGACGCATTTGATGAAGACGACGTGCTCGGGCTCCTTTCCGTCGACCGCCAGATCGCCCTCCGCCAGGCGGCGCTCCATCTCCAGCGTGGTGATCACCTGGGGATAGAGGCCGTAACCGAACTCCGGCTTGCGGTGGGGGTCGAACACCTTGTAACCGGTGGCGACGATGATCGCGCCCACCCGCAAGGAGTGGGTTTCAGGTTCCAGGTTTGAAGTTTCAGGTTCATCCAACCTGCAACCTGAAACCGCCACTTCAAAGTTGCCCACGTACCCCTCCACCTCGGCGACCTGGGCGTTGAGGAAGACGGTGATGTTGGGATGGGACTGGACCCGTTCGATGAGGCCGGGCAACCACTCGGCGACGGGCTCCAGATCGGGGAAGGTGCGGTTGAGGTCGGCCACGTGGCCCCCCAGGTGGTCGCTCTTCTCGACGATATAGGCCGGGAAGCCCGCCTCGGCCACGTCCAGTGCGGCGACCATCCCCGCCACCCCGCCGCCGATGACCACCGCGCCAGGCGTGACCCCCACCTCGCGGTCCTCCAGCGGCTCCAGCCGGGCAGCCTTCGCCACCGCCGCCACGACCAGGGCCTTGGCCTTCGCCGTGGCCTCGTCCCGATCGTGATGGACCCAGGAGCACTGTTCTCGGATGTTGGCCATCTCGAACTGGTAGGGGTTGACCCCGCCCTCCTGAGAGGCCGCGCGGAAGGTCGGCTCGTGCATCCGAGGGGAACAGGAGGCCACCACCACTCGGTTCAAACCCAGTTTCCGGGCATCCTCCTTGATGAGCGCCTGCCCTGGTTCGGAGCACATGTAGGTGTAGTGTCGAGCGATCACCACGCCCGGCAGGTTCTTGGCGAACTCCGTCACCGCCTCCACATCCACCGTGGCAGCGATGTTGGTGCCGCAGTGACAGATGTACACGCCGATTCGAGGTCGAGATGCCATCGAGAAACACTCCCCCAACTCTGGTCGCAGGTTCCAGGCCCCAGGTTTCAGGTTGGTCCAACCCGAAACCTGAACCGCCGAAACCCGAAACCTACACCGCCTCCGCCACCAACTCCAGGATGTCCATCACCCTCAATCGATCCTCCAGCCCCTGCACCTTGACCGCGTCCTCCAGCATCGACATGCAGAAGGGGCAGGCCACAGCCAGGACCTCGGCCCCCGTCTCCGCGGCCTCGTGCACCCGCTGGAAGGCGAGCCGCTCCTCCGTGTTGGTCCCCTCGAACCACATCCGACCGCCGCCGCCCTCGCAGCAGAGGCTCCGTTCCCGAATGCGGTCCATCTCCACGAACTTCACACCTGGAATCGCCTGGAGGACCGCGCGCGGCTCGTCGAAGACGTGGTTCTGCTTGCCCAGGAAACAGGGGTCGTGGTACGTCACCACCCGCTCGACCTTGCCGGAGAAGGTCAGTTTCCCCTCCTCGATCAGCCGGGCGAGGAATTGGGTGTAGTGGAGGACCTCCATCCCCTCCAGGTTGTACTCGTGCTTGAAGGTGTTAAAACAGTGGGGGGAGGTGGTGACCATCGTCGGTGCATCGACGCTTTCCAAGAGCGGCTTCCCCTCTTCGACCAACATCTCGAAGAGCCCCATCTCCCCCACCCGGCGCACCTCGTTACCGCAGCAGGTCTCCTCCGTGCCCAGGATGCCAAAGTCCACCCCGGCGGCCTGGAAGACCTTGGCGGCCGCCTTCGCCACCGCCTGGGAGCGCATATCGTAGGAGGGCACGCAGCCGACGAACCAGAGGACCTCACACCCTTCCCGCGCGCTCTTGATCCCCAGCCCCTCGGCCCAGGCCGCTCGGTCCTCCCGGGCGAACCCCAGAGGGTTCCCCTGGCGGAAGATGGACATCAGCGCGTCGCCGATGGTGCCGGGGATCTTCCCGCTCTCCACCAACTGGCTCCGCAGGCTGATGATCAACTCCGCCGGCCGCACGTCCTTGGGGCACCTCTCCACGCAGGTGAAACAACAGGTGCAGTCCCACAGTTCCTCCATCCCTCCCAGATCAGGGAGAGCGTCCACCAGCGCCTCGTAGACCAGGAAGCGGACGTTGAGGGCGGTGGTGATGGAGACCGGACATCCGCCGGTGCACTTACCGCACTGGATGCAACCGAGGAGGTCAAGGCCGAGACCGAGTTCCTTGGCCAGTTCCTGGATGTCTGCTTGCATCTACGCCTCC
>CAZOLN010000002.1:40687-53510 GCA_964580565.1 uncultured Anaerolineales bacterium
CCCATCGCTGCCGCTGCAGCCGCCTTTCCCTGGGCCACCGTGTCCGGGATATCCTTCGGCCCCTGGCAGCAGCCGGCCAGGAAGACCCCCGGCCGGGTGCTCTCCACCGGGCGGTGCTTGGGATGCGCCTCTTTGAAGAACCCGTCGGGCGTGCGCTCCAACCCCAGCAATCGGGCCACCGCCTCGGTGTCCGCCCGCGGCACAACCGCCGTCGCCAGCACCACCAGGTCCGCCTCCACCTCCACCGTCCGCCGAAGCAGGGTGTCGTCGGCACGGACCACCAGTTTGTCCCCCCGCTTGAAGACCTCGGAGGGCTCGCCGCGTCGATAGATCACCCCTTCGTGCTTCACCCGGTCGTAGAACTCCTCATACCCCTTGCCAAAGGCCCGCATGTCGATGTAGAAGACGGTGATCCGGGCGTCGGGCAGTTTATCCCGCACCAGATGGGCGTGCTTGGCGGTGTACATGCAGCAGATGCGGGAGCAATAGGGCACGCCGGTGTGCGGGTCGCGGGAACCGACACAGTGGATGAAGACCACGTCCTTCGGCTCCTTCCCGTTGAGGAGGATCTTCCCCGCCGTCGGGCCGGAGGCGGAGGAGAGCCGCTCGAACTCCAGGCCGGTGAGGACGTTGGGATACACCCCGTAGCCGAACTCCGGCTTGGTCCGCGGATCGATCAGGTCGAAGCCGGTGGCGACGATGATGGCTGCCACGTCCACCTCAACGAACTGCTCCTTCTGGTCGAAGTTGATGGCGTCGGCGGGGCAGGCATCCTTGCACTTGAACGTCTTGCCGCACACCCCGCGCGTGAGATAGATGCAGGCGTTGGGATCGATCGTGTACACCAGCGGGACCGCCTGAGGGAAGGGGACGTAGATCGCGGCCCGTTTCCCCAGCCCCTGGTTGAAGGTATCGATCACCCGGCCATGCATCCGGCAGGCCTCAGCGCAGGCCCCGCACCCTTTGCACAGGTCCTCCTCCACGTACCGGGGCTTCTTCTTAATAGTGACGTGGAACGATCCGACCTCCCCTTCGACGGCGACGACCTCGGAGTAGGTCATCAACTCGATGTTGGGGTGCTGGCCCACGTCCACCATCTTGGGGGTAAGGATGCAGGAGGAGCAGTCCAGCGTGGGGAAGGTTTTGTCCAGTTGGGACATTCGCCCGCCAACACTGGGCTCCCTTTCGACCAGGTAGACCGGGAAGCCGGCGTCGGCCAGGTCTAGTGCCGCCTGAATGCCAGCGATCCCCGCGCCGATGACCAGTGCTGCCGGTTTAGCCGATGCCATCCGCAATCCCCCTCTATCCCAGCGCTGCGTCCAACACGTCGTAGACCTGCTTCATCGCGAAGCCGACCTGGCTGGAGGCCCCGTTGGGGCAGACCGCCACGCAGACACCGCACCCCTGGCAGAGGGCCTCGACGACCTCGGCGTAGGGGTCGCCTGGCTCCAGCACCCGCGCGCCGTAAGGGCAGGCCTCCACACAGAGCCCGCAGGCGGAGCAGAGCCGGACGTTCACCTGGGCGACCGTCCGCTGGGCTACCAGCCGCTCCTTCGCCAGGAGGCTCGCCGCCCGCATCGCCGCCCCCTGGGCCATCAGGACCGTCTCATCGGCCGGGCGTGGCGAGTGGGCCAGCCCGCAGACGAAGATGCCCCGCTGCGTGAAGTCCAGCGGCCGCATCTTGGGATGCTCCTCCCGGAAGAAGCCGTTATCGTCCACCTCCAACCCCAACGCCTCAGCCAACGCCCGGTTGTCGTTCGGCTCGATCCCCACGCTGAGCACCACCAGCCCAGCCGGGATGACGACCTCCTCACCCAAGATCGGCTCCCGCACGACCACTTCTACAGGTTGCAGGTTGGAACCCGAAACCCTCACCTCCGGCTTGTGCTCCAGTTCGTACCGGAGGAACACCACCCCCTTCTCCCGCGCCTCCCGATAGGCGTCCTCCCGGAAACCGTAGGTGCGCACCTCCCGGAAGAGGATCGTGACGCGAGCATCGGGGTTCCGCTCCTTGATCGCCAGCGCGTTGACCACCGCCTGGGTGCAGCAGATCCGGCTGCAGTAGGGACGGCCCGGCTCGCGGGAGCCCACGCACTGGATCATCACCACGTCGTCGGGGATCTCCTTCCCCTCCGCCAGCATCGCCGAAAGTTGTCGCTGGGTGACCACCCGCTCCTCCTCCCCGTAGAGGTACTCGGTGGGGGTCACCTCCCGGCCACCCGTAGCGACGACGATCGCGCCGTACACCTCCTCCTCGGGCTCGCCCTCGGTAGGGGTCAGCGTGACGCGGAAGCTCCCCAACCGTCCCGAAGCCGCTGTCACCTCGGTCTGCATCCGCAGCCGGACCTGGGGGTGGTTCCGCACCCGCTCGATCAGCGAGGCCAGCATCTCCGCAGGCGAGGTCGACGCCCCCCACACCGTGTGCACCTGGCGCAGTTGGCCGCCCAGCGCGTCCGACCGCTCCACCAGGTCCACCGAGTGGCCCAGGTCGGCCAGGGTGAGGGCGGCGGTCAGCCCGGCCAGCCCTCCGCCGATGACCAGCACCCGCTGGGCCAGCGTCTCCTCGGGCGGGCGGAAGGGCTGCCGACGGAGCGCCCCGGCCACCGCCATCGCCACCAGCGCCTTCGCCTTCTCCGTGGCGACCCGACCGTCTCCAGGCAGCGCCCCGGCCACCTCGCTCCGCAGGTTGACCCGCTCCAGGAGGTTGAAGTTCAACCCCGCCGCGGCCATCATCTCCCGGAACGCGGCCTCCTGGCGCAGGTCGGTGTAACCGGCCAGGACCACCCGGTTCAGATTCTCCTCTCGGACAGTGCGAGCGATCTCCTCCAGAGCCGCCGGGCCGAGGCCGTTCCCCATCACCTGGACCAGGGCGACGTTGGGGAGGCGCCGGACCGCCTCGGCCACCCCCTCCAGGTCCACCACCTGGCCGATCTCCCCGTAGTGGTCGCACAGGAAGACGCCGACACGGGGCCACTCCCAGGTGACGTCCCGCTCCTCCGAGGCGGCCTCCTCGGCAGGCCGACCCGGACGGCGCAGAAGCCGGGCCGCCTCGGCCGCCGCCGCCGAGGCTTCCACCACCGTCTCCGGGATGTCCTTCGGCTCGCGGAACGCACCAGCGATGAAGACCCCCGGCCGGGTGGTATGGGTCGGTGCGGCGGCGTCGGTGAGGCCGAAGCCGTAGCGATTGAGACCGATCCCGGCGGCCTCCGCCAGCGCCTGCGCCCCCTCCGGCGGTCCGAATCCCACCGCCAGCACCACCATATCGAAGGTCTCCTCCTTCACACTTCCATCCTCCGCCACGTAGTTCACCACAAGGTCGCGGGTCTGCTGGAACTGATGGACGGAGGAGACCATGCTCCGCCGGTAGGTCACACCGGGCAATTCCTTCACCTCGTCGAAGTACTCGTCGAAGTCCTTCCCGTGGGCCCGAATATCCATATGGAAGACGGTGATCTCCAGGTCGGGCTCCAGCCGCTTCGCCACCCGGACCTGCTTAGCGGTGTACATACAGCAGACGGAGGAGCAGTACCCCCGATCCACCGAGAGGTCGCGGGAGCCGACGCAGTGGATGAAGGCGATGCGACGGGGCTTCTTGCCGTCGGAGGGGCGGAGGATGCGGCCGCCCGTCGGCCCGGCGAAACTGACCATCCGCTCAAACTGGATGCTGGAGAGGACGTTGTCGTAGTGGCCGAAGCCGAACTCCCCCTTGCGCCGGGCGTCGAAGGGCGCAAAACCAGGGGTCAGCACCACCGCCCCGACCTGCACCGTCTCCTCGACCGGCTCCATCCCCAGGTCGATAGCCCCCGTAGGGCAGACCTCGACGCACTTGCCGCAGCGGGTGCAGTAGTCCATGTCGATGACGTAGGCCAGCGGGATGGCCCGGAGTTGGGGGCGATAGATCGCCTTCCGGGGAGTTTCAGGTCTCAGGTTCAAGGTTTCAGGTTCATTCCATTTGAAACCTGAAACGTCATAGCCCGAAACCACATCCGGTCGCTCCTCAGGGCAGACCTCGGCGCAGAGGCCACACTCGATGCACCTCTCGACGGAGACGTAGCGGGGCTTGCGCCGGATCGTGGCTGTGAACGCGCCGGGCTCCCCTTCCAGGCCCACCACCTCGGCGTAAGGGATAATTTCGATGTTGGGGTGCAGGTCGCACTCGATGGTGGGACAGTAGGCGGCCCGCCCCGGCAGCATGTGGCAGACCCCGCAGGAATCCGTCGGGAAGGTGAGGTCCAACAGGTGCAACGACCCGCCGATGCCGGGTGCGCTGTCCACCAAATAGACCTTATGCCCGGCCTCGGCCAGCAGCAGCGCAGACTGCATTCCCCCAATGCCTGCGCCCACGATCAGGACAGCATCACTCCGCTGGGAATTGCCGTTATTTTCGGTCATGCGCTCCCCTCGGGACGTGTATGTGAAACGTGAAACGTCAAGCGTGAAACGTCAAACGTGAAACGTCAAACGTCAGACGTCAAACGTCAAAACACGAAGCGTCAAGGGAGGATCCCCCGCTCCCGCAGCACCGGTCGTGGATCCACCGTGTGCTTCTTCAACCACTTCTCCACCCCTGGCAGGCCAAAAGCGATCCCCATCAACTCGGTGAAGTAGAGAACCGGCACCTTTTCCTCCAACGCCTGACGGGTATCCAGGTTGATCTGGCACATCCCGCAGGCGCAGGCGATCACGTCGGCCCCCGCCTCTTTGGCCGCTTCGGCCAGCCGGGTAGAGAGAGTGACCACCACGTCGCTCCGGCTGAGGGCCAGGCTGGCCCCGCAACAGTCCACTTTGTAGGACCAGTCCACCGGCTCCGCCCCAACGGCCTCCATCAAGAGGTCCATCCGCACCGGATGCTCCGGATCGTCCCAGCCGGTGATCTCCGGGGGGCGGACCAGCACGCAGCCGTAGTAGGAGACCACCCGCAGCCCCTCCAGGGGATGGGTCGTCCTCTGGCGGACCTTCTCGATCATCTCGGAGGTGCTGAGCACTTCCAGGAGGTGGCGGGTTCGCCCCTGACCGTCGTAGGTGAACCCCAGCATCTCCTCCATCTCCCGCCGCCACGTTTCATCCTCGCGCAGTTTGATGTCCGCAGCCAGGACGTGCTGGTAGCAGGCAGGGCACGGAGCCACGATGTCCAGCCCGGTCCCCTGGGCCAACGCCACGTTCCGCGCCGGCAGGCGGAGGGAGAGTTCGTGGTCGAGGCTGTGGGCGGAGGAGGCCCCGCAGCAGTTCCAATCCTCCAGTTCAACCAGTTCGACCCCCAGCGCCTCACACACCGCGTCGGTGGAGAGTCCGAACTCGACGGCCGTGGTACCGATGGTGCATCCCGGATAGTACGCGAATTTCACCGCTCCACCTCCGAGGCCTCGGTCTCATACAACTTTCGCACCTGAGACAGTCCCCGGATCCGCTCGGGGATAAAGGAAATCTTCCCCTTGAGGATCAGGCCGATGCCCATCATCAGGTCGGAGAAGAGGTCGCGGCTGCGGAGTTTGTACTCCATCAGCATGCTCAGCTCGTGCACCCGGCCCCAAAGGCGGATGCTATCCAGGAAGGAGCGATGGAGCGCGTAGACCGACGGTTCTGGCTTGTAGCCCCCCTCCAACGCCATGTACCGGAGCGTGTCGAACATCGGGGCCAGGCGGATCTGGTTGGGACAACGGGTGCCGCAGGTCTCGCACCCCACGCAGAGCCAGATGGCCGTGCTGGAGAGGACCGCCTCCTTCTGGCCCAACTGGACCAGCCGCACGATCTGGGCCGGCTTGTAGTCCATCGCGTAGGCGACGGGACAGCCTGCGGTGCACTTCTGACAGAAATAGCACCGAAGGATCGGGGCTCCGCTCCGCTCCTGGACGGCCCACCCAAAGGCAGGATCCGGTTCGTAGGCGACCGCCATTCTCTTCCTCCTCGCTCCTGCAGGGGAGGGCTAGAACTTGCCCGTGTCGTCCACCAGCCGAAGGACCACGATCGCCATATCCAGCGTCTCTCCCTCGCTGGTGATAAAGTAATCCCGCAGCGTGACCTCGTGCTGGAACCCCATATCGAGGAAGCCCTGGATCACCTGGGGCTGGGTAGTGACGATCTCGCCGTACAACTGGCGCAGGCCCACCCGGCGAGCGATCTCGATGAGGCTCTGGACCATCAGCGTGCCGATGCCCTGACCTCGATACTTCTTGTCGAGGAAGATGCGGACCCAGGCCAGGTGGCGGTGGTAGTGCTCGCCGAAATGGAGCGTCGCCTCACCGATCAGTTTGTCGTTCACGAACGCCACCAGCGGGAACACCAAGCGGTAGTTGAGGTGGTCCACCCAACTTTCCACCACCTTGGGATCGGCTGCGTCGATGCGATACCACTCCAGGTCCTCCCGCGACGCCCGGGCGAAGAGGTCCACCAACGCCTGCTTGTCCCCCTTCTGCAGGGGCCGCAGGAGCAGCCGAGAGCCGTCCGGCAGCGTCTTCACCTTTCGGTATCGAGCCAGTTGTTCCCAGATTTCCTCGTTCTCGTTCATAACCTTCCCCCTTCGATGGTCTCACGCTCCCCAATCACCCAATCACCCAATCACCCAGTCACCCAATCAGCGAATCAGCGAGTCAGCGGACCAAGACGTCCGCCATCGCCAGCACCTGCTCGGGCTCCCAGTTATGGATGCGGCTGGCCTTGTTGGGGCAGGCCACGACACACGCCCCACAGGTCTGGCAGAGGGCTGCGTTGACGGTGGCGATGCGCCGGACCGGGTGGATCTCCCGTGCCCCGTAGGGGCAAACGGCGACGCAGGCTCCACAGGCGGCGCAGAGTTCCTCGATGACGTAGGCCACCGTCGGCTCCTGCACCATCGCCTCCTGGGCGAAGAGCTGCAGGACCTTGGCCGCGGCCCCACCGGCCTGGGCTACCGTCTCCGGGATGTCCTTGGGCCCCTGCCCCACCCCCGCCAGGTAGACGCCCGCCGTCAGACTCTCCACCGGCCGCAGTTTGGGATGGGCCTCGTTGTAGAAGCCGTACTCGTTGGTCTGAATGTGAAGGGTCTGAGCCAGCGACACAGCCTCCTGGCTGGGCAGCATCGGCGTCGCCAGAACGACCAGGTCGGCCTCCACCTCGACCGGGCGCCCGACCAGGGTGTCGGCTCCCCAGACCACCACCTTGTCGCCCCGGCGGAAGATCTTGCTCACCTTGCCCCGCAGGTAGAGGACGTCGTACTGCTCCATCGCCTGCTGGACGAACTCGTCGTACCCACGACCGGCGGAGCGGATGTCGATGTAGAAGACGTACGCCTCCCCCTCCGGTACACGCTGCCGGTACATCATCGCCTGCTTGGCGACGTACATGCAGCAGACCTTGGAGCAGTAGGAGACCCCTCGCTCCGGGTCACGGGAGCCAGCGCACTGGACGAAGACCACCTCACGGGGAACGCGGCCGTCGGACGGGCGGCGGATCTCCCCATCCCGCAGCATCCTCTCGAAGGTCAGCCCGTCGACCACGTCCGGCACCTCGCCGCCCCCGTACTCCGGCAGCCGGTCCAGCGGGTAGGGATCCCACCCCGTCGCCACCACGATCGCGCCCACCTCGATGGTTTCAGGTTCCGGAGTTTCAGGTTCCGGGCCATCCGATCCGCCACTTGAAACCTTGTAACCTGAAACCTGCACCTTGAAGTTGCCAACGTACCCTTCCAGCCCGGTCACCTGGCTGCGGAGGAGGACACGGATGTTGGGATGATGCAGCACCGCCTCGATCCGTCCCTCCAGGAGGTCAGGAGCCGCCTCGAAGTTGAGGTAAGTTCCGGAAAGGCGGGCCATCTTTCCGCCCAAGCGGTCCTCCCGCTCCACCAACACCACCGGGTAGCCCGCGTTCGCCAGCGTGAGGGCCGCCTCCATCCCCGCCACACCCCCACCGATGACCAGCGCCCGGCGAGTGATCGGGAGCCGAGATGGGTACAGCGACTCATCCCGCCGGACCTTCTCGATCATCGTCCGGACGATCTCGATAGCCTTCTCGGTCGCCTGCTCCGGCTCCTCCTGGTGGACCCAGGAACACTGCTCCCGGATGTTGGCGATCTCGCAGCGGTAGGGATTCAACCCGGCGGAGGCCGCCGCGTTGCGAAACGTCTTCTCGTGCATCCCCGGCGAGCACGCAGCGACGATCACGCCGTCCAGGTCGTGCTCGACGATGGCCTCGCGGATCAACTGCTGTCCGGGGTCCGAACACATATACTTGTAGTCGGTCGCAAAGGCCACGTGCGGGTCCTGCCCAACGATCTCGGCCACCCGCTGCACGTCCACCGTGGATGCGATGTTGATCCCGCAGTGACAGACGAAGACGCCGATCCTTGCCATCGGTCTCAGTGTGTCTCAGATCCCTACTGGGCCAGGCCGACGAAAGTAGCTCCCGGCCGGACGTCGAACCCCTTCCCGCGCAGGAACTCCTCCACGGCGAAGAGGAACTCCATCAGGTAGGGCCGGGTCGACGCCTTGCCCATGTGGCCCACGCGGAAGATCTTCCCCCGCAGGGGGCCGATTCCTCCGGAGATGAGGATGCCGTACTCCTGAGCCAGGTAGTGGGCGAGTTCATCTACTTTAAACTCCGGCCGCGCTTTCACCGCCGTGGCGATGGGAGAGGCGAAAGACTCCTCCACCAGCATCTCGAACCCCACGGCCCCCAGCCCCTGCCGGACCGCTCGGGCTGCCCGGCGATACCTCTCGTAGTGGGCCTCCAGGCCCTCGGCGAGGATCCGCTGCAGGCTGTTCTGGAGGGCCAGGATGTTGTTGGTCGGCAGCGTGACCGGGTACGGATGCCAGTCGGACCACTTCCTCGCATACTCCCGCCACGTACGCAGGTTGAGGTACCAACCGTGGGCCCCTCCCCGATCCCGGTCCACCCACTCCCAGGCCCGCTGGCTGACGGAGACGAACGCCAGCCCCGGCGGACACTCCAGGCACTTGTTGGCCACCGTCACGCAGACGTCGATGTTCCACTCGTCCACCGGCAGCGGGACGCCCCCCAAGGAGGAGATGGCGTCCACGATGATGGGCACTCCTCGCTCGTTAGCCACCGCCGCCAGTTCCCGCAGCGGGTTGAGGACCGTGGTCGCCGTCTCGTGATGGACCACGGCGACGGCCTTGACCTCCGGCTCCTGGTCCAGCACCTTCCGCAGGTCGTCGGGATCGAGGGGACGCGCCTCCGGCGCGGTCAACCAGACCACCCGCAGGCCGTGGGCCTGCGCGATGGCACCCAGCCGCTCCCCGAAGAAGCCGTTGTTCCCTACGACGACCGTCTCCCCTTCCCGCAGGAGGCTCCCCAGCGCCATATCCAGCGCCGCCGAACCCGCCCCTGGGATGAGGAAGAGGTCGTTCTGCGTCTGAAAGACCTGCTTCAGGAGGTGCATCACCTCCCGGTAGACCCTCATCCACTCCGGTCCATAGTGCCGGGGCGTAGGCTGCGCCATCGCCGCCAGCACCTCTTCATCCACTTCGCAAGGGCCAGGGATAAACAGTTTGTATCGCACGTATCACCTCACGGTCTCGGCTACCATCTCCCGAAACACTGGCCTGGGGTCAACGTAAAGATCCTCTACCCCCCAATCCGTCTCGGGAAGCCCCAGCGCTACCGCCATCAACTGGGTGAAGTAAACGATAGGGATCCCCTCCAGCGATTCCCGCTGGGGGTAGTCCAGGTTGAACTGACACAGCGGACACGCGGTGACGATCACCTCCGCCCCGTGCTCGCGGGCTGAGGCGACGATCTGCCGCGACAGATCGGCGGAGATCGAAGGATCCTTCACCGTCAAGTAGGAACCGCAGCACTCGATGTTGAAGGGAAAGTCCACCGGCTCCGCCCCCAGCGCGCGGATCAGATCGTGAAGGATGACGGGGTCCTCAGGGTCGTCCAGGTGGATTTCGTCGTAGGGACGGAGGAGAAGACAGCCATAGTAGGGCGCGGCGCGCAACCCTTTCAGCGGCTGCGTCACCCGCTCGGCCAGGGCCTCCCACCCCAGGCCGTCCCGCAGAAGTTCCAGGAAATGGACGACCTTGACCTCACCCCGGTACTCCTGCTCCATAAACCAGTTGATGCGCTCCAGCATCTCGGGGTCCCGATCCAGGGCGGTTTGGGTCCGCTTCAGCACGTGGTAACAGATGGCGCAGAGGGCCGCCACCTGGTCTCCGGCCTCCTCGGCCTGGTGGAGGACGCGCGTGGGAGCGATCAGGGCCATCGAGTTGTCGGTCGCCAGGGGAAAGGTCGCCCCGCAGCACTGCCAATCCGGCAGTTCCACCAACTCCATCCCCAACGCCGCCGCCACAGCCCGCCCGGAACGGTCGTACCCCTTTGCCTTTGTGGAAAGCGTGCAACCTGGGTAGTAAGAGATTTTCATTTTGCTCACGGCTCACGTGATACGCGGTGCGTCATACGTCACACGTATCCCGCATCACTTGATGTACTTCCTGAACCCGCCGACGATCGCCAGTTGTGGGAGTTCGTCCACCAGATCCTCCGGCAGTTGGCTCAGATCGATCTCGGTGACCCCAGACCGGAGCGCGATCTCCCGCAGCGCCTCCATCAGCCGCGGCAGGTCCACCCCTTTGGGACAGCGGGTGACGCACGTGAGGCAGGAAGCGCAGATCCAGATGGTCCGGCTCTCCAGCACCTCCTCCATCCCCAACTGGGCCATCCGGATGACCTGACTGGGCAGGAGGTCCATCACCGAGGCGACGGGACACCCGGCGCTGCACTTGCCGCACTGATTGCAGGCCAGCAGGTCCTCGCCGCTGATCTCCTCCACCTCGCGGACGAACTCACTGCGCACCTTATCGGCCGAGATGGTCGTTCGCATACCGCTCCTTCAAGGTAAATCCTCACCACAGAGACACGGAGGACACAGAGTTCTATTGAGAGAATCTCCTCCTCCCGGCGTTCCCTCTGTGCTCTCCGCGTCTCCGTGGTTCCCACCCCTTACAACACGCCGGCGGCCCGCTTGGCCGAGGTCAGGGTGTTCTTCAGGAGCATCGCGATGGTCATCGGCCCGACGCCACCGGGCACCGGCGTGATGTAGCCCGCCACCTCCTTGGCCGCCTCGAAGTCCACGTCGCCGACGATGCGGTATCCCCGCTTGGCGGTCGGGTCCTCCACCCGGTTGATCCCGACGTCGATGACAGCCGCACCCGGCTTGATCCAGTCCGCCTTGACCATCTTCGGACGCCCAACCGCGGCGATCAGGATGTCCGCCCGGCGGCAGACCTCCGCCAGGTCGCGGGTGCGGGAGTGGCAGATGGTCACCGTCGCGTTCCGGTGCAGGAGGAGCATCGCCACCGGCAGACCGACGATGTTGCTGCGGCCCAGCACCACTGCGTCCTTGCCCTCGATCTCGATGCCGTATCGGTCGAGCAACTCGATGCAGCCGGCCGGTGTACAGGGGACGAACATCGGCTCGCGCCCCTTCATCGCCAGTCGCCCGATGTTTACCGGGTGGAACCCGTCGACGTCCTTCTCAATCCCGATCGCGGCCAGCACCCGCTCCTCATCCAGGTGCTTCGGGAGGGGCAACTGGACCAGGATGCCGTGCACCTCGGGGTTCGCGTTCAGTTCGGCGACCAGCCCCTCGACCTCCTCCTGGGTGGCCGTCTCCGGCAACTCGTAGCCGAAGGAGCGAATGCCCACCTCGCTGCACCGCTTCCGCTTGGAGCGGACGTAGAACTGGGAGGCGGGGTTCTCGCCGACGAGCACCGTCGCCAGGCCAGGGACGATCCCGTGCTCCGCCTTCAGCCGCTCGACCTCGGCCCGGATCTCCTCGTGGATCTGCGCAGCCGTAGCCTTTCCGTCAATTAACGTCGCGGTCATCGTTCCCTCCGGTGAACTAGAGTTTGAGATAGGCGTCCGTGTAGATCACCTTGTTCAACAGCACCTGCACCGTCTTCCAGACGGCCTCCTGCTCCGGGTCGGACATATCGACGTCCTCAGGCTGCAGTTCCTCCATCGCCGCCACCCGGTCGTACAACTTGAGGATCAGCCGGTTGAGCGGGGTGCCGTCGTCCCGCTCCTCGACGACCCGGATCCACTCCATCAGATCCTTGTCCAGCGGGTCGGCGATCGCCATATCCAGGCCCGCGGCCATCAACATCACCATGTACACCCGGTTCAACAGCGGCCGCATCTGATGGGGGACGGCGTTGGAGACGTTGGAGAGCCCTGCGTTGGTCAACGGCGGCGGGTCCCAGGCGAACTTGAGCATCCGCACCGCCTCGATGCACTCAGGGCAGTACTCCTGGCAGCCGGAGACGGTCAACACCAGCGGGTCGATGATCAGGTCGGTGATGGGGAAATCGATCTCCAGCATATACGGGATCAGCCGCTCCAGCGCGATGCTCACCCGCTCGTCCGCGCTGACCGGGATCATCCCCTCCCCCATCGTCAGGGCGATCAGTTTGGTGTTGTACTTCTTGGCGAGGGCGGGCACCGTCTCCAGCCGTTCCGGCCGCGCATCGGTGGAATTGATGATCGGCTGCGCCTTGGTCACCGTCTCGCAGGCCGCCTCGATCGCCCGCAGGTTGGTCGTGTCGAACACCAACGGCACGTCCACCACCTGCTCGACCACCTCCACCAGCCAAGGCAGGATCTCGTGCCCGGCCTTCTTCTGGGGGCCGATGTTCAGGTCGATAGCGCTGGCACCGGCGTCGACCAGACGGACCGCCAGGTCCTGGAAGAACTTGGCATCCCGCTCGGCGATCGCCTGCTTGACCTTTGGGGAGATAATGTGAATGTTCTCAGCGATAATGTACATCTTTTGCTCCTCCTGTCCGTCCGCCACTTGGCATCTGCCGCCTGACGCTTGCCGCCTGACGTT
>CAZOLN010000002.1:53610-56898 GCA_964580565.1 uncultured Anaerolineales bacterium
GACGTTTGACGCTTGACGTTTGACGCCTGACGTTTCAACCCACTATCCGCTCAGCGATCCCTTTCACCGCCTGATACACGGCCGAGTCTGCTGGCAGTTCCACCAGCGGCCGGCCGGTGAACTCGAACTCCGCCATCGCCGGGTCCTCCGGCACCGTGCCGATCAACTCCAGCCCGGTCCGCTCCGCCGCCTCGGCTAAGGGGGGCGGAAGTTCCCCCCGCAGCCGGTTGACGATCAGGTACATCTCCTTCACAGCGATATCCAGCCCTGGCACCATCCTCGCCATCTGCTCGACCGCGACCAGCCCTCGCATCGTCGGGTCGGTCACGAGGAGGAGAACGTCTACATCGCGGGTGGTGCGACGGCTGAGGTGCTCCATCCCCGCCTCGTTGTCGATGACCACGTAGTCGTACTGCCGCCCCAGCCGGTCGATGATCACCCGCAACATCTGGTTGGCAGCGCAGTAACAACCCGGTCCCTCCGGCCGCCCCATCGCCAGCAGGTCCACCTGATCCCCCTCCACCAAGGCCATCTGGACCTGATAGTCCAGATAGTCCTGCTTGCTCATCCCGCCAGGCATCGACCCCGCCAGCGCGCCGCTGGATTGAACCAGGTCCAGCATGTCCTCCCGGATGTCGCCGATGGTCATATCGACCTCCATCCCGAGCACCAGGGGGAGGTTGCTGGCCGGATCGGCGTCGATGGCCAGGATGGAACCGGACCGCTTCTCCATCAAGTAGCGGATGATCATCGCGGCGACGGTCGTCTTCCCCGTGCCGCCCTTGCCGGCCAGAGCGATTGTCTTACCCAACTCCCCTCCCAGGTACAGGTTTCAAGTTTCAGGCTCCAGGTTTCAGGTTGACCCCAAACCTGAAACTACTCCTTCAACAGCGCCGCCACCGACGGGAACTGGGTCAGATCGGTATGGGGCAGGAAGAGGGCGGCGTTGAACTCGTCGAAGAAGGTGTTGTCGGCCGAGAGTTCCAAGTAGGTCATCATCTGCCCCACCTCGCCCACCCGCTGGCGCATCTCGCGGGAGACGAGGGCGTAGTAGGCACCCCGCACCGAGGTGTTGCCCAGGAACTCGAAACTCTCGTAGGGCTTGTCGGGCAGCATGCCGATCTGGATCGCCTTCTCCACGTTGATGTACTGCCCGAAAGCCCCGCCGATGAGGACCTTGCTCACATCCGCCAGGGTCAGCCCGACGCTGCGGGCCAGGACGGAGAAACCGGCGTAGATGGCCGCCTTGGCCCGCATCAGGTTGTCGATGTCCACCGCCGTGATGACGATGTCCTCCCCGATGGCCGTCTCGTCGGCCCAGGCCACCACGTACTCGGGACCGTGCTCTCCCTCCCGCACCCGCTTCGTCGGCAGGTTGAGGTTGATGTTGCCGCTCTTGTCGACCACCCCGGCGATGAACATCTCGGCGATCAAGGAGATGAGGCCGGAGCCGCAGATGCCGCGCGGTTTCTCACCGCCGATGACCCGGTAGGTGGCCTCGTAGGTCTCGGAGTTGACCCATACCTCCTCGATCGCCCCAGCGGTCGCCCGCATCCCGTAGACGACCCCGGCCCCCTCGAAGGCCGGGCCGGCGGAGCATGCACAGGCGATAAGCCAGGTGCAGTCCCCCAGCACCATCTCCCCGTTGGTCCCGATGTCCACAAATAGGGTCAGTTCCCCCTTCTCGCACATCCCGGAACTGAGCACCCCGGCGGTGATGTCGGCCCCCACGTAGGAGGCGATGCCGGGGAGGCAGTCCACCGTCGCCTCGGGATTGACCCCCAGGCCGATCTCCCGTGCCGGGAAGGTGGGCAGGTGGTTGACCACGGGGATGAAGGGCATCAGCCGGATGGACTCGGGCGGGATGCCGGCGAAGAGGTGGAGCATCGTCGTGTTGCCCGCCACGACCACTTTGTAGATCTCGTCGGTGGAGATCCCCCGCTCGCGGGCCACCTTCTTCAGGAGCCGGTTCAACGTCTCCATCACCAGGCCCTGGAGTTCCTCCAGGCCGTTCCCCTTGGAGGCGTAGATGATGCGGGAGATGACGTCCTCGCCGCGGGCGATCTGGCCGTTGTAGTCGGCCGCCTGGGCCATCACCTGCCCGCTGATCAGGTCCACCAGCCAGACCACGTTGCTGGTCGTGCCGATGTCGATCGCCGCCGCCCACAGGCTCTCCAACCGCTCCCCCGGCAGGACATCGATGATCCGCGCCGGCCCTTCCGGTCGGTCCCAGGCATCCATCTCCAGGACCACCGTCACGGTCCACTCCCCCTCCCGCAGGGCGGGCCCCAGTTTCTTCAGCACGGGGAGGGAGACCTGGACGTCCCGCAGGTCGAACCGGCGGGCCAGTTCCCGCTGGAGGCGGGCCCAGTCGTCGGTCTGATCGGCCAGGGAGGGGGGCTCCAGGGTGACGGCGATCTTACGGATGGGCTGGTCGTGGATGTCGTAGGGGAAGGGGAGTTGAACTTTGGCCGCCCGCTTGCTCTCCTTCAGCCGCCGCTCGATCCGCTCCTGCAGCGGGATGGAGACGACCACGTCCCCTTCGACGAGGGTCTGGCAGGCCAGGGCGTACCCTGCAGCGACGTCGTCAGGGGAGAGGCGCTGGGTGGAGCGGCGGCGGACCTTTCCCTCCTCGACGATGACGGCGCACCGGCCACACCGGCCCTGCCCGCCGCAGGGCATAAGGATGTCCACCCCCGCCTGCCGGGCCGCCTCGCTGAGCAGCGTTCCGACGGGAACCTCCACCCGCTTGTCGGCAGGCTTGAAATGAACGACAGCGGTAGCGATGGAACACCTCCTCCGCCCGTTGCCCCCATCCCCTTCCCCTCCCCTCGGTCGAGGGGAGGGGAAGGGAACCAGGGAGGGGGTCAGGGGGCTACGACGGGCTCCACAACTTCAGGAAGCCGGGCAGGTCCACCGCCTCGCGCGGCCCGACCAGGATCTCCCAGCCCGGCAGTTCTTCTTCCAGTTCGCCCAGGAGCACCGCGACGTGACCGGGGATGATCAGTTTGCGATGGCTGATCTTCTCCTCGATGCCGGTGGTCTTCACCGTCTTGGCGATCCGCTCGGCGTCGAACTTGCCCGCGGCCCAGGCGGTGAGGACGCTCATCCCTTCGGCGTCGGCCACCAGGAGCCAACCGGGCAGCCCGCTGCCGTCCACCTCGTTGGCCACGGAGAAGTAGGTGATGGAGAAGTTGGTGGTGACCATCACCGGCGCCTCTGGACCCGGCTCGTTGATCTCGTAGATGCCCGGCTGCACCTTGATGGGCTCCTGCGGGTTGGTGTAGA
>CAZOLN010000003.1:0-41499 GCA_964580565.1 uncultured Anaerolineales bacterium
CGCAGCACGGCGTCGCTGTTCAGGAGCAGGAAATACCGCCCCTGGGCCACCGCCATCGCCTGGTTGTTGGCCCGGGCGAACCCCACGTTCTCCCGGTTGACGATCAACCGGGCCTGGGGGAACCGCTCCCGCACCATCTCCGCGCTCCCGTCGGTGGAGCCGTTGTCCACCACGATGACCTCCACCGCCAGGTCCCCCGCCGCCTCGTAGACGGACCTCAGGCACTGCTCCAGCAACGCCCGCGTGTTCCAACTAACCACGACGACCGAGACATCCACTCTCATCCCCCACTTCCCTGCTTCCTTGCTTCCTCGCTTCCTTGCTTCCCTGCTTCCCCACTCCCCTCTCTCCTACTTCCCTGCTCCCTCAAGAACAACGCCTGGGCCGCCCCCAGCAGCGCCCAGGTATAGACGGCGTAGTCGAACCCGGCGATGGTCTGGGTGTAGACGAAGGGGACGATCCAATCCCCCAGCGCCATCGCCACCAGCGCGCCCACGTATCCACCGACCGCGGCCAGCCCGAACGCCTCGGCGAAGTCCTGCCGCCCCTTCACCCGCCGGTACAGCCGCCAGAGGACCACGCCCGTCGCCGCCCAGAACCACAGGAAGAAGAAAAGACCCACCACGCCTGTCTGGGAGAGGACGTCGATGTAGGTGCTGTGGGAGGCCATCGCCTCCAGCGGGAAGTAATTCATGTAGTAGACCGCGTAGCCCGCCGGTCCAACGCCGAAGAGCCAGTGCTCCCCCGTCACCCGCCAGTTGTGAAGCCAGGCGTCGACCCGCGTCACGCCGCTGGCGACCATCTCCTGCTGCAATTTGGCCTCCACCGCGGGGAGGTTAAAAGCGACGTACAGAGTCACCGCCACGATCAGGAGGATCAGCACCTTGCGCGAGCGCAACACCCCGATCGCCGCCAGCCCGGCCATCGCCGGCACCCAGGAGGAGAGCCAGCGGAACTGGTGGACGAAGACCTGGTAGAACCACGCCCCGGCCAGGACCACCAGCGCCAGGCGGAGCAGCAGGGGCAACCGACGATGGAAGAACCCCAGGGCGAGGGCTAGGCAGATGAACCAGGTCGGGAAGAGCGGCCGCACCTGGAGGAAGTCCAGGTAGGGCAGGCGCAGGTAGTACCTCAGGATGGCCGCCGTCCCGACGACCAGCAGCAGGCCGACCAGGACACGGACCCACCGGGTATCTTCCTGCTGGGCCGCCACGAGGAACACCCCCGGCAGCAGGACCATCACGGCCAGCCCACCCAACTGGACGAAGGGCCAGGTGGGCCAGGGCTGCACCAGAACGTCCCGGAAGGCGATGCTCCAGGGAAGCGAGATGATGGACACCGCGACGAAGCCCAGGAGGGGTACGTTGACCGGCGAGGGCTTGAGCCGGATCTTCCGATCGGCCAGCCACTGGCTCGCCACCCACCAGGCGACGACGCCCCCCGCCAGGACCAGGCTGATGGGGATGCGGCTTCGGGTGCCGGTGGGAAGCGTGTAGCGGATAACGGCGGCGGCAGCGATCACGCCGACGATCCCGTGTTCGATGCGCGCCCGTCCGAGACCCAGCGCCCCTACCAGAGGGAGGAACACGAACGGCAACAGCAACCAGGGACGGGCCATCCGCACGGCGATCCAGCCTACCGCCACCCCAAACGCCAACACGCCGACGACCATCCCCGCTCGCAACAGCCAGAGCCAGAGGACGGGAAAGCGCCGCTCAACTGATGTCAACATCGTTCCACTCCGCCACGACCTGTTCCAGAAACGCCTCGAACCGCCGCCCAATCTCCCGCCAGTCGTACCGCTCCCGCACCAACCGACGCCCGTTCCGCGCCAACCGCTCACGCAGAGCGGGGTCCTCCAGCAGCCGGACCACCTGGGCGGCGAAGGCCTCCGGCTCGTCGGCGAGCAGGATGTCCTCCCCCGGCCGGACCTCCAAGCCCTCGGCTCCCTTCGTCGTGGCGACCACGGGCACGCCCAGCGCCATTGCCTCCAGCACCTTCAGCCGGGTTCCTCCGCCCGTCGTGATTGGAACTACGCAGACCTTGCTGCGGGCGATGCGGGGGCGGACGTCCTCCAGGTAGCCGGTGAGGATCACGTTGTCGGAAAGGGGGAGACGGGCCAGATCGACCCCCTCTGTCCGACCGGTGATGAAGAGACGCACCCCCGGCCGCCGGGCTACGATTCGGGGCATCACTCCTTCCAAAAAGAATTCCATCGCCAGCAGGTTGGCGCTGTAGGTCAGCGAGCCGGGGAAGACCAGGGTATCAGGCTCCACCGGGCCAAAGTCTCCGTCATATCGTGACGGGTCGACCCCGTTGGGGATCACCACCGTCCGGTGGACCTGAGGAGCGACCTGCTCCAACGTCTCCCGCTCCAGATCCGAGGCGACGGTGCACCCTGCCACCTCGGAGAGAAGCCAAGCCGCATATCGGCGCAACTTCCACCACGTGAGCCGATGCCTCAGGCGACCCCATACCGTCCGCTGCGCCTGCATCTTGTTGTGGATCATCCGCAGTTCCACATCCTCCACCACGTGGGGTACATCGGTCCGGCCTGCCACGTAGCGGGTAGTGGTGAAGGACGGGCCAATCTCAGAGGTCACCACTACATCGTACCTCCCCCGCCCCAGTGCTTCCCCTACGAGCGCGTCCATCTCCGGGCTATAGGTCTCCCGCACCGAGCGGGGGAGAGGAGAGAGCAACCCGATGAGACTCCCCACCCTCTGGGGATGGAACGCCCGTAGCGGGGCCGTCCCCAAGAGCAGGCAACGAGCACGCAGTGCGTCGCCGACGGGCGGGACGTCCCGCCCGTCGCGGACGAAGGCCAGCAGGTCCACCTCGTTGCAGCGAGTCAACTCCCGCAGTAGGTAGTAGGTCCGCATCCGTGCCCCGTTGTCGGGCGGCAAGGGGTACCAGGCGGCGAGGAAGAGGATGCGCATTCTCACCTCCATAAGATCTGCCGTCCCCACCGGCCCCGGAAGTGGTCGACCACGCCTCGCCAAAGCGCGCGCCGCTGTGCTCGCTTCCCCCACCACTTCGGCCGCACCGTCCAGGCGATCGACCGACGCATATACTCCATCAGCAGCGTATGGATCCACGCCCGGTATCCTGCCCCGGTCGATTCCAAGAACAGCAACCGGTTGCGGCTCATATAGTAGTGCACCATCGGCGAAGCCTCCCGCCCGTCGGACGGGATCTTGTGCCAGATATGCGCGCCGGGCACGTGGAGGATGCGGAATCCCGCACGGCGGATGCGGACGCACCATTCAACCTCCTCATAGTAGAGAAAGAACCGCTCGTCCAGCAGGCCGACCCGCTCCACCGCCTCCCGCCGCACCAACATCGCGCACCCGCTGACGAAGTCCACCTCCCGCGGCGCGGTGCCGAACTGCCCCCGATCCGGCTCATCCAACCCCACCATCCGGGTCCGCCCTCGCCGCCAGTCGATGGCTCCACCGGCCGACCAGACCACGTCGGGCCGGTCGTAGTAGTAGATGGTCGGGCCAACCACCCCCACCCGGGGGTCGGCCTCCGCCGCCTCCACCAACCGACGGAGGAAGCCGGGGGCGACCTCCGTATCGTTGTTGAGGAGGAGCACGTAGTCGGCCCCGCGCTCCAGCGCGTACCGAAGCCCCACGTTGTTGCCACCCGCGTATCCCAGGTTCTCCCCGGTCTCCAGGAGGGCCACACGGGGGAACCGCTGCCGGAGCAGGCCCGGCGAGCCGTCGGTGGAGCCGTTATCCACCACCACAACCTCCAAGGACGGGTAATCCACCTCCGCCAACGAAGCCAGACAGGCGGTGGTGTCCTCCAGGCCGTTCCAGTTCAGCACGACGGCGGTGACACGGGGCCACTTTTCCACCCTAACCATCTCCTCAGGGCCCATTCCGCAGCACCAACGGCAGGAACACCCGCCCTGCAGGCACCACGCGCAGCGTTACCCAGTCGCTGCGGGGAGGGTTCGAGCGGGTTGTGGCGACGATCGTCCACGTCCCGAACCACTCCGCAGTGTAGACATTCCCATTCCACATCCCACCCGCTTCCTTGTCAATGGTGTACTTACACCAGGGAGTCCAGTCGCCGATGCTGTTGCCGTACAGGTCGAAGGCCTCCACCGTGGCCGTCACCACCTCCCCGCGACCGACCTCGTAACTGCTGAGGCGGAGTTCGATGTACCCCACCTTGGTTCCAGGCCGCACCTCGAACGGCTCGCACGCGGCGGAGATCGTCCCATCGGTGACAGTGAGGGTCTGCGTGCCCGCCGTCCCCATCATAAACGCTGTTCCCGTGAACGTGTGCTTTCCCCCGTCCGCCAGGGTGAACGTATAGGGAGAGTCAACCGTATAGGAGAGGGTGGCCTGCGGATCGGAGGTGAGGAAATAGACGCTGCCCTGGTAGTCGGTCTTGACGTTGTTGAACCGATCGTAGGCGGTCACCTGCGGCCCGAACGGAGAGAAATGATAGCCTGCGTAGACGACGGTGGGGCACCCCTTGATCCCGAAAGCGGCGAGCGGGCCGGGCCGGAGGGTCACCGTCACCCGATCCGAGACGCCCCCCGTCTCGGCCCGGACCACCGTCTCCCCCGCCGTCGTGTCGGCCAGGAGAGGCGCCGTGGCGACGCCGCCCGCGGTCAGCGCGACGTACGGAACGTACGGGAGGTGGGCCGAGCTCCCGCCGCCCACCACCGTGAACGTCACCGGAACCCGATCGGCGATCGGATCGCCCTGGCCGTCCCACAGCCGGGCCCGCAGGGTCGCGCTGGAAACCCCGTCGGCTACGATAGCGGGGGGATCGGCCTCCAGAGCCATCTGGGCTGGCGGTGGCGTCACACGGATAAGCCCCGTTGTGTCGGTCCCCAGGGTCGCATGGGTGATGATGACGTGGGCGGTGCCCGTGATGTGGCCGTGCAGCCGCGCCCAGGTCGCATCGGGGCCGGGGATCAGGTCGCTTGGCACGACGCCTCCGCTCACCGGGACCAAGGTCCAGGAGACCGGCTCCGTCTGGACGAAGTGGCCCACCTCGTCGCGGGCCACGGCGTACAGATCCGCATAGTAGCCCGAGGCCACCTCCAGCGTATCCACCTCGCCCCCCTCCCCGTCCGCCTGGCTTTCCACCGCCACGGAGGCGGGCGGTCCGACGCCGCAAACGAGGCCCGATCCCACGGGGTCGGCATCTCCGATGGCGACGCTGGCCCCGCTGACGATCCCCTCTACCAAAGAGTCCGTGTCGGCGTCGAACCAGACCTGAAACTCGTTGGGCGTGGCGTACATCGCTCCGTTGGCTGCGCGGACCACCACGAAGAAGTACACCGTCTCACCGGGGTCCACCACCAGGCGGGCGTCGCCAGGATCGGGGGTGACGGTCCGGTATCCGTCGGCATCCAGCGTCAGGTCGGTCACGGTGACGACGGCCGTGTCGGCGATCGACCAGCGGCGGTTTCCGCCATCCCGATAGATCCACAGCGTGTCGACGACGTCGTTCGCCTGCGCGGAGGTCAACGGGGTCCCATCGGGGGCCGTAAACCGGAGACGCCACCAGATCGGGCGGACCCCCTCCTCGGTGGGCAGGCCGTTGTGGGTGAACGCGATGGCGAGCACGTCGTCCATCTGACCGTGCTGGATGGGCGGCGGGTCGGTCGGCATCGCCGCCTCCGCAACCCCACCGGAGACGTTGCGCCAGAGATCGACCTCGACCCCGTCCCAGTAATCGCTTCCCTCCACGACGTCGACATCGCCGTCCCGGTCGAAATCGGCCGCAGCCACGGTCCGCACGACCATCTGGCTGGGCGCGATGATGTGGTCGATCCAGTGGGTGTCGGTCAGGAAATCGCCGAAGGGCACGCCGGAGTTCTCGAACCACATCCGCCGCCAGCGGGTGATCCCGGGCATCACGTCGAGCCAGCCGTCCCTGTTGAAATCTTCCACGACCAGGGACTCCGCCGAGCCGCCCATCCACGGCGGCGAGGGGGGCGTCCCGTACCAGACCGCCGTGGGCTGCCAGGTCCAGTGAAACGTGGCCGGCTGTTCATCGAAAGGAGTGCCGTCGTTCTCCCAGACCTTCACCTGGTAGTCCGCCTCGACGTGGTCGGCGGAGACGATGTCCAGGTCGCCATCCCGATCTAAGTCGGCCAGGACCACGTCGTGGACCGCCGCGCCCCAGTAGCCGTGGTAGTGGCTGGGGTTCTCCTCCGGCCCCAGCGTCACCGTCGCC
This sequence comes from uncultured Anaerolineales bacterium, assembly GCA_964580565.1. Lineage (GTDB taxonomy): Bacteria > Chloroflexota > Anaerolineae > B4-G1 > DUEL01 > DUEL01. Next base: position 6,211 of record CAZOLN010000003.1, read on the forward strand.
GGATCCCGCCCTACGATCGTGACGGTCCAAGCGCCGGCAAAGGGGTCGGTGGGGCTACGCAGGGCAAGCAGTTCATACACGTTTGGCCACTCCGACCGAAGGACCGGCGAGATCGGAGTACCCACGGCGGGGGCGTGGTCCGTCCCGGCGACCACGTCGGCCCATCCGTCGCCGTCCAGGTCGCCCACCGCCACGGCGTTGACGCTGTACGTGAGGACAGCGGCGTCGGTGAAGGACCAGGGGCCGTCAAACGGCGTGCCGTCGTTCCGCCAGAGGGTCACTTTGTGGGCAGGGCTCGGGTCGGCCAGGTGCTCTCCGGATCCGGTGACCAGGTCGGGCCACCCATCCCGGTCCAGATCGTACACGGCGATGTCACCCACCGGTGCGCCCGGATCGCCGACGGTGTAACCTGTCCACGGTCCATCCGGCTCGGTGCCCTGGTTCTCCCAGATCCGCAGGAACGGCGGGTCCGTGTGGCCGCTGACGATCTCCAGATCGCCGTCCTGATCCAGGTCGGCCAGGGCGAGGCTCAGGACCGGTCCCGCCTCTGCCACCAGGTGTGCCGTCCACCCGGCCTCCATAGGCTGCCCGTCGCTCGTCCAGACCCGGATCTCGCCGATGCTATCGCCGCTGACCAGGTCGGGCCATCCGTCCCGATCCACGTCGCCGGAGACGAGCGCCCGCACATCGGCCACGCGGGAACCCACGGGGACCGACGGCTCTGCGAAGAGAGCGCCGCCGTGGATCAAGGTGTTCGGCCACCACGCCACCTCAGGCGCAGCGCCCGCGGCGACCAAGTCCGGGTCGCCGTCCCCGTCCAGATCGCACGCCACTGCGCGCCAGAGGGGGGCTGCGCTTCCACCCAGCACCACCCCGTCCCAGGCCTGGTCCAGCCCGCCGACGTTGCGCCAGGCACGGGCGCCCGGGGAGGCGCCTCCGCCCACAGCAGCCAGATCGGGCAGCCCGTCCTCGTCGAAATCGGAGGCGGCCAACCCGTATGCCGGCCCGCCGAGGCTGCCCAACACCTGGTAGGCAGGCGCGGAGCCACCGAAGGGCTGACCAGGGGCGAAGGGGGTGGCCCAACCCAGGATCCGGCCCGCCGCGTCGCCCGCCGCAACATCGGGGAGGCCGTCCCGATCGAAGTCAGCCACCGCGAGGGAGAGGAGATCGTCCCCCGCGCCGCCCCACGTCTGGGAGAGGGTCCACGACCCGGCGAAGGGCGCGCCGGGGTTCTGCCACAGGCGCAGGTCCCCCGCGGCCGTCGCCAGCACGTCGAGCAGGCCGTCCTGGTTCAGGTCGGCCACGGCCACGGCGTGGATCGGCCCCCCACCCGTGCTCAACGCGGTCGGCAACCCCCAGTCGGCGGTGAACGGATCGCCGGGGCCCATCGGGTTGCGCCAGAGGTACACCACCCCGTCGCTCCCGGCGACCACCAGGTCGGGCGCGCCATCCCGATCCAGATCGGCCACCGTCCCCGCCGGGAAGGTCAACGCCGTCGAAGCGGTCACCACCCCACCGGTCCCCCAGGCCCCGCCGAAGGGGCTGCCGGGGTTGCGCCACAGGCGGACCTCCCCGTCGCAGAAAGCGACCAGGTCGGGAAAGGTGTCCCGGTCCAGGTCCGCCGCCGCCAGCCCGTTCACCGCTCCCCCGCAGAGGCCGATCTCCACCGACGTCGAGAACGCCGTTCCTGCAGCCACCCGCACCGCCGATCCGGCCGCAAAAGCCAGGTCCAGGTCGGCATCGAGGTCCAGATCGGCCACATCCAGCCCGGCCGCGTCCCCACTCGGCGCGAAGAGGGGCGTCCTCCCACCGAAGGAGAGGGGGTTCCCCTCCACGGGAGGGGAGGCCTGCACGGTCCAGGAGGTGTTCAACAGGGCCAGCAGCGCTACCGTCAGGAGCGCGGCCCCCGCCACGGGCAGGAGGTAGGCCAACGAATTTCGAACGAACAAACGAACGGCGGCCCACACCGTCCCGGTACGCTGGTCGAGATAAACGGAGCCCTGCCCGCCCTCCCGCTGGCGCAGTCCACGGGCCGGCGACCCGGCCTTCTTCCATTCGTTAATTCGTTCCCTCATTCGTTGTTCCATTCCCTGCTCCTTGAACCTCACCTCGCCGGGTTGTCGACCAGCGAGCGATCGAGCAGCCACTCGGCGATCCGTTCTCCAGCCAGGTGGTGCCCTTCGACGTTCCAATGGCCGTCCCGCGGATAGTAGAGCGGCCGACCGGTCTCCTCGGTGCGCTGGCGGAACTCGTCGACCATCTCCAGATACGGGATCCCCTGCTCCTCCAAGAACGCGCGCATGATCCGGTTGGGCTTGTCCAGGTCCCACTCCCTATCCCGCATCGCAGGATAAGTGCGCAGCGCCCAGGCCAGGTAGTCGCCCTCCACCAGGTGACGGTCGGGGAGGACCACCACGGCCAACTGGGCACCGTCCGCCTCCACTTCCCGCCTCAACTGGGCGATGATCGCCTTCGTGACCGCCCAGGCCTCCTCCCACTCAGGGGGATAGTCCTCGGCGTAGAGGTACATCCCCATCGGGATCCCCCCGGCGACCGTCTCCCCCGGGACCGGATCCATCACCCCCACCCGCTGGAGCCACCCAGCGATCCCCCGCAGCCGCGCCTTGACGTACCGGCCGACCACCGGATAGGCGCGGGAGTTGGCAGCGAGGAACCGCTTGACCCGCTCCAGGAGGTTCCGCGGCGGTGGCTCCGGCTCGACGCGGAAGGGGAAGTTGACCAGTTCCAGTTCGCCATCCTCGCCGAGCACGAAGAAGGGCTTGTACTCCCGCCCCATATACCGGGTCTCCATCCCCCGGTGGTTCTCCAGCACGTCGCTGGTCGATTGGAACGCCAGGAGCACCAGGTCGGGCTGGTACCTCCGCCCCTCCAGCCGGTAGAAGAGCAGTTCCTGGTCGTTCCCGTACCCCCACACCCCACCGTTGATGACCTCAATAGGGCGATCCAGCCGCTCGTTCAGGCGGGCCTCCAGCACCTCCTGGAAGGAATCCTCCAGCGGGACCTCCAGCGCGTCGGCGAAGGAGTCGCCCAGCACCAGGATGCGGTAGGTGCCCGGCGGCTTCTCGTAGGGGTATTCTCGGTCCCGCAGCCCCTTTGAGTTGATACGGACATAGGTCTGGAACTCGTCGGGCGCGTCGATATTGACCCACCACCCTTCGGCGCCGGGGATGTGGAAGACGCCGAACCGCTCGTCGGGCTGGAAGAGCGGATCGGGCCACCAGTGGAGGGTCCGGGCGGCGACCTCCAGGCCGACCAAGAGGAGCAGCCCGACCACCAGCACCACGCCGAGGGCGATGCCGACCTTCCTCACCCTACCTCTCCCACCGCACGACCGTCCCCGCCCTGCGGGCCGGGTTGCCGTAGACCAGCGAGTTGGGCGGGACATCCCGCCGCACCACCGACCCTGCGCCGATGATGGAATTGTCGCCGATGGTCACGCCCTTCATAATGATCGAGTAGGGGCCGATCCAGACGTCGTCCCCGATGGTGATCGGGGCCTCGACCTCCGCCTCCCCGGTCCTCTCCAGCCACATCTTGTGACCGATGGAATCGAAGATGCTGCAGTTCCAACTGATCATGCACCGAGCGCCGATCTTGACCTCGGTGGCGCACATGATCACGTTGTTGGCCCCGATGATGGTCCGCGGCCCGATGGTCAGATGCCCTCCGCAGACGATCTTGCTCCCCATCGCCAGCCGGGCCCCCCGGCCGATCTCGATGCGCCCGCCCTTCCACTTCAGGATCTGGACCTTGCGCTCGATGATGAACGGCTCCCGGGAGTCGAATTTGTAGAAGCGCAGCATCCACCGCAGGACCCCCAGCGCCGCGATCACCTTGTCGCGGGGGGGCATATTGAGCCAGAACTTGCGCCAGAAGTGCGTGTACGGCAGCACGTCCGGCTCTGCGGGCTGTTCTGCTTCCAGAGTCATCGTTTGATCCATAAGAGAGTACCTCCCTATGCGTCACACGTCATACGTCAGGCGTCATGCGTCATACGTCACGCGTCAGGCGTCAGATGCTACTGCGCCCAGGTGACGGAGCAGATCCTGCACCGCCCCCTCCCAGTCCCACGCCTCGACGACCCACCGACGCCCCGCCTGGCCCATCATCCGGGCGCGTTCTGGACACTCCAGCAGATCGCCGATCGCCTCGGCCAGGGCGCGGGGGTCGCGAGGGACCCGCAGGCCGGTCCGGCCGTGCAGGACCGTCTCCCGCACGCCCCCCTCGTCCACCCCCACCACCGGCGTCGCGCAGGCCATCGCCTCCAGCGGCACCAGCCCCAGCGGCTCCCGGTGAGGGGTGTAGGCGACCAGGGCAGCGCGGTTGTAGGCCGCCACCAGTTCCCCGTCCTCCACGCCGACCCGAATCCCCAGGTCCACTCCCCGATCCGCCGCCAGCCCCTCCAGGTACGCCCGTTCCTGCGGCTCGGCGTAGTTGCAGATGAGGCGCAACGGCGGGCGGACGGCCTCGGGCAGCCGGGCCAGCCCCTCGACCAGCAGGTCGAACCCCTTGTAGGGGGTCAGCGCGCCCACGGAGAGGACGAAGCCGTCCCGCGCCAGCCCCAGCGGGCGGAACCGATCTGCGTCGATCCCGTGGCGGCAGACGTGGGCCTCCACCCCGTAGATGCGGCGGACGTTGGCCTGGGTGTAGGCGGAGTTGACCAGCACACGGGTCGCAGCACGGGTCGCCTCCCGGTCGATCCGCCGCAGAAGGGTGCGGTAGAACCGCAGCGCCGGATCCAGCCGATCCACCACGCCCCGCAGCGGGGAACCGTGGAGATAGGGCCGGGGGACCGACGGCTCGTACAGGCGGCGCAGCGGTTCGTGGCAGTAATAGACCGAAGGGGTGCGCAGGTATCGCAACAGCGGCGGAGCCTGGCTGAACTGGCAAGGATGGACCAACGCCACGTCGAACCCCTCGGCGTCGATCGCGTGGGCCATCCGCCGGTTGACCCGCACCAGCCGGACCAGGTCGGCCGCCCGCGCAGCCCGGTTGAGCCGGCCAAAGGGGCGGCGCAGTTCCGGTCCAGGGCGAAACGGGAAGGCCCGAACCGGCACCCCGTCCACCTCCACCGGCGTCGCTGTGGTGAGGGTGAAGAGGGTGAGGTCGTGCCGGGCGGAGAGCCGCCGCACCTGCTCGGAGAGGGTGCGCAGCGCGCCGCCGGAGTGGAGGTTGTGATAGACCGCGATCCGCACCGTCACCCTCCCGCCACGTTCTGCCAATGGGGCGCCAGGCTTCTGTCCGGATGGCGCGGAGTGAGCCTGCGCCGCAAGCCGACCAGCAGCCGCAGGGGGATCCCCTGCCAGCGGGTGGACGCCAGAGCCAGGCGATACTTCCGCCGGGGCGACAACGCCAGGGCCTGGGCCAGCCACCGTCGCCCCCGCTCCAGGTCCCGATGCCGGGCCACCGTCTCCACGCCCAGCCGGTACAACAACATCGCCCGATCCTCTGGCGGCAACCCCTGGAACCGGTCCGACGCCACCACCGCCGCCTGGGTCTCCGGGTCGCCATCGAAGAAGATGAGCAGCAACTGGCGGAGGAACTCGCGCCGGGTCCAGAGCGGCAGCGAGGGAAAGAAATCGGCCTCCAGGACCTTCCGCTTGAACCGCTGCACCGACCGCCAGCGGCGTGCCCAGTGAGGATGGGAGCGGGAGGAGGCGTTCTCCCCGTGGAGTCGGTACGCACAGACCGGCTCGCTGTGGGCAGCGAAGCGAGCCCCCGCCGCCGCCAACCGCAACCAGAGGTCGGCGTCCTCCGTGCCCCGCAGCCGTTCGTCGAACCAGGGATCGCCGAGCAGGCCCAGCGCCCGCCGTCGCACCATCGCCGAGTGGGTCGCCACGACCACGTTGTGCAGGACCATCACCGCCAGCAGCCCTTCCTCCGGAATCGAGGGGCGCTCCTCCGCGATCCGCTGCAGCCGCCGCCCCTCCGCGTCGCAGTAATACCCGTCGCCGTAGACCACATCCACCTCCGGGTGGCGGTCCAAGAAACCGGCCTGCACCTCCAGCGCCTCGGGGAGAAGCCAGTCGTCCGAGTCCAGGAAGACCAGGTACTCCCCCCGCGAGAGCCGGACCCCCCGGTTGCGGGCCACCGCCCGGCCCTGGTTCTCCTGGTAAAAGTAGCGGATCCGGTCTCCGTACCGCGCCCGCAACACGTCGCCGGTCCCGTCGGTGGATCCGTCGTCCACCACCACGATCTCGAAGGAGGGATACGCCTGCGCCAGCACGCTGTCGATGGCCTCACAGACCATCGAGGCCCGGTTGTAGGTGGGGATGATGACGCTAACCTTAGGCACCGACTCGCTCCTTCAGATGGGAATGAAGAACCGACCACATCTCCTCGGCACGGCGCGTCCAGGTGTTCTCCTGGGCGTAGCGCAGCCGCCGCTCCCGCAGGTCCGGCGGCTCCTGCAGAGCCTCCTCCAACGCGGCGAGGAACCCCTCCGGCCCCTCCCCCACGTGGACCACGTCGGCGAACCGCTCGACCCCCGCCACCGGCGTGCTGACGATGGGCCTCCCCGTCGCCAGGTAGTCGTACAACTTGATGGGGTCCATGCTTCGAGTGAGGGAGGTGACGGCGTGGGGAAGGATGCAGACGTCGAAACCCCGGAAATAGGCGGGCAGATCGTGAAAATCTCGCCGCCCCAAAAAGCGAACGTTGGACCGCTGGGCCAGCGCCGCCACCTGATGGCGGTGGTTGTCCCACACGTTGCCCACAAAGACGAAGGACCAGGTGGGACGGGCATCAGCGAGCGCTTCCAGCAGCCCGTAGTCGATCTTGTCGGCGATCTGGCCGACGTAGCCGACGACGGGACGGGGGAGGTCCACCAGTTCCGGCGCGACGGGGCCGGGCTCGGCCGCCCTCCCCACCACCGTCAGGTCGGTCGCGTTGGGGGCCCGACGGGCGTTACCGTTCACCCGTCGGGCGCGGCGATGGAGGGTCTCCGAGACGGCGAAGACCACATCCGCCTCCCGGAGCAACCGGTCGTTGAGCCGGACCAACTCCTCCCGGTCCGCCACCGGCAGCACCTCGAAGGCGGCCCAGTCGTCGGTCCAGTCGTAGCAGCAGAGGACCCGCTCCGGAAATGTGTCCAGCGCCCAGGCCTGGAGGGGGTGGGAGAGCCAGAGGATCACCGGCCCCGGCCCCAGCCGCCGCAGCGCGGCGCGGATCCGGCCGACGTAGAGGGCACGGTTGACCCGCTGGAGCGCCTTCCACCGCCGGACCCCCTCCAGGCGGGTGAGGGGCAGGCTTTTCTCGGAGCCGGTAAGGGTCCACACCCTGCCGTCGACGCGGAGGGGGCGGCCCAGAAGGGCGTCCAGGTGGGCGCGGCGGGTGGGCGGCAGGTGGCCCGGACCGAAGCGACCCCGCGCCAGGTCCAGGATGCTGGTCGCCACCGGGGGCTCGACGTACAGGACGCCCGCGACCTCGGGCCGCTGTGCGAACTCCCAGGCCAGGCGGGTTTTCCGACGGCCCAGGTTCCCCCACTCATATCCCGAGAAATACAGAAGGCGATACCGCTTAGGGGACATACCCGTTCTCTTCCACGTAGATGATCCGACTCCCTTGTGGCTCGAAGTGGACGGGGACCGGCCGCAGTTCGGGCAGGGCGCGGCAGATCTCCTCGTGCCGCCCCGGAGGGGCGTAGAGCAGGAGGAACCCACCCCCTCCCGCGCCCAGGATCTTCCCCCCGATGGCCCCCCGAGCGCGCGCCGTCTCGTACCACTGGTCGATGACGGGGTTGGTGACCCCGCTGGCCAGGCTCCGCTTCTCCAGCCAGTTGGCGTGCAGCACCTCCCCGAAGCCGTCCAGTTCGTTCCGGCTCAACGCCTCCACCATCTGCTCGGCAAGGGCGACCATGCGGCGGAGGCCGGCCCGCTTCGTCTCGTCCATCACACAGTTGCGGGATTGCTCGGCCAGGATGTCGTCGGCGCGGCGGGTCAGGCCGGTGTAGAGCATCAGGAGCCGCCGCTGCAACTCCCGCCGGGTCTCCGGCGCGCAGAGGATGGGGACCACCTCGACCTCGCCGTCGGGGTAGAAGCGGATGTACTTCAGCCCTCCATAGGCAGCGATGTACTGATCCTGCTTGCCGATAGGCTTGCCACACCGTTCCAGTTCGATCTCGCAGGCCTCCCGCGCCAGCCGCTCCGCCCCCACCATATGCCCTCGGTGGGCGTACAGGGCGTTCAGAAGACCGACGGTGTAGGTGCTGGAGGACCCCAGGCCCGTCCCCTGGGAGGGGATGTCGGAGATCGACGTGATCTCGATGGCCCGGTCGATGCCCGTGACCCTGAGGGCCTCCCGGATCAACTCGTGCCTCAGTTCGTCCACGCTGTCCACGATCTCCGTGCGGGAGTAACTGGCGCGGATCTTGTCGTCGAACTTGCGGTTGACGGTGATGTAGATGTACTTGTTGATCGCCGTGCTGACGACCGCGCCGGGCTCCTGCCGGTAAAAGGCGGGCAGGTCCGACCCCCCGCCAACGAAACTGATCCGCAAAGGGGTACGCGAGATGATCATTCTTCCACCCCTCCGTCCTGATCCAGGAAACGTCGACACCACAGTTCAAACGTAAGGAGCACGCCGAGTTTTCGGGTGTGGTCCGTCCCGGCCACGTGTTCCGCCACGAGGGCGCGGACCGCCTCGGGCTCGAAGAAGCCCCGGCCCAACGCCCGTTCGCTCAGGAGCACCTCTTCGACCCAGGGACGCAACACCGTTCGGAACCAGTGCCCGTACTCCGCGTAGGGGCGGCGGCGCGGCGGTGGGACGAAGCGCAGTCCGGCCGATCGGAGCCGCCAGCGGAGTTGCCTTTCCAGTTGGGCCACCGCCCCACGCAGCGAAGGAAGCAACGGCTCTCCGGTCGCAGCCCACGGGATCTTCGCCAGATCGGGGAAAGCCGCAGCAAGGGCCCGCCGATACAGGTATCCCTCCAGCCGCAGGCCGGGCGGCACGCGGACCATGAAATCCACCAGGTCGTTATCGTAGAAGGGCGTTCGCACGACCAGCCGGCTGCGCAGCAACCGCTGCCCCTCCAGGATCCAGCGGCGCTCGTTCTGTCGGATGGAGTAGTGTTCTTTGCGGTGGGCAGACAACACGGCCTGGGATTCCCGCAAGACGCGCCGAAAGGCCGCAAACGGCTCTCCCTGGACCTGCCGGTGCACCTCGGGCGTCAGCAACTGCGCCTGATCCGCGACCGGAAAAACCGTGTTGTAATGACGGAACAGCATCTGCACTAACTGATCCTCCCGATGGACACCGATCAGCGCGCGAGGGAGATACCGCCCCATCAAGGTGTCCCCCAGGGAACCGGTGTAGACCACACGCGTCAGGCGAGCTGCCTCGGGCACAGCCGCAAGGATGTGCATATGGACCACGCTGTTCAGGCCGTCGCCCAACCACACCCCTTCCTTCATCATCCGAGGCAGATCCTCCGGCCGCAGGGGGATAAAATGGTGGCGGGCTCCCGCCCTCTTCGCCACCTCCCGCGCCAGCCGCGCGTCGTCGCAGCCGGGGACGCCGAAGGTGAAGGTATGCACCTCCCCCTGCGCCCCGTCCATCGCCGCCAGCACCGCGCGTGAATCGAGCCCGCCGCTGAGCAGCACCCCCTCCGGCCCATCCCCCCGTCGGCACCGCCGGACCGCCTGCCGGAGGTGGTGAACCAGCCCCTCGATGTACCATTCCTCGGGATGGTCCTCGTACTCTTCGACGAACCGAAACTCCCAGTATGGGCGGATCGCGAGCGTGCCCGCCTCGAACGTCAGCACCGAAGCGGGGGGCAACAACCGAACGTCCTCAAAAAGGGTCCGATCCGCCAGCAGATGCTCGAACGTGAGGAACTCCGCCAGCCCGACCAGGTCCACGCGGGGCGCGTAGGCCGGGTCGGCCAGGATGGCCCGCGCGCCGCTGGCGATGAGCAGCCGACCGTCGACCTGAGCGTAGAAGAGGGGCTGGAGTCCCCACCGGTCGTTGACCACGACCAGCCGGCCTTCCCCCGGCGACCAGATGGCTGCCACGAAGGGGCCGTTGAGCCGCAGCGCGAAGTCCTCGCCGTGCTCCTCGTACAGGTGGAGCAGGTACTCGGCGTCGCTCTCGGCGCGGAAACGATGGCCCTTTTCGATCAGACGACGCTTCTCGTCGGCGTAGTCGTACACCTCCCCTTCCATTAGAATGCAGAGGGAGCGGTCCTCGTTCCAGATCGGTTGGGGCTCCCGGTCGACGGCGCCCAGGGCGAGCCGCCCCAACCCGACCCCCGAACCGAGGTACAGGTCGGTCTGCTCCTCCTCCCGCACAGCCAACCGGCGCGCCATCTCCCGCAGCCGATCATCCGCCTCCGCGGGCGGGAGGTCGCCGACGAATCCGATCAACCCTGGCACGACCAACCCCCCTCTACCATATGGTCCCTTGGATCTCAGGGGGCACGAGCCGCCGCTTGCGCACGAACAGGCTGTTCCGCAGGCAGCCCAACCCCTCCCCCGTAACCCGGTAGAAGTACCGGCGGACGCCCAGGAGCTCCACGTAACCGATGTGCCCCTGCGGCTGGAACCCCATCCTGCTGTGCGCCTGCAGGGCGGGTCGGTTGCGGGGATAGACGAACACGACGAGCCGCCGATACCCCTGCCCCCTCAGCTCCCTCGCGATCCGGGAGAGGGCCGCCGAGTAGAGCCGCTTCCCCCGGTACTCGGGGACGGTATAGGCCTCGTAGACGTACCCCTCCTCCGGGGCGAGGGGAAAAGCCATATCCAGGTAGCCGCTGAACGCCTTCCCAAAGGCCACGCCGTTGCCCTGCACGATCCTGCCCCCCACCTTGGTCACGTAGAAGCGGTGGCCCGCGTCCAGGCGGAGCCGGATCAGCTCCTCCTTCAGGAAGGGACGTAGCTCCTCGAAGGTGGCGGGGACCTCCGGCTCGACCCGCTCCAGCTCGCCGGTGAGGGGGAGCGTCATCACCACCAGCCGCCGGATCAGCGGCCGCGCCACCAGGCGAACGCCGATCTCTCGCCCCACAGTCCTCACTCCTCTCAGCCGGCGACCGCGGGTCCGGCCATCGGTCAAAGCCTCCTGGCGTATCTTCATAGCGCGTAATCCTTGCGGACCAGCGGCCCGAGCGCGCGAGACAGCCGGGCCACCCCAACGGGGGCCGGGGGAACCCCGCCTATGGCCTCCCTCCACCGGCTGGCCAGACGGCCCCACGCGAACTCCCGCCGTGCCCGCTCCCGCCCCGCCTCCCCCATCCGCCGGGCCAGGTCGGGGTCCTGTAGCAACGTGACCAACCGCGCGGCCAGATCGGCCGGGTCGTGGGGGTCCACCAGGAAGCCGGTCACCCCGTCGGCGACGGCGTCCACCACCCCGCCCGACCGTCCTCCGACGACCGGCTTGCCACAGGCGTTCGCCTCCAAGAAGACCATCCCGAACCCTTCCACGTCCCCCGTCTCCGGCTCCTCCCGGCTGGGCATCGCCACCACATCGGCGCCGTTGTAATAGGCCACCACCTCCCCGTCCGGAACCCGACCGGCGAAGATCACCCGGTCCGCCACGCCGACCTCCTCCGCCAGCCGCTCCAGCCGTTCCCGGTCCGGCCCGCTCCCGGCGATCAGGTAGACCGCCTGCGGCACCGCCTCCAGCACCCTCGGCAGCGCCCGGATCACCTGGTCCTGCCCCTTGCGGGCGACCAGCCGCCCGAGGGTGAGGAGGACCCTGCGGCCGTCCAGCCCGTGCCGCTGGCGAACCCGCGCCCCCGCCCCCGGGTCGGGGTGGTAGACCTCCACGTCCACACCGGGCGGGACAAGGACCACGCGGTCCGGACGCGCCCCCAGCCGGACCGCCAGGTCCGCCGTGGCCCGGCTGATCGCCACGACTCGATCGGCGTTCTGCAACACCCATCCCAGCCGCTCCCGCGTCCACGGCTCCAGCGCCGGTCGGGCGATCTCCAGGCCGAAGACGTACTGGACGTAGGGCAGGCCCAGCGTCCGCTTCAGGAGCAAGCCGGTCATCCCGTCCGGCAGGGCGACGGCGCAGTGGACCATGCCGACGCGGTGTCGGAGGCACAGACCTGCCAGGAAGAAGAACCAACGCAGCCGTTGCCTGCGTCCTCCGCGGAAGAACCAACTCGGTCCCTCGGGCGAGACTCGCACCATCCGGAAGGGCGCGCTGCGGTCGAACGTTTCCCACTCCCCCTCCCGATCCGGCGTCACCACCGTCACGCGGGCCGGGCCAAGCCGGGAGAACAGGTTAAACAGATAGGATTCCCGGCCGCCGACGCGGGGGGGGAACGTGTGGGCAATCAACAGGTGATCCATCACGTCCTCTCGGCTCACAGATACCCCAGGTCCCGCAGGTGCTCCATCACCTGCGCCTCTTCATCCGCGCTGTACCCCTCATCCGGCGTCTCGGCCTCCAACGCGACCGCGTCCGCGCGAACGGCCTCCCGCTCGGCGAGGGACGGCGCCAGCAGGTCCCGCAGGATCCGCCCGTCCCACTGCTGCGGCACGGGCGTCCCGTAGAGGTGGAGCAGGGTGGCCGGCAGGTCGAGGATGGAGGCCTGCGCCAGGTCGGATGGAGACCGGCGGATGAAATCCGGCCCGCTCACCACCAGGATCCCCCGGCGGGTGTGGTCGCCGAACCGGTTGAGCCGGTCGACGAAACAGAAGGAGCCCGGCTTGTTGTCCACCACGATGTCGCAGGCCGAATCGTAGTGGTCGGCGACGACGTCGGGCGCGTCGGCGAGGGCGGGGCCGCGGTAGATCTCCTCCCGTCGGTAGACCCGCGAGAAGATGGGCCGCCCCTGCGGATCGCGGACCGCAAGGAGGTCGCGGATCAACGCCTCGCGGACCGCCTCGTACTCTTCTGGACCCACAGGCCCTTTGCCGTTCCCTATCCCTGCGTTGATCAGCAGCGGACCGCTGTTGGACGTGGCGAAGACCTTCGTCCGCGCCCAGTCCAGCCGCTCGGTGAACCGGTAGTCCAGTGCATCCGGCGCCGACCGGTAGGCCGCCTCCCAGAAGCGGCGCCGCAGCGAGGCCGGCGCTCCCCTGAGCAGGAGCCGGAGGACGCCCCGCACGAGCCGCTCCTTCATTCCCTGCAGCCCCCTTGCCCGCAGGTACCGGGACAGGGCGAAGTTGATTTCATAGGGAGGAATGTCCAACGAGTGTTCGCCGTAGGCGGCATACCCGTGCTGGACCAGCCACGGCCCCAACAGGAAGGCGGTCCGCACCCGCCGGGAGCCGTGGTCGGACATCAGGATGAAGTTCGCCTCCGGGTACCGCTCCATCCACCGGCCGATCTGTGCGTCCACGTTGACCAGCACCCGCTCGATATACTCCATCCCCGGCGTGAAGTGGTTGACCCGATCCAGCGCGGCGTAGTTGAAGACCAGGAGGTCGACCTCGTAGGCCTCCGCCAGCATCATCGCGGCCTCGGTCTGGCGCGCCTCGTACTCGATCCACGCCTGGACGTAGGTCTCGACGCCCTCATCCAGGAGGGCACGGTCCACGTCCACCCGGTAGGGGCCGAACCGATCCTCCACCCGATCCAACGCCTCCGTCGGATAGGTGAACCGGCGGGCGCTCCGGGGGACGGGGATCCCCGGCACGACGAACCCGTCGAGAGGGCGTGGGGGATACGTGACGGGCACGTTGAACAGCCCCACCCGGACCCCCTCCCGGTTCAGGTAGGTCCAGAAAGGAGCAGATTTCAACGCGGCGGCGTTGACCATCCGTCCCCTGCCATCCTCGCGGCGGACCGACCAGTCGAAGACGCCGTGTTTTCCCGGGTTGACCCCGGTGATGAAGGAAGAGAAGGCCACCGGCGTGATGGGGGGCATCGTGGACTCCAGAACGCCCCGCGCGCCCCGCTCGATCAAACGGGCGACGTTCGGCATCCGCCCCGCCGCCAGCAGGGGGTCCAGGTACTCCCAACAACCACTGTCGATACTCAGCACCAACGTTTTCCTCATGCAGCCTCTGCTCCCTCGCTCCTTTGCTCCCTTGCTCCCTGCACCCTCCATCGATGCGGCAGGTACACCAACGCTCCCCCCTGATCGAACCGGGAGCCCACCACGAAGTGGACCGCTCCGTCGATCTGGTCATAGGTGAGCGGAGAAAAATGGTCCCGCTTGATGCCGACGTTGACGTTGTACTCCCCGTTGAGGAGGTTCAGGCTCTCGTAGATGACCTCGGCGACCCCCTCATCCCCCGGCTCGAAGTGGCCGTGGATGTCGAACCGGGCCGTCGTGGTACCGTGGAGGATGCGGTATCCCTGACGGATGCGGGAGTAGAAGACGGGGTCGTCCACCGGCGCGTTGGCGCGGAAGTGGATGCGCAGCCTCATCGGCTCCGCCGTCAGGAAGGAGTTGCGCGGCTCCCCCTCCCCGTCGAGCAGTTCCACCCGCGTGATCTCCATCTCCCGACCGCCCCCTCCTCGCCTATCCACCTCCCGCCGCAGCGCCTCGCCAGCGAAGCCGGTGTGGTAGAGATCCAACGCCTCCTGGGTCTCCCCCAGGAACATCACCTTGCCCTTGTAGAGGAACAGGGTCCGATCGCACAACTTCTGGATCATCTCCTTGTTGTGAGAGACCACCACCATCGTCTTGCCGGCATCCCGGAACTCCTGGATCCGCCGGACGCACTTATCGCGGAACATGTAATCCCCAACGGCCAGCACCTCGTCGATGAGCAGCACGTCCGGATCCACGTGGACCGCCACGGCGAAGCCCAGTCGGACGAACATCCCGGAGGAGTACCGCTTGACCGGCATGTCGATGAACTCCTCCAGTTCGGAGAAGGCGACGATGCTGTCGAACTTCTCGTCGATCTCCCGCCGCTTCAGCCCCAGGATGGCGCCGTTGAGGTAGATGTTCTCCCGCCCGCTCAGGTCGGGATGGAAGCCCGCGCCCAACTCGATGAGGGCGGAGACCCTGCCGCGCACCGTGATCCGCCCGCTGGTGGGGCGGGTGACCCGGGAGAGGAGTTTCAGGACGGTCGTCTTCCCCGCCCCGTTGGGGCCGATGATGCCCAGCACCTCCCCCTTCTTGACCTCAAAACTCACCCCGTCCAGCGCCCAGAGCAGGTCCCCCCGATCCTTCCCATCCCGCCCGACCACCTTGCCCAGCAGGTTCGGCAGCGCGTCCCGCAGGCTCCCCCGTCCGAACCGACGGCGGTAGGCCTTTCGCACGTTCTCAAACTCGATCGCGGCCATTCGGTACCCCTCCTCCCCTATATGACGTCCGCAAAGACCGCCTCCGCCCGCTTGAAGTAGGCGTAGGCCAGCACGAAGACCACAAGGGAGATCGACGCCGCCACCAGCAACTGCGTGGGATCCACCCACTCTCTGTAGAGGATCACCCGCCGGTACCCGTCGATGAGCACCGCCATCGGATTGAGCATGTAGAGGGCTCGGAACCGCTCCGGGACCATATCCACAGGGTAGATGATGGGGGTCAGGTACATCCACAACTGGACCCCCAGCGGGACGATGAACCGGATGTCCCGGTAGAAGACGTTCAACGCGGAGGCGAAGAGGACCACGCCGCTCGTGAGCAGCACCTGGATCAGAAGCAGCAGAGGGACGAGGGCGAAGGTCGGACCCAAGGGGAAGCGGTAGAAGAGCATCATTAGGACGAAGACCACGGAGGCGATGGAGAGATCCACCAGACCGGCAAGGACCGAGGCCAGAGGGAGGATCTCCCGGGGGAAGTAGATCTTGCTCACCAGGTGCATGTTGCGCACCAGGCTCTCCGTCCCCAGGGTGATCGAGGTGACGGTGAAGGTCCAGGGCAGAAGGGCGGAGTAGTAGAAGATCGGATAGGGGATCCCGCCGGTTGGGAGGCGGACAAAGTAGGAGAAGACCACGGCCATGATGATGGTAGCCGAAAGCGGCTGGAGGATGGCCCAGGCCACCCCCAGCAGGGACTGCTTGTAACGGACCTTCACCTCCCGACCGACCCAACTCCAGAGAAGTTCTCTGTATGCGACCAACTCACGAACGTATGCGACCACTTCCACCTCCCATCATAAACCGCCCAGAGGAGACGTTGACATCCTGCATGCGTGCACCATCGTTGCCAAGGTCCGCCAAAGCCCGGGCGGTTGGTTCTTAGTTTAGGGGAGCCGGCTCTTTTTGAGGGCTCTTCTCGACCTCTGCGACCTCCAGGGGCGGTAGAAGCCGTTCCAGATCCTCCCGTCGGATGACCCAGCGCCAGCGGACGTGCTCCGCCTGCAGCCGACCCGTGCGGCACCAGCGGCGGACCACAGCGGGGCGGACTCCCAGCACCCTTGCGGCCTCGCCGACGGTCAGGGTGGGCCGTTCGGCCAGGGGAGCCCGTTCGGCTGCCCATCGCGGCGTCGGATGGAGGCGCAACTGCCGCCGGGGCACCCGGTTGAACATCAGCCAGGTCGGGACCCCTGGGACGTGCTCCTCCAGCGACCTCAGCATCTGCAGGAGAGAAGCGACCCGCGTCCGTCGATGCCCGCACGCCATCAGCACGCTGTCACACCTCCGCGCGATGAGGAGGGTCTCAGGGGAGGTGAGGCCAGCGGCGCTGTCGATGAGGATGACGTCGGCCCCCTTCTTGAGTTCCTCCAGCAACGCGCCCCATCGGTCGCCGACGAACAGAACCGTCGGATCGGACACGGGCCGACCGGCAGGCAGCAGGTGGAGACGGTCTACATCGGTGGAGTTCCTCTCGATGAGATCCCAAGCAGTGGACAGTTTCCGCTCTCCCCGCAGCAGTTCGGCCAGGCCCTCCAGGTTGGGCAGATCGAACCACTCGTGGAGCGTGGGGGAACGCAGGTCCCCATCGACCAAGAGGGTGCGCAACCCTGCCTCGGCCAGGGCCTTCCCCAGGCTGGCCGCGACGAAGGTCCTGCCGACCCCGGCGTCCGCCCCGGCGACCAGGACGACCGCCGGCCAGCGCTCCTCCAACTCCATCACCAGAGCCGTCCGCAGGTGCCGCAACGCCTCCATATCGGCCGGTCGGAAAGGCAGGGTGGAAAGCAGCCGCTCCCGCCCCACTTTGACGCGGGGGAGCGCCCCCAACACCGGACGATCCAGGAACGCACCCTCCTCCACCGCCTCCCACCGGACCGTGTCGTCCAGCCGTTCGACGACCAGCACGCCGGCGACCGCCAACGCCAGCCCCGCGACGGCCGCCACGCCGACCGTCATCCCCGTCTGCCGGGGGAGGGGGGCCGCGGGCTCCGCCGCTGGCTCGAAGATGGAGAGCGCGTTAGGTGCCTCTATCCGAAGGGAGTCCAGCAGGCTGGCGTAGGTGGACTGGTAGTTGGTCCTCAGCGTCTCCAACTGTTCCAGCCGCCGTCGAGCCTCCTCCAGTTCCGCAGCCGAGGTCAGTTCGGGCAGCGTTCTCTGGAGATCGGTGATCTCCTCATCCAGCCGTTCGATCCGCGCCTCCAGGTCGTCCAACTGTGCGCGGATGAACTCCCGTCGCTGCCGCTCCTCCTCCTGCGAGACCGGGCTCCGCCTGACCAGTTCCTCGGCGATCGCGTTGGCAACGGCCGCCGCCAACCGGGGGTCCTGATCCACCACCTGGATCTCCAGCAACTGAGCCTCCGGGTAAACCCGGGTCGTGATCTGGCTCGCCAGCTGGGTCGGGCTCCGATCGAGACCCAGCCGGTCGATGACCGCCTGCGTCACCGGACCCTCTCGGGCCAGGCGGGCGTAGGCGTTGGCCAGATTGTTGGCGATGGTCAACTGCCACGGGTCCGGATCGGGGGTCTGCAGGCTGGTCCCGACCATCAGCGTGGCCTTCGCGCGATAGAAATTCGGCTGGCGGGACACCAGAGCGCCTGCGACCAGGGTGGGGATCAGCACGCTGAGCACAAACAGCCAGCTCCAGCGACGGGCGATCCCCCAATATCGCCAAAAACGCTTACTCATCATGCACACTCCTTACCAACCCGCTCTTCCTCTTCGCTCGGAAGGTGGTCCCCTGCGAAGTAGTAACCGATCCCCCACCGCGTGCGAATGTAGCGCGGATCGGACGGGTCCACCTCGATCTTCCGCCGCAAGTAGCGGATGTAGACGCTCAAGTACCCGATTTCCTCCGCATACTCCGGCCCCCAGACGTTGGTGAGCAGTTCCCTGTGGGGCACGACCCGCCCCCCCTGGCGGACCAGGTAGAGGAGGAGACGCTGTTCCGTGGGCGTGAGGTGGATCGCGACCCCCTGTCGCGCGACCTTGCCGTCTGCCAGGTCGACGTAGAGATTGCCGTCGTCATACACCTCCTGCCACGTTCCCCCCGCGTTCGCCCGCGCACGACGGAGGATGGCCCGAAGGCGAAACACCAACTCCTCCAGACTGCAAGGCTTGCTCAGATAGTCATCCGCCCCCAGGGAGAACCCCTTGATGACCGATTCCGTCTCCGTTCGGGCAGAGAGGATCAGGATGGGAACGTCGCACACGTCCCGAAGCCGCCGGCAGACCGCCCACCCGTCCATCTGCGGCATCATGATGTCGAGGACGATGACGTCGGGACGCACCTCGTACGCACGTCGGAGTCCCTCCTCCCCGCTCTCGGCGGTGATGACGCGAAAACCCTCCCGCTCTAGGGTCAACCGGAGTAGCCCCAGCAGTTGCGGATCATCGTCGATCACCAGTACCGTTTCCTTCATCCCCCCTCCTCATTCCTTAAACGTCTGCGTAATTCTTAAAATACCAGAACGTCGTATGGGTTAGGTGAAAGAAAGGTCAAAAAACAACGAAAAACCCCCTCCCGTCGCTGGAGGGGGTCCAAAAGACCGGGTTACAACCCGGAGGCTACAGAAGATCCTCCGCCTCAAAGAAGTAACCGCTACCGCGGACGGTGCGGATGTAACGAGGCGATTTGGGGTCCGGCTCGATCTTGCGCCGCAGACGATAGATGTACTGCTTCACCAGGTCCGGCTCACCGATCCGCTCCGGCCCCCACACCCGGGTCAGGATGGCGTCGGGGCTCAGGACCCGACCGGCGTGCCGGATGAGGAGACGGAGGACCTCGAACTCCTTGGGGGTCAGATACACCGTCCGGTTGCCGATGACCAGTTCGTGGCGACCACAATCCAGCATCACCGAAGCGGCCGGGAACAGGACCTCCTGCTCCCGGTCCTCCCGCTCGCCGGCCCGGCGCAGGGAGGCGAAGAGACGGCCGATCAACTCCGAACGGTTGAACGGCTTCACAACGTAGTCGTCCGCCCCGAGGGAGAAACCACGTACCACATCCTCAATGGTTCCACGGGCGGTGACGAAGATGATGGGCACGTCGGTCATCTCCCGCAACCGTCGGCAGACCTCGAACCCGTCCACCTCCGGCATCACTACGTCGAGGAGGACCACGTCTGGGTGGAGCTGGTAAGCCATCCGCAGGCCAGTCAGTGCATCCTGAGCCGTGAAGACCTCAAAGCCCTCCGCGCCCAGGATCACCTTGAGCATCTTTAGCACATCGGGTTGGTCATCGATCGCAAGGACGCGGAACCGCCGACGCATTTCCTCTCCCTCCTCCCCCTCATCGGGCCCCAATCAAATACTACCACAGCAGAGGTTTTGTGTCAATCTTTTGAGAGACCTGTCCGCCGCGCCCGTCCCCCTCTTGCAGGTTACAGACATCCCAGCGGATACCGTCACGGGCCCGGCCGCCAGGCCCCATCCGCCACGCAACGTCAAAGCCCCTCCAAAGTACCCTGGATCTGCGCGCGGATCGTCTTCCTCTGCTCAAGGATCTGCCGGAGGGCGTCGCGCGTCTCATCCCACGCCGTCGCCAATTGAACGACCCGATCCAGGAGAGACTCGGCAGGATCGAGGACATGGACAAGGAGGGGTTGAACCAGGGTGGCCCCCAGGCCGGTGGAGGCGCGCGAACTGAACCACCCATCCATCGGCTCCAGGATCCGTCGGTGAAGCCCTTCGACCAGGTCCGGGAGCATCGTCACGACCTCGCCGAGCCGTTCCAACCCATCCTGTACCTGACCGGCGGCGGGACCGGGCAGGTGGTCCAGGATCCAACGCAGGAAACTCCCCATCGTCTCCGCCAGAGGACCGGTGATCTCCAGCAGGCCGTTAACGCTGTTCTCCAGCGCCAGCATCCGCTGGGAGAGGGCAGCGAGGGTCTGTTGGAGCCACTGGAAGGCGGATTGGAGGGAAGGGAAACGGGACTGGAAGTCCAGCAACGCGGTTCGGCCGACCTCCAGGCCGGAGCGGAGGGCCTCCGCCCCCTCCCGCAGCCCGCCGATCAGGCCATCCAGTGTCTCCAGCGCCTGCTCCAGCCGTCCATCCAGCCCGGCCTCCTCCATCGCTTCGTACAGGGCGACGACCTCGCGCTGCCGGTTCACCTCGGCCGAGAGGTGGCCGTAGCCCATCTGCCAGACGGCCAGCCCGCCCGTCACGGCCACGACGGTTCCCCCGGCCACCGCCGCCTTGAGGAACCGCCGCCGGGAGGTCCTCCCCGGCACCGCCACCGATCCCGAGACCGCCTGTCGGGTCAGCCGGTCCAGTTCTTCCAACGTCCCGTCGTCCAGCCGCTCCAGCCGGTCGATGATCCGAGCCATCCGCGCAGCGCGGCGGATCCTGGTCGTCCGCACATCCCCCGTTGAGGTCATCGACTCTTCCCTCCACCTATGTATAGAAAACTACAGAGAGGCACAGAGACCCCTCTGTTTTGGAGACTCTGTGCTCTCTGTGTCTTTGTGGCGTGAACCCTTAATCCGGCCTGTAGCCCATCCAGCGAACCCGCGCCAGATCCCTCCGCCAGTTCTTGCTCACCTTCACCCACAGGTCCAGATAGACCCGTCCGCCGACCATCCGTTCGATCTCCTGACGGGCCGCCGTGCCGATCCGTCGGAGCATCCGCCCCCCCTTGCCGATCAGGATCCCCTTCTGGGACTCCCGCTCCACGTAGATGTTGGCGGCGATGTAGACCACCCCGTTCTCCCGCTCCTGAAACTCCTCCACCAGCACGGCGACGGAGTGGGGCACCTCGTCCCGGGTGAGGCGAAGGATCTGCTCGCGGATCAACTCGGCGGCGATCTCCCGCTCCGTCTGATCGGTGATCTGGTCGCCCGGGTAGTACCGCGGCCCCTCCGGAAGGTGCTCGACGATCATCTCCAGCAGTTTGTCCAGGTTCACCGCCTCGGTGGCGACGGTCATCATCCACCCGGCGTGATCGGGCATCAACGCCCAGTACGCCTCGGTGTGGGATTTGACCCGATCCGGCGGCAGGAGGTCCATCTTGTTGAGCACCAAAATGACCGGGTTCTGGGTCCGCTCCCGGATCATCCTCGCGATCATCTGGTCCTCTTCCCGCGGCAGCACCGACACGTCGACCACGAAGAGGATCACGTCCGACCCGGGGATGGCGCGGGCCGCGGTGGCGACCATCACCTCCCCCAACTTGTGGAAGGGCTTGTGCAGCCCCGGCGTGTCGATGAAGATGATCTGGTAGTTCTCCCGCGTCAGGATCCCCCGGATGCGGGTGCGGGTGGTCTGGGGTTTGGGGGAGACGATGGCTACCTTGTGCCCCAGGAACTGGTTCATCAGGGTGGACTTCCCCACGTTGGGCCGGCCGATGACGGCGACGAAGCCGGATTTGTGGCCGGGGGGGACGTCCTCCAGGTCGTAGAACTCGGGTTCGCTTGTGGTTTCGTCCATGGGCTCACCTGTTTTGTGTCATGCGTCAAACGTCATGCGTCATACGTCACACGTCAAGCGTCAGACGTCAAACGTCAGGCGTCAGGCGTCAAAGCGAGGCGGGTGACGAGCGGCAGGTACAGCGCAGCACCCCCGGCGAGGGGGATCCGCTCCACAAGGGTGTACGGTCCGCCCGCCCCGTCGTCCCGATAGGTCTCCAGCACAACGAAGTCGTCCTCAACCCGGATAACGAGAAAGGTGCTGGGGGCTCCTCGATCCCCCTTTCCACGGGCGTGCCCGGCGTCCAGTTGCCAGACCCCGTCGATGCGCACCGCGCTGTAGTTGTGCGTGTGCCCGCAGATGTAGGCCACCACGCCGTGGGCCGCCAGGAGGTCCCAAAACCGATCTCGGTTCGCCGGATGAGCGTCGAGGCTGTCGCCGACGTGTCGCTCCCGCCCCGTCTCCGCGTCCGGCTGCGGGAAGGCCGGCTCGTGGCCGAAGACGAAGATGTAGGGCCGGTCGGTCGCCTGCAGGTCCGCCGCCAACCACTCGTAGAGGTGGTCGGGAAGGTCCCCATCGGTCGCCATCGGCCCGCCGACGTCGCAGTAGACGTTGAGCATCACCAGGTGGGCAGCGCCGTAGTCGAACGAGTAGGTCGTCGTCGGGCAGCCGGAGGGGCCGGGGTTCACCGGGCCGTAGTCGTACGCCTGGAGCCAGGCCACGTCGTCGGGGGTCTCCACCTCGTGGTTGCCGACGCCGGGATACCACGGGAAGTCGGCCCCAAGGGTCTGGGAGAGGGTCCACTGCACCCCCAGCGGCGGATCGACGTCGCCGGGGCTGACCATGAAGGCCACGTCGCCCAGGGCGGCGATGGCCTCGCACGCCCCGCGGAAGTAGTGGACGGAGTCGTAGAGGCCCGGCCCTGCGTACTGCCGCATATCGGCAGCGACGGCGAAGGCGAAGGAGGAAGAGGGGGAGAGAGGGGAGAGAGGAGACAAGGGGACAGGGGGAGAAGGAGGAACCGTGGGAGAGGATACGGCAGGAGGACGAGCTGTAGGGGCGAGGGTGGGAGAGGCGGTGGGAGAGGTGATAGGGGGAGCAGCAGGAACGGCAGCGCAGGCAACCCCGAGCAAGAGGAGCGACAGCAAGATCGACGACGGGGTCAGGCCGAGCACCCTCCCCAACCGGTGGAGTCCCTTCACCGCCTCCTCCGGACTACTCGCTTTTCTGAGGCAGGTGGGGCAACAGCCAGGCCAGGAATGCATCGGTGGAGCGGGTCTGGAGCAGGACGCGCCCCG
This sequence comes from uncultured Anaerolineales bacterium, assembly GCA_964580565.1. GTDB lineage: Bacteria > Chloroflexota > Anaerolineae > B4-G1 > DUEL01 > DUEL01. The sequence goes on from CAZOLN010000003.1 coordinate 29,133, forward strand.
GCCCGGTGAGGTCCACCACCAGCCCTTCCCCGCTGAAGAAGGTGGACTTCAGGCCGCCGATGCGGCGCACCTTGAAGCCGATCCCCTCGGTGAAGGCGACCAGGTGGCCCGTGTCCACCGTGTAGGTCTCCCCCGCTTCCAGATCCACCGGGTGGATAGCGCCGAAGGACGAGAGGAGCAACTTCCCCGTGCCGGAGGCGCGCAGCATGATCAGCCCCTCGGAGGCAAAAAAGGTCTTCGCACCGCCCCACTTGGTATCCAGCGTAACCCCCATCTCAGAGGCGACGTAGGAGCCGGACTGCACCAGAAGGGTCTCGTCCTTGAGATCCACCACGAAGAGGTCGCCAGGAAGAGCGGGGGCAACGGTCAGTTCTCCTCCGGTGGACGGGGCGCGGTAGGTGTTCTGGAAGAAGCTCTCCCCCGCCAGGAGGGAACGGGCCAGGGACTTCAGGATGCCGCCCGCCGCCTTGGTCTGCACGGCGATCCCTTTGGACATGCTGACCATCGCGCCGCCTTCCACCCGCACTTCCTCGTTGGGGCCCAGGCGGAGGACCCCAAGGGAGTAGGATGGGCGATACAAGATTTCTACCTCCATCGCGTTTCTCCTTTCCTTGTTTGGTTTGTTTACTTCTTACCCCTGCCCTCTAACCACGTAAATCCCCGGCAGGCTCGCCAGGGTGACCGCCCCCTTCAGCAGGACGTTGGCCCAGAAGATGGACCACACGGTAGCGGCGGGGAGGACGCCCCCAAACGCCCCCCAGCAAAAGATGAGGCTGTCCAGCGGGACGCTGACCGCGTTGCTGGTGAGGACCCGCATCCACTGGTAGCGGCGGGTGATGCGGGTGACCCAGAGGTGGTAGATCTCGGTGTCGATGAACTCGGCGACCACCTCGGCGACGATGGAGGCGATAACGATCCGCCAAACCGGGGTGAGGACGGCGGCGAACTCCCGCTGGAGCGACCAGGTGGGGTCCGGCGGGAGCCAGGCGGCGAAGGCGAAAAGACCCGCCATCACCAGGTTGATGACCCCCGCTGCGACGATCACCGTCCGTGCCGCCGATCGCCCTAGCGACTTGTGCACCAGGTCCCGCAGGGTGAAGGTGAACGGGTAGATGAACGTGCCCGCGTCGATGCTGAAGCCCGCCACCCAGGCGATCTTCAGGCTCAAGATGTCGGAGAGCATCTGGGCAGCGATGTAGGCAGAGATGACCAGGACGCCAACGGTGCTCACTTTGTCTCCCCTGTTTTTAAGTTACAGGACTTACGCAGCCTCATCACAGAAGCACGGAGGCCACAGAGTTCTACCGGGTTTTCCAGGTTTTCTCTGCGTCCTCCGTGCCCCTGTGGTTTCGTCCAATACAAGTGTGTAACTCCTGGCAGGTTACAGGTTACAGGCTACAAGTTACAGGTCTCAGGTCGCGGGTTGGTGGTTCCACAAGCGGCAGAAAGCGCAAGGGCCGGGGACACTGGTGGGCTGGCCGCAGACGGGGCATGGATGGAGTTCAACCTGCTCCGATTGCTCCTTGAACAGCCCGTCCTTCCGGGCACGGAGGAAACTGAGGTAGAACTGCAACTTGCTGCCCGGCGACTGGACCTCCAACCGACTGAGCAGGTCTTTATAGAAGATCGTGGTGCTTCCCTCCGCGTAGGGGCATTCCTCGTAGATGTAGTCGATCCCCCGGAGGAGGGCGTAGGCGGCCACCTCCCGCTCGTAGAAGCGGCAGAAGGGCTTGACCTTGCGGGCCAGCCCTTCCCGCTCCTCCAGCACGGGGGCCTGCCGGGCCAGGTAGCCCACCTGCCAGTGGAGGACGTTGCTCAGAAGGACAGCGACCTCATCGTCCAGGTTATGGCCGGTGGCCAGCACGCCATATCCGTGCTCCCAGGCGATGCGGTTCATCTCGTGTCGCTTGATGAGCCCACAGACGGAGCAGGGCTTGCCCCGCCCCCGCAGTTTTCGGCGCGCCACCTGGGGGATCGTCTCCCCGTACAGGGCGGGGACATCGACCACGTGCAACTGGGCCTCGGGGTGCTGCGCTACAAAGGCTTCAACCTTCTGGAAGGAGAGCCGGGAATAGCCAAACCCGCCGTCGATCCCCAGGTCGATGTACAGCCCGTCGGCTTGGTAGCCCAGGCGAAGGAGCACGTCCCAGAGGCTGAGGCTGTCCTTCCCTCCGGAGACGGCGACCAGCACCCGGTCTTCGCGGCGAAACATTCGGTACTTCCGGATCGCCCGCTCCGTCTGCGCGACGAACCACTCCAGGTAATGCTCCTCGCAGAGCGCCAGTTTGTGATGCCGCATGTTGAACGCGGCCCGCTTCCCGCACTTTCGACAGCGCACAGGTCGACCCCGATCGCCCTTATCCGCCGGAAACCACCGAGATCAACTTCACCTCGTCGTCCGGCTCCAGCACCGTGTCCTCGGTCAACAACTTGCCGTCCCGCACGGCCAACACCGTCTCCGGGATCAGCCCCACCTTCTCTATCGCCTGACGGACGGTCATCCGCCCTTCCAGTTCCCACTCCTTGTCCCGATGAACGATCCGCATCCCAACCTCCGCACAGGGGAACCCGCTACGGCTCCCGGAAACGTGCCTCCAGTTGCTCCAACAGTTCCGCCGCCTCCACCAGTTTGTCCAGCGGGTTCTGCTCACCCACGAAATACCGATAGTCGCAGGGCATCACATCCAGCGTCGTTACCAACTCGTTGAACCGCTCCCGCAACGTCCGTTCGCTCACGCCGTAGGTCCGGGCGACCTCCCGCTGGGTGACCGGACGCAGGTTGACCTTCCGCACGGTATAATCCAGCGCGGCGGCCCACGTCTCCGGCTTGCGCATCGGCAGAGGCTTTCTGCCGACGGCGATCCGATACTCCAGCCACATCTGCAACGCCGCCCCGATCTCCTCGATGGGCAATCGGGCCTCGGTCATCTTCTCCGTAAGGATCGTCTCCACCGGGTCCAGCCCGCTGGCGAAGAGCCGCTCGAACCGCTCGGCGACCTCGGAGTCCGGCTCAAGGCGGAGGAACTCGGCCAACGCCCGCAGCGCTTGATCGAAGTCGCCGCTACGGGAGAGGGCCCGCGCCAGGTTCAAATGGTATTCCGGCACCTCCGGCGCAACGCGAATCGCAGCGCGGAACTTCTTCACCGCCGTCTCGATGTCCCATTCCTGGTAGGCCTTCAGCCCCTCACGGTTCAGCACCTCCGCCTTCGCCCGGCGCACCTTCGCCGATTCTTTTGCCGCCATAGTGCTCTCCTGAACAACGGTGGGTCCAAATGACTGCTTGCTGATAAGGTCCTTCAATTATATCACGGGTGTCAAAGTTTTCAACGACACTTCTTGACTTTCTCGCATTGACGGTTCGGACAAACGGCGGTAGAATTAGTTTGGTGGAAAAGCGGCTTTGTCCCAATCACCCCGGCCACCGACAGCAGGTTGGGTGGCGGGTCCGTTTGTCGGGTGCTTTAAGGAGGGAATAACATGAAAAGGGAGATCGGTACGGAAAAGGTCAAGCGCGGATTGGCGCAGATGCTGAAGGGCGGCGTGATCATGGACGTGACCAACGCCGAGCAGGCACGTATCGCCGAGGAGGCGGGAGCCGTCGCCGTGATGGCCCTGGAGCGGGTCCCGGCGGACATCCGTGCCCAGGGGGGCGTGGCCCGGATGGCCGATCCGGAGAAGATCCTGGAGATCATGGAGGCGGTCTCCATCCCGGTGATGGCCAAGTGCCGCATCGGTCACTTCGTCGAGGCCCAGATCCTGGAGGCGCTGGGGGTGGATTTCATCGACGAGAGCGAGGTCCTCACCCCCGCCGACGAGGAACACCACATCGACAAGCGGAAGTTCAAGGCCCCCTTCGTCTGCGGCTGCCGCAACCTGGGCGAAGCGCTGCGGCGGATCGGCGAGGGGGCGGCGATGATCCGCACCAAGGGGGAGGCGGGCACCGGCAACGTGGTCGAGGCGGTGCGGCACGCCCGGGCCGTCTTGGGGGAGATCCGGCGGCTGACGACGATGGCGCCGGAGGAGTTGATGGCCTACGCCAAAGAGATCGGCGCGCCCTACGAGTTGGTCGTCGAGACGGCCCGGCTGGGCCGGCTGCCGGTGGTCAACTTCGCCGCCGGGGGGATCGCCACGCCCGCCGACGCGGCGCTGATGATGCAGTTGGGGATGGACGGCGTGTTCGTCGGCAGCGGCATCTTCAAGAGCGGCGACCCGGTCAAGCGGGCGCGGGCCATCGTCCAGGCGGTCACCCACTACGACAACCCGGAGATCCTGGCCGAGGTCAGCCGCAACCTGGGCGAGCCGATGGTCGGCATCGACATCAGCACGCTGCCCGAGGGAGAACGGCTGGCGGTGCGGGGGTGGTAGCGGATGAAGATCGGCGTCCTGGCCGTACAGGGGGCCTTCATCGAGCACGAGCAGATGCTGCAACGGATCGGCGCGGAGCCGGTGGAGGTCCGGCTGCCGGCCCATCTTGAGGGAATCGGCGGCCTGATCATCCCCGGCGGGGAGTCCACCACCATCGGACGGATGATCGAAAAGTGGGGTCTGCTGGAGCCGATCCAAGCCCTGGCCCGGTCCGGCCTTCCCGTCTGGGGGACCTGCGCCGGGATGATCCTGATGGCGAAGGAGGTGGTGGACGGCGTGCCGGGCCAGCCACTGCTGGGCCTGATGGACGTGACGGTCCGCCGCAACGCCTTCGGCCGCCAGGTCGATAGTTTCGAGACCGATCTGGAGGTGCCCGCGCTGGGCGATCCGCCCTTCCGGGCCGTCTTCATCCGCGCGCCGCTCATCGAGCGGGTTGGCGAGGGGGTGGAAGTTCTGGCCCGGCTGGAGGACGGGACGGTGGTAGCGGTGCGGCAGGGGAACCTGCTGGCCACCTCCTTCCATCCGGAGTTGACGGAGGACGAGCGGTTCCATCGATACTTTGTCGGTCTTTGCGGTGAGAAATAACCGCTGATGAGAGTGACATACGATCCGCGATACAACATCGCCTACATCCGCTTCCGCGAGAAACGGGAGCCGGTGGAAGCCGTTAAGGTAAGCGAGGAGATGATCGTGGACATTGCTCCCGACGGTACGATTTACGGAATCGAACTCCTGAACGCGAATGAGCAACTGAGGCACGAGGGAAACGTGCTCCTCTTCATCAACGAGGCAACGGGGGAACGAGTTGAATGGCCGCTGACCACGGTGTTGTCTGAGTAGTCAGGAGGGACGGAGGTTTGAGTTCGTAAGATGAGTATGGAAAGCGAGAAGGAAGCGGGGAAGAGAACGGATTCCGGTTACTACAACCACATCACCGATGACCTGGACGCTTTGCTATCCGTCCTGCCGGAGGACATCCGCGACGCGCTGCAGCGCATCGGCCGGCGGGACGATCTTTTGGAGGTGATCCTGGACCTGGGTCGCGTCCCCACCGCCCGTTTCACCGACGGGGAGGTGGTGCTGCGCGATACCGAGGTCACGCGGGAGGAGATCCAACACGTGGTGGACCGGGTGGGGGAGTTCGATGCCGACAACCGGGCCGGCATCGCCCGCACCCTCCACCGCATCGCCGCCATCCGCAACCGTCGCGGCGACATCGTCGGCCTCACCTGCCGCGTGGGCCGCGCCGTCTACGGCACCATCGCCATCATCCAGGACATCATCGAGAGCGGCAAGAGCATCCTCCTCGTCGGGCGGCCCGGCGTGGGCAAGACGACGATGCTCCGGGAGGCGGCCCGGGTCCTGGCGGAGAAGAAGCGGGTCATCATCGTCGACACCTCCAACGAGATCGGCGGCGACGGGGACATCCCCCACCCCGCCGTCGGCCGCGCCCGCCGGATGCAGGTGGAGATGCCGTCCCTCCAGCACGAGGTGATGATCGAGGCGGTGGAGAACCACAACCCAGAGGTGATCATCATCGACGAGATCGGCCGGGAACTGGAGGCGATGGCGGCGCGGACCATCGCCGAGCGGGGCGTCCAACTGATCGCCACCGCCCACGGCAACACGCTGGACAACCTCCTCCTGAACCCCACCCTGTCCGACCTGGTGGGCGGCATCGAGAGCGTGACCCTCTCCGACGAGGAGGCCCGCCGGAGGGGGACCCAGAAGACCATCCTGGAGCGGCGCGCGCCGCCCACGTTCGACGTGCTGATCGAGATCCAGGACCGGCAGCGGCTCCTGATCCACCACAACGTCGCCGAGGCGGTCGACAGCCTCCTGCGGGGCCGTCCCATCCGGGCGGAACTGCGGTATCGGGATGGGAAGGGTGAGATCCACTCGGAGTGGGTGACCCCCCTCTCCATCGAGGAGCGGGAGGCCGGGCGGGCGGAGCGGGCAGGGCGCCCCCCGTCCCGACCGGAACCGGCCGCGGTGGAGTCCGCCGGCATCGACGTGACCACGCCGGTGCGGATCTTCCCCTACGGCATCGCCCGCAACCGGCTCACCCGCGCCGCCCGGCACATGCAGGTGCCGGTCTATCTGGTGGACGATCTGGGCGAGGCGGAGGTGATGATCACCACCAAGGGGTTCTACCGGAAGCGGCCCAACCTGGTGGTGGACGCCGAACGGCGCGGGCTCCCCATCTACGTCCTGCGGGCCAACACGGTGGCCCAGATGGAGGCCTGCCTGCGGGACCTGTTCGACCTGGACACCGCCGCGTCCGACCCGCTGCGGCAAGCCCTGCAGGAGACCCGGGAGGCGATCCGGCAGGTGCAGGCCGGTGTACCGGAGGTGGAACTCTCCCCCCAGAACGCCTACATCCGCCGCCGCCAGCATGAGATGGCCCGCGCGGCCAACCTTTCCTCCTACTCCGTGGGGAAGGGAGCCAACCGAAGAGTGCGTATCTACCGGGAGGAATGACCCCCTCGTGTTGATCACGTTCGAGGGCCCTGAGGGCAGCGGAAAGACGACCCAGGCCCGGCTCCTGGCGGAGCACCTGCGCGGGCTGGGGTACGAGGTGATCCTTACCCGAGAACCCGGGGGAACGCCGGTCGGGGACCAGATCCGGCAGATCCTTCACGACCCGGCCAACGCTGGGATGTATGCCTGGACCGAGGTCTTCCTCTACACCGCCTCCCGTGCCCAACTGGTAGCCGAGGTGATCCGGCCGGCGCTGGCGACCGGGAAACTGGTCGTCTGCGACCGGTTCTACGACAGCACCCTGGCCTATCAGGGGTACGGCCGCGGGCTGGACCTGGAGGTCCTCTGGCAGATCACCCGCATCGCCACCGGCGGGCTCGTCCCCGACCTGACCCTCTACCTGGACATCCAGCCCGACGAGGGGCTGACGCGACGGCTGCTGGGCGGCGGGGAGTGGAACCGGCTGGACCAGGAAACCCTGGCCTTCCATCGCCGAGTGCGGGCCGGTTACTTGGAACTGGCCGGGATGGAGCCGGAGCGGTGGGTCGTGATCGACGGCGCCCGGCCTATTCCCGAAGTACGGCGAGAGATACAGGCTGTCGTGGAGTCGAGGTTGGATGGAGGCGACTAGTCCTCAGTTGCCGGTTGCTCGTTGCCCGTTGCTGGTTGCCGGTTGGCGGCCGAGGCGGTCATTCCTCCAGGTCGCTGCCGAGATCGCCGCCGAGGTCCTCGCCGCCCTCACCGAGCAGATCCGGCATCTCTTTCTCGATCTCCTCTGGGCTCTGCCCGGCCTCCAGCCGATCCACCACTTCCTCGAACTCCGGCCCCAGATCCTCCCCCACCTCGTCGGCCATTCGGCGCATCAGCCGGGCCATCGAGCGGGGGTCGTTCTCATCGAAATCGGACAGGAACGAGGGATCGGCCAGATCCTCCAGGCGGCTCTCCTCGGAGCGGACCACCCGCACGCGGGAGACCAGCCGGGTAAGGTGCGTGGACCCGCAGCGCGGGCAGACCGGCTCCCCTGTCTCCGCCTCCGAGAAGGTGCGCCAGAAGATGGCGACTTTGCGGCGACAGTCGTGGCACCGGTACTCGTAGATCGGCATACGCACCTCCTACGAGAAGTGGCTACCCATTATACTGCGAGATACGATGGGGTGCAACCTTGAGTGAATACTTCGTCCCCCAGTGGTATCCTCTGCTCGTCGTGATCTCCGGCCCGGCGGGCGTGGGAAAGGACTCGCTGGTACGGCGGATGAAGGAAGAGGGATACCCCTTCCACTTCGTCGTCACCGCCACCGACCGGCCGCCCCGACCCGGCGAGGTCCACGGCGTCGATTACTTTTTCCTCCCCACCGAGGAGTTCCTGCGGATGGAGCAGGAAGGGGAACTGCTGGAGCACGCTATCGTCTACGGACAGCACAAGGGCATCCCGAAGCAGCAGGTGCGGGAGGCGATGGCGGCGGGCAAGGACGTGGTGATGCGGGTGGACGTCCAGGGGGCCGCCACCATCCGCAAAATCGCGCCCGAGGCGGTGCTCATTTTCCTGACCGCTTCGATGGAAGAACTGGAGGCCCGCCTCCGCCGCCGCGGAACCGACCCTCCAGAGCAGGTCGCACTGCGCCTCAGCAAGGTCAGGGAGGAGATGGCACAGATCGACATGTTCGACTACGTGGTGGTGAACCGGGAGGGGGAACTGGATCGGGCGGTCCGCCAGGTGGTAGCGATCATCGAGGCGGAGCATTGCCGGGTGCACCCACGGATTGTGCGACTGTAGAAACAGGGGACAGGATGCGAGAAGCAGGAGAGCGGCTGGTCCGCGTGCCCATCCCTCACGTCCCGCCGTTCTGGACCTACGTGATCCTCGCCCTCAACATCTTTGCGTTCGCCGCCAGCCTCTTGGTGGGCCAAGAGTTGGCCTTCGCTCTGGGGGCAAAGATCAACCAGGCCATCATCGCCGGTCAGTTCTGGCGCCTGGGCACCGCGTTGTTCCTCCACGCCAACCTGCTCCACCTGGGGTTCAACGGTTACGCCCTCTGGATCTTCGGCCCTCAGGTCGAAGGCCCCTACGGACGGCTTCGTTTCCTGTTGATCTACTTCCTCAGCGGGCTGGCCGCCAGCGCCATCAGTTTCCTGTTCACCCCTGCCGTCTCGATCGGCGCCTCTGGGGCGATCTTCGGGCTGATCGGTGCGAGCGGGGCCTATCTCTACCGCTACCGCGACCGCCTCTTGATGGGACGGAATCGGCTGGCCAACCTCATCGGGATCGTAGCCTACAACGTCCTCTACGGCTTCGTCTCGCCTTGGGTGGATAACGCCGCCCACATCGGCGGGCTGCTGGCCGGCCTGGCTCTGGGCTGGTTCCTGGCACCCCGCTACGAGGTCTCCTTCACCGATCCGACACGGCCGCTGCGGGTGGTGGACCAGGTCTCCCTTCGCCAATGGCTGCTTGGCATCCTCCTGGTGAGCCTCGGGATCGGGCTGGCCCTCGTGGGCGGGTTCGTTCGATGGGGAGGTTGAGGACAGGAGAAAGGATGAGATGACACATTCGGTGTGGGGTATTCTCCTCCGCATTGCAGGCGTGTTCTTCCTGATCGGCGTCAATGCCTTCTTCGTGATGATCGAGTTCGCCGTCGTCGCTGCGCGGCGCACGCGGGTGGACCAACTGGTCCAGGAGGACGGGAACCGCGCCCGGATCGTCCAGCGGTGGGTCGCCTCCCAGGAGCACAAGGACGCGCTGATCGCCGCCGCCCAACTGGGCATCACCATCGCCAGCCTGGCCCTGGGCTACTTGGGCGAGGAGACCTTCCAGTCGATCGTCGAGGCCCTGCTCCACGGCGTGTCGGTCCCGCCCTCCCTGGAATCGGTGATCGCGGCCCTTCCCCTCGTCATCTCCCTCACCGTCGTCACCGGGCTGCACGTCGTGTTGGGGGAGCAAGTGCCGAAGGTGGCCGTCCTCCGCGCGCCGGAGCGGATGGCCCTCCTCGCCGCCCCCTGGATGGCCATCTTCCAGAAGGTCTTCCACCCCTTCGTCTGGCTGCTGGACCGGACGGCGGCGGGCGTCCTAAGCCTTCTGGGAATGGAGCCGGTGGGCCACCACTCCACCCTCTACAGCCTGGAGGAACTGCGCCAGATCGTCCGCGAGAGCGAGGAGCAGGGCGTGCTGGCCGCCCAGGAAGAGGACATGCTCCAGGCGATCTTCCGGCTGCGGACCATCCGGGCCTCTCAGGTGATGGTGCCCCGAACGGAGATGGTCTGCGTGCCCGCCGACGCGACGCTGCGGGAGGTGGCCGAACTGGCCGCCCGCACCGCGCTGACCAAGTTCCCCGTCTTCGAGGGCGACCTGGACCACATCGTCGGCGTGGTGCACCTGAAGGACCTGGTCGGGCAGATGCCCGAGGGGGACACCGGCGCGCCGGTTCGCTCGCTGATGCGGGAGGCCCTCTTCCTGCCGGAGACGATCCCGGTCGTGGACCTTCTGACCGCCTTCCGGCGCGCCCGCCAGCACATCGCCATCCTGGTGGACGAGTACGGCGGGACGGCCGGACTGGTCACGCTGGAGGATCTCTTAGAGGAGATCGTCGGCGAGGTGCAGGACGCTTTCGACCGAACCGCCCCCGCCATCCAGCGGATGCCCGACGGGACCGTCCTGGTCGACGGGCTGGTCCAGATCGAAGAGGTAAACGAGGCCCTCGACCTCTCGCTCCAGGATCCTTACTACACCACGGTCGGCGGGCTGGTGATGGGGCGGTTGGACCGGGTGCCCCAGGTGGGGGACGAGGTCGTCATCGGCGACCAGGGCATCCGACTGCGGGTGGAGGAGATGGACGGACTGCGGGTCGCGCGGGTGCGGATCATCCCCGTCAAAGACGCAGGCCCCGCCGTCCCACAGAAGAAGATCGACCTGGCGCTGGAGAACGATGCTGCAGGTTCACGTTGACGACGTCGTTCAGATGCGCAAACCGCACCCCTGCGGGAGCCTGGAGTGGGTGGTGACCCGCGTGGGAGCAGACATCGGCATCCGCTGTCTGGGGTGCGGGCGGAGGGTGATGCTCCCCCGATCCCGGTTCGAGAAACGGGTCAAACGGATCATCGGTCGATTGGACCCCACGCAGCAGGATGGATGAGCCCCCCCGCCGTTTCCTACTCCTCTACTCGGCGACCGGGGGTGGACACCTTCAGGCGGCCCGCGCGGTGGCGGAGGGTCTGCGGGACCGGTTCGGAGAGCGGGCGCGGGTCGAACTGGTCGACGCACTGACCGAGTACGCCCCCTGGCCGATCTCCCGCGCACCGGATTGGTACGGGGCTGCGCTGCGGGACGGCGGCTATCTCTACGGGCTGGGGTTCCGCCTCTTCGACGGCCGCCGCCGGGCGCGCGCCCTCTCCACCCTCTTCCGGCCGTGGGCCCTCCCCGCCGCGCACCGGCTCCTGGCGGACCACCCCGCCGACGTAGTGGTCGTTTTCCACCCCGTGCCGGTCCACACCCTCGCTCGCGCGCTGGGCCGTCTCCGATCGCCCCTCCCCCTCGTCGCCGTCGGCATCGACCTTGTGGCAATGCACGCCTTCTGGGCCGATCCCACCGTCTTCCACTACCTGGTGGCGACGGACGCGGCGCGGGAGCAGTTGCTCCGCCACGGGATCGACCCGCGCCGGGTGCGCGTGGTAGGCTTGCCCGTGGGCCGGCGGTTCTACGAGGTCCGAAGGCACGACCCCCGGACGCTTCGCCAACGGCTGGGGCTGGACCCCGAGGTGCCGGTGGTGGTGGCGATGGCCGGAGGGGTGGGGTTCGCCCCGTTGGCCCGGGTGGCGCGGGCATTGGTGGGTGCGAGGTTGCCCGCTCAGACCGTCGTTATCACCGGACGCAACCGGCGGTTGTACGAGCGGCTCCGCCCCCTCGCCGCAGACGGACGATTGCGGGTGGAGGGGCTCGTGGAGAACGTACACGAGTGGATGCGCGCGGCGGATCTGCTGGTGACCAAAGCGGGACCGGCCACCCTCGCCGAAGCGCTGGCGGTGGGGGTCCCACCGGTGATCTGGGGGGCGATCCCGGCCCAGGAGACCCCCAACGTGCGGCTGCTGGTCGGGGCGGGTGCGGGCGTCTGGGCACCGGGGCCCCGCCGGACGGTGGAGGTGGTCCGCCGCCTCCTGCACGATCCCGAGGCGCGGGATCGGATGCGGGAGCGGGCCCGCCGACTGGTCCGCCCGGACGCGGCCGAGAGGATCGCCGAAGCGCTGTGGAGAATCGCCGGGGGTGGGACCCTCCCGCAGGTTAGGGAACCTGCGGGAGGGTGGCCAACGGGCGGGTAGCCCGTGCTGCGTCATACTTGACATCTCCCTGCGGTGTGCTAATATTTGCCTTGGAGGTAGGTATGATGTCCGCCGCTTGGCTTCTCATCGACGATAACGACAATCCGAGCGCCCTCCAGGGGCGGCCAGCGGCGTGACGTCTATCGCCTACGCGTGTGCTCTAGAGCCGCCCCATCGGTGGGCGGCTCGTTTCTTTATTCACCACGGAGGCACAGAG
>CAZOLN010000004.1:0-2914 GCA_964580565.1 uncultured Anaerolineales bacterium
TGGAACGGTCTGCTCGACGGGAGCGGTGGGCCTGGTATCTCTACGACTTCGGCAACTCGGCCTACGCCGCCGTGGTCCTGCTGGCCGTCTACTCGGCCTACTTCAAGGAGGTGGTGGTCGGCGGCGCGGAGGGTTCCCGGCTGTGGGGGACCGCCGTAGGGATCGCGATGCTGGTCGTCGCCGTCACCTCGCCGGTCCTGGGGGCGATCGCCGACTTCTCGGGGGCGAAGAAGCGGTTCCTCTTCTTCTACACGGCGATGGCCTGTCTTTTCACCGGCCTGCTCTTCTTTGCCCGGGAGGGGACGGTCCTTATCGGGATGCTCTTCTTCATCCTGGCCGAGATCGGCTATCGAAGCGCGCAGGTCTTCTACAACGGGCTGCTGCCGGAGATCGCTGCACCGGAGGAGATGGGCCGCATCTCCGGGATCGGGTGGGCCATCGGGTCGGCGGGAGGGATTGCCAGCCTGCTGGTTATCCTCCCCCTGGTCGTCCTGATCAAAGGCACTTTCATCATCCGCGTCTCGATGGCGATCACGGCGGTCTTCTTCGCCCTCTTCGCCGTGCCGATCTTCCTCTGGCTGCGGGAGCGGGCTCGCCCCCAGCCTCTTCCCCCCGGCGAGACCTATCTCACCGTCGGCTTCGGACGGCTCGCGCGCACCTTTCGGGCCGCTCGCCGGTTTCGGGAGTTCCTCAAGTTTATGGTCGCCTTCCTTATCTACAACGACGGCGTGATTATGGCGCTGGACTTCGCCGCGATCATCGGGACCGTGCTGTTTGGGATGGACCAGCAGCAACTGATCCTCTTCATCATCCTGGTCCACGTGACCAACATCGCTGGAGCATACGTCTTCGGCGTGTTGGCCGACAAGATCGGGTGTAAGCGGTCCCTTATCCTCTCCAACCTGCTGATGATCGGCCTGATCGTGTGGCTCTTCCTCAGCCGGTCGCGGATCGAGTTCTGGATCATCGGCGGGCTGGCCGGGTTCGCTATGGCCGCCCTTCAGTCGCTCAGCCGGACGATGGTGGGGATGCTGAGCCCGCCGGGGCAGAGCGCGGAGTTCTACGGGCTCTTCGCCGTGGTCGGTCGGACCTCCTCCTTTATCGGGCCGACGGTCTACGGGTGGGTAGCGGCGGAGGCGGCGCTGTGGTACCAGGCCCGGGGGCTGGCGGAACGGCTGGCGGAGCAGGCTGGGCAGCGGATGGCGATCCTGACGATCGCTGTCTTCCTCTTGGTGGGGCTGCTGGTGTTGCTGACGGTGAGCGAGGAGAAGGGGCGGGCCGCGGCCGTGGCGCAGGAGTGATCGTCACAAGCGGTGAGGAGGATCGAATGGGAAGGTTGGATGGAAGAGTGGCCATCGTCACCGGCGCTGGACGTCGGGGGAGCATCGGCGCGGCCGTCGCGCTGCGGCTGGCGCGGGAGGGGGCCGACGTGGTCGTCGCCGACATCTGCGGTCCGATCAGCGACCTGCCCACGCCGGAACTGCCGGGCTGGAAGGAGTTGGAGGCCGTCGCGGAGGAGATCGCCTCCCTCGGTGTGCGCAGCCTCCCGGTCCGGGTGGACGTGACGGACAAGGGGCTGGTCGAGGAGATGGTCGCTCGGGCCAGGGAGGCCTTCGGCCGGGTGGACATCCTGGTGAACAACGCCGGAGGGGTCGTCGCCCCCAGCCCGGTGGTGCAGATGCCGGAGGAGGCGTGGCGGAGGACGCTGGAGATCAACGCCACCGGCACCTTCCTGTGCTCCCAGGCGGTCCTGCCGCTGATGATCGAGGGGCAGCGGGGTGGGCGGATCATCAACATCGCCTCCGTCTCCGCCACGGCTCCCAAGCCCTACCTCTCCCACTACGCGGCGGCCAAGGCGGCCGTCGTCGCTTTCACGCGAGCGCTGGCGCGGGAGGTGGCCGGGTTCGGGATCACGGTGAACGCGGTGCTGCCCGGCGACGTGGATACGGCGCTGAAACGGTGGGGGTTCCAACTGGAGGCGGCGGTCATGGGCAGGCCCTACGACGAGGTGGTGGCGGACGCGGTGGCCCAGATCCCGCTGGGCAGGCTGGTGAGGCCGGACGAAGTGGCTGCCCTCGTCGCCTTCCTCGCCTCCGACGAGGCGAGCATCATCACCGGCCAGGCGTGGAACATCACGGGGGGGCGGGTGATGCACTGACGGCCCGCCCCCACCGACCAGAGGAGGTTCGATGAAACGGGATGGACTGGTCGCTTATCTCGACGCCTACCTGCGGGTGGCCGAGATCGAGGACACCTCCCAGAACGGCCTGCAGGTGGAGGGGCCGGAGGAGGTCGCCAAGGTCGCCTTCGCTGTGGACGCCTGCCTCACCGCCTTCGAGCGGGCCGTCGAGGCCGGCGCGCAACTCCTCGTTGTGCACCACGGGCTGTTCTGGGACAAGCCCTATCGGTTGGTCGGCCCCTTCTACCGGCGGGTGCGGGCCCTCATCGAGGGGGGGTGCGGCCTCTACGCGGCCCATCTTCCGTTGGATGCTCACCCCGATGTGGGCAACAACGCCGAACTGGCCCGCCTCCTGGGGCTGGCGGAGACCCGCCCCTTTGGGAAGTACCACGGGGTGGAGATCGGCGTCGCGGGGGTTCTGGAGCCGCCGCTGGAGATCCCCGCCCTGATCGGACGGGTGATCCAGGCGCTGAACCGCCCGCCGGTCCGGGTGCTGGCCCACGGCCCGACGAAGGCCCATCGGGTCGGCTGCATCTCCGGCTTTGCGGTCTCGATGATCGATCAAGTGGATGAGGCGGGGTTGGACACCTTTATCACCGGGGAGACCAGCCACGCCTACTTCCACCAGGCGGTCGAGAGGGGGTTGAACGTCCTCTTCGCCGGCCATTACGCCACGGAGACGCTGGGGGTGAAGGCGCTGGCCCGTCATCTGGAGGAGCGGTTCGGCCTGGAGAC
>CAZOLN010000004.1:3014-16482 GCA_964580565.1 uncultured Anaerolineales bacterium
CCCTGCTTGATTTTCTTTTTGTTCCGTTGTATCATATCCCCTCGATGGTTCGTTCTGGCATTCGCATTGCGCCTTCCATACTCGCGGCCGACTTCGCCCGGCTGGCCGACGCCGTCGCCGAGGCGGAGGAGGCAGGGGCGGACGCGATCCATGTGGATGTGATGGACGGGCGGTTCGTCCCGAACATCACCGTCGGCCCGCCGGTCGTGGCCGCCCTGCGCCGGGTCACCCGCCTCCCGCTCGACGTCCACCTGATGATCGTGGAGCCAGAGCGGTACCTGAGACCGTTCGTCGAGGCGGGGGCAGACATCCTCACCGTTCAGGTCGAGGCCTGTACCCACCTCCACCGGGTCCTGCAGACGATCCGCGGTCTGGGGGCTCAGGCCGGGGTTGCCCTCAACCCCGCCACCCCACCGGTGGCGATCAGCCAGGTGCTGGGCGATCTGGACCTGGTGCTGGTGATGACGGTGAACCCGGGTTTCGGGGGGCAGACGTTTATCGACAGCATGCTCCCCAAGATCGCCGAGGTGCGGCGGATGCTGGACGAGGCCCATAGCCCGGCGGTGCTGGAGGTGGATGGGGGGATCGCCCCCCACACCGCCCCCCAGGTGGTCCGAGCCGGCGCGCGGATGCTGGTCGCTGGGGAAGCCATCTACGGGGCCAAAGAAGGGGTCGCTGCGGCGGTCCGGGCCCTCCGTGCGGCTGCCGAGGGCGGGCTGTAGGGAAAACAAAACGCCGACCTCACGGCGAGGTCGGCGTCGATAAGGAGGGGGGAGGGTCTAGTAACCCTTCTTGGTCAACGTCCGCAGGCAACGGGTGCACAGCCGCATCCGACGTACCTGCCCGTCGATCCGGACCCGGACCCGCTGGACGTTGGGGTTGAACCGGCGATTGGTCGCCTTATTGGAATGGCTGACGTTGTGGCCAAACTGAGGGCCCTTGCCGCACAATTCACATTTCGCCATAGCCCATATCCTCCTGTTTTCAAAGCGGGCATAATCATACCATAGGACGCGGTTTCGTGCAACCGCGAAGGGGATACGAGATGAGCGAGCAGAGCGAACCTAAAGGGCGCATCGAGGTCTCGCCGACGGCCATCGCCAGCATCGCCCACGAGGCGCTGACGCGGTGCTACGGGGTCGTGGGGACCGTCTCCAAGGGTCTGACCACGGAGATCCGCGACATCCTCTCTCCGGAGAGCAAACGGGGGGTGGTCGTGCGCGTGGAGGGCAGCCGGATCGTCATCGACCTCTATATCGTGATCGAGTACGGGACCCGAATCGCCTCCGTCGCCCGCAGCGCGATGAACGTGGTGAAGTACAACGTGGAGAAGGCCCTGGGAATCCCGGTGGCTGAGGTGAACGTCCACGTGCAAGGCGTGCGGATCTCGGACAGGGATTAGGGACCAGCGCCCGGCCAAGGTTGGTTTGAGGAACGAGTCAGAGGGTGTTTGAATGCCGGAACAGAGAGAGCGTCGATTCGTGGCTGATGGGCAGGAATTGAAAGAATGGGTCAGGGCTGGACTGGGTTGGCTCCAGCACCACCAGGAGGCCATCAACGCCCTGAACGTCTTCCCCGTGCCCGACGGCGACACCGGAACCAACATGGTGCTCACGATGCAGTCCGCCTGGAACGAGGTGCACAAGTCGCCGGAGCGGGAGGTGGGCACGATCGCCCACAAGGTGGCCCACGGGGCGTTGATGGGCGCCCGGGGGAACTCGGGGGTGATCCTCTCCCAGATCTGGCGCGGTATGGCCCGCAGCCTGGATGGGAAAGAGGTGATGACGGGAGAGGACTTCGCCGCCGCGCTGGAGGAGGGCGCGCAGACCGCCTACAAAGGGGTGATCCGCCCCGTCGAAGGGACGATCCTCACGGTGGCCCGTGAGGTGGCGGAGGCGGCCGCCGAGGCGACCCGCCATTCCGAGGATCTGGTTTTCATCCTCGAACAGGTCGTCCACCGCGCCCGGGACGCCGTCGCCCGGACGCCCAACCTTCTCCCCGTGCTGGCCGAGGCCGGGGTGGTGGATGCCGGCGGGCAGGGGTTGTACGTGATCCTGGAGGGGATGTTGCGCTACCTACGAGGGGAGAGTGTCGCCGAGGATCTGGGGCTTATCCGAGCGGTGGACCTCACCGCCGCTGCCCCGGCTCCTGCAGAGGAGGAGGGGTATGGATACGACGTCCAGTTCATCATCGTCGGCGATGGGCTGGACGTGGAGACCATCCGGCGGGACATCGACGCGATGGGGGAGTGCGCCCTGGTGGTGGGCGATCCCTCGGCGGTGAAGGTCCACGTCCACGTCCCCGACCCCGGCGTCCCCCTCAGTTACGCGGTCAAACTGGGCTCCCTGCGGGACGTGGTGGTCGAGGATATGCAGGCCCAGTACCAGGAGTTTGTGATGGGGCGGGAGCAGCCCCCGGTCCTCCGCGCCCCGATGGCGGCGACGGAGATCGCCACGGTGGCCGTCGCCGCCGGAGAGGGGCTGGCCCGCGTCTTCCAAAGTCTGGGCGCGGCCGCCGTCGTCCACGGCGGGCAGACCACGAACCCCAGCACCGAGGAGATCCTGGAGGCGGTGGAGGGTGTGCCCAGCAATCGGGTCATCATCCTCCCCAACAACAAGAACATCATCATGGCTGCGGAGCAGGCGCGGGACCTGAGCGACAAGAGCGTGGTCGTCGTCCCGACGCGGACCATCCCCCAGGGGATCGCCGCCATCCTCGCCCTCAACTATCAGGCCGACCTGGAGACCAACGCTAAGACGATGATGGAGGCGGCCCAGGAGGTGCAGACGGGGGAGGTCACCGTCGCCACGCGGGATGTCACCCTCGGCGGGCTCTCGGTGCGGAAGGGACAGGTGATCGGCATCCACGACGGCGAGTTGTGCGTCACCGGAGAGACGCCGGAGGAGGTCGTGGAAGCGCTGGTGGAACGGATGGGTCCGTCCGACCTGGAGATCATCACCCTCTACTATGGGGCCGACGTCTCCGCCGAGGACGCCGAGGCCCTGGTGGAGCGGCTGGAGGAGAGATACCCCGATCTGGAGTTCGAGGTCATCGAGGGCGGACAGCCCCATTATTTCTACATCATCTCGGCCGAGTAGGAGGGAACCAGTGCCCCGTACACGTATCGTCACCGACGGCGATGCCGTCATCACCCCCCAGACCGCCCAACGGTTGGGGATCTCCGTCGTCCCGTTGACGGTCCGGATCGGCGATGAGGTCCACAAGGATGGAAACGGCGGGTGGAACGAGGCCTTGCTGGCGCGGATGGAGCGGGAGCGGGTCCCGGTGGAGGTCGTCGGACCGACGGTAGCCGACTTCCGGGCCGTCTACAACCGTCTCTCCCGGACGACCGACCGGATCATCTCCATCCACTCCTCCGACCATCTCGGTCCCATCGTCCGCAACGCCCGCGCAGCGGCGGCCGAGTTTCTGGGCCGTTGTGACATCGCTGTCGTCGATTCCCAAACGACGTCCCTTGGCCTCTCCATCCTGGTGGAGCAGGCGGCGAAGATGGCCCGCGATGGCGTGAGCCAGGAGGAGATCCTGCGGACGGTTCGGGGGATGATCCGCCGCATCTACGTGGTGATGTTCACCGACTCGTTGGATTACCTCGAGCGGAGTGGCCTCATCAGCCCTGCCCAGTGCATCCTGGGCACGATGTTGGGGATCAAGCCCTTCCTCTCCATCGAGGAGGGAGAGATCATCCCGATGGAAAAGGTCCGCAACCGGGACAAGGGGTTGGACAAGTTGGTCGAGTTTGCCGGGGAGTTTATCTCGGTTCAGCAGGTGGCTATCCTCCAATCCACTTTCCGTCCCACCAGCGATACGCTCCTCCTGCAGGACCGATTGCGGAATTTCTTCCCTAACCAGGAGTTCCCCATCCTGGTGTACGGGCCGCTGCTGGCCTCCCACATCGGTCCGGACGGCCTGGGACTGATCATCTACGAGGGGCTGGAGCCGGTGGAGACCCCGTGATGCAGCGGGTGCGGATTCTCACCGACAGCACCGCCGACATCCCGGCCGACCTGGCGGAGCGGCTGGGCATCGTCGTCGTTCCGGCCTACGTGCAGCTCGACGGCAGGAGCCTGCGGGACGGGGATCAGATCAGTAGGGAGGAGTTCTACCGATTGCTGCTCACCCTGAAGAAGCCGCCCACCACCGCCGTGCCGCCTGCGGAGGAGTTCGCCGCCGCGTTCCGAAGCCTGGTGGGGAAGGCGGAGGAGGTCGTCGCCATCCTCCTCTCTACCACCCTCAGCGGGATGTACAACGCGGCCTGGCTGGGGAGCCAGGCGGTGCCCGAGTTGAAGATCCACCTGGTGGACTCGCGGCAACTGGCGATGGGGCTGGGCTGGCAGGTGATCTTGGCGGCGGAGGCGGCCGCCGAGGGGAGGAGCGGCGAGGAGATCCTGGCCTTTCTCAGCGACCTCCAGCCCCGCATCCGCGTCTTGGCGATGCTGGATGGGCTGGATCACCTGCAGCACAGCGGGCGGGTGGACTGGGCGCGGGCGATGGCCGTCCGTCTGTTGCGTATCAAACCGCTGATCGAGGTGCACGACGGTGAGGTCGTCCTCACCGGTCGCGTCCGCACCCGCCGCCGGGCTATCGACCGGCTGGTTGAGATGACCGCGGCCCTCGGCCCTCTGGAGCGGTTGGCCGTGATGCACACCGCCGCTCCCGATGTGGAGTTGTTCCGTCGGCGGTTGGGGGAGGTCTTCCCACTCGATCGAATGATGGTCACCGAGGTCGGGCCGGTCGTGGGGGCCCACATCGGCCCGCGCGCGTTGGGCGTCGCAGCCATCATCGCAGCCTGAGGGATGGAGTATGGACACACCCGTCGAGAAACTGCGTAAGATCCTCAAAGCGGAGACGGAGAAGTTCGAGGACCGGGCCGTCATCGGAGGGCTGGCCCGCTTCGCGGATACCTGGACCCGCGAGGCGACCGCGGCTTTCGGCCCGGAGGCGTCCGCCTGGATAGAGGCGATCGCCGACCGTCTACGGGCCTACAGCCGGTTGTCCTCTCGGCCCGAACGGGTCGCCGCGCTGGAGGCCCTTTTCCGAATGTTGAAGGAAGGACCATCGGCGGAGGTCCCTCCCCCACGTCCCCAGCCGACCGCCAGGCCGGTCCGCGCCGCGCCTCCTGCGCCACCGCCTTCCCCTCCACCGCCGCCGAAGGAGGAGCCTGCAGGGCTCAACGCGCCGCTGACCGCCATCCGGGGGGTTGGCAAGCGGCAGGCCCAGCGGCTGAACCGCCTGGGTCTGCGGACTATCCGCGATCTCCTTTTCTATTTCCCCCGTCGCCACGACGACTTCTCCAACCTGAAATCCATCAACCGGCTGGAGTACGGGGAGGAAGTCACCATCATCGCGCGGGTGCAGAGCACCAGCACCTGGCAGACCAAGTCCGGCCGGACCGCTTTCAAGGCCCTTCTAACCGACGGCACTGGCTACATCGAAGCAACCTGGTTCAACCAGCCCTATCTGGCCGATCGGATCCGGCAGGGGCAGCAGATCGTCGTTAGCGGGAAGGTGGATCAGTACCTGGGACGTCCCTGCTTCACTTCGCCGGAGTGGGAGCCAGCGCAGAAGCAGCTTCTCCACACCGGTGGGCTGGTACCGGTCTATCCGCTCACCGAAGGGGTCACCAATCGCTGGCTGCGCCAGGTGATCCGCCGGGTGGTGGACTACTGGGCCCCTCGGGTCCCCGACCCCCTCCCTCCCGACCTGCGGGAGGCTTACGGGTTACTGGACCTGGCGACCGCGCTGCGGCAGGTCCACTTTCCGGACAACAAGACGATGCTGAGGAAGGCCCGCTATCGGCTGGCCTTCGAGGAACTTTTCATCTTCCAGTTGGGCCTGCTCCGACAGCGGCTCCTCTGGCGCGCGACGCCGGGGCGGCAGATCCCCATCGAGGAGGAGCGGCTCCAGGCGTTCATCCTCAGCCTTCCCTTCCGGCTGACCAGCGCGCAGCAGCGGGCTCTGGGGCAGATCGTGGCCGACCTGCGCTCTCCCTATCCGATGAGTCGGTTGCTTCAGGGGGATGTGGGATCGGGCAAGACGGTGGTGGCGGCGACGGCGATGGCCCTGGTGGCGGACGCCGGCCTTCAGGCGGCGATGATGGCCCCCACGGAGATCCTCGCCGAGCAGCACTACCAGACCCTGACCCGGTTGTACGCCAACTGGCCGGGCCGCCCCCCGACCGTCCGCCTCCTCACCGGCAGCACCACTGGCGCCGAGCGGGAGGAGATCTACGCCGGCCTGGCCGACGGGTCGATCGACATCGCCGTGGGGACCCACGCGCTGATCCAGGAGGGCGTGACCTTCCGCGACCTGGCGCTGGTGGTCATCGACGAGCAGCACCGTTTCGGCGTCCGCCAGCGGGCGGCGCTGCGGCAGAAGGGGCGGGAAGGGGAGCGGTCGTATAACCCCCACCTGCTGGTGATGACAGCCACTCCCATCCCCCGCTCCCTCCAGTTGACCATCTGGGGGCACCTGGACGTCTCGGTGATCGACGAGATGCCGCCGGGCCGTCGGCCGGTGGCCACGCGGGTGATCCTGCCGCGGGAGCGAGAACGGGCCTACGCCTTCGTGCGGAGTCAGGTGGAGAAAGGCCACCAGGCGTTCATCATCTGCCCGCTGGTGGAGGCCTCGGAGAAGATCGAGGCGAAGGCGGCCGTGGAGGAGTACGAGTGGCTGCAGAAGGAGATCTTTCCGGACCTGCGGCTGGGCCTTCTGCACGGCCGGATGAAGGCGGAGGAGAAGGATGCGGTGATGACCGCCTTCGCGCGGGGGGAGTTGGACATCCTGGTGGCGACCTCGGTGGTGGAGGTGGGGATCGACGTCCCGAACGCGACGGTGATGCTCGTCGAGGGGGCGGAGCGGTTCGGCCTGGCCCAACTCCACCAGTTCCGGGGCCGGGTCGGCCGGGGGGAGCATCCCTCCTACTGCCTGCTGGTGGCCGAATCGGCCTCGCCGGAGGCGGAGGAACGGCTGCGGGCGGTGGAGGCCACCACCGACGGGTTCGTCTTGGCTCAGAAGGACCTGGAGATGCGGGGTCCCGGCGAGTTCCTGGGCACCCGCCAGTCCGGCATGCCCGACCTGAAGATGGCCACCATCGCCGACCTGCGGCTGCTGGAGCGGGTCCGTGAGGCGGCCAACCGGCTGCTGGAGGAGGATCCGGACCTGCAACGGCCGGAGCATCGGCTGCTGGCCCGTCGCGTAGCAGAGATGTGGAGCAGAGGAGAAGGGGAGGTCAGTTGATGTGCCGAGCCATCTACCCCGGCACCTTCGATCCCATCCATCTGGGGCACGTGGACATCGCGGCCCGTGCTGCGGAGATCTTCGACCATTTGATCGTGGCCGTCTATGAGCGCCCGGCCAAGAACCTGCTCTTCACCGCCGAGGAGCGGGTCGCGTTGGCCCGGGAGGCGCTGAAGGACCTGCCCAACGTCGAGGTGAGGGCCTACGGCGGGCTGACCGTGGAGTTCGCCCGGCAGGTTGGGGCCAAGGCCATCGTGCGGGGCTTGCGCGTCATCAGCGACTTCGAACTGGAGTACCAGATGGCCCTCACCAACCGGCAACTGGCCCCGGAGGTCGAGTTCGTCTGCCTGATGACCCGCCAGGAGCACGCCTTTCTCAGTTCAAGCATCGTCAAGGAGGTTGCGCTCCTGGGAGGGGATGTGACCGGGATGGCACCTCCCAACGTCGTCGCCGCGCTGGCGAGGAAGCGGGCGGAGTTGGAGCGAAAGAACGGCCCAGTGCCTCTTGTCTCTCTGCGGGATTGAGCGGTAGTTGGGTTCTTCGGCGGGCCGTCCGGCGTGTGTCTACGTCGGCAGGAGGTTGAGATGGACATCCTGCATCTAGTGGATCGATTGGAAGAGATCGTCAAAAAGAGCCCCCGCCTGCCGTTCAGCGGGATCCGGTTGGTCAACGAGCGTCGGATCTGGACGCTGATCGACCAGATGCGCATCTCGATCCCGGACGAGGTGCGGCGGGCGCAGCGGGTCAATCGGGAGCGGGATCGCATCCTGGCTCAGGCCCGCGAGGAGGCGGAGCGGGTGGTCCAGCAGGCCCGCGAGCGGGCTACCGAACTGACCGCCGAGCATCCCATCGTCAAAGCGGCGGAGGCCCGCGCTGCCACGATCCGGGAGCGGGCGGAGAGGGAGGCGGCGAACCTGCGGGCCGAGGCGGACGAGTACGTCTTCAACGTCCTCTGCGACCTGGAGGAGCAACTCCGTCGCACGCTGCGGGTGGTGGAGAACGGGCTGCGGAAGATCGAGGCGGAACGGGCTGCAGTGGAGGAGGGAGCCGCTTCCCCGGAGCCGGAGGCGGGGGAAAAGACTTAGGGCGAGGGGATTCCCTCGCCCTGTTCGATGGGCGGTACAGGACTTGAACCTGTGACCTCCACGATGTCAACGTGGCGCTCTGGCCATCTGAGCTAACCGCCCGTGCGCGCATATTATACCATCCCCTTCCGGTTTGGCAAGTGGGAGCGCCTTAACCTTCGGAGTTCGAACATCATTGAAAAAAACACAGAGGCGCAGAGGACGCAGAGGAATTTTTTAATTTTTTGAGAAGAACTCCGCGCCCTCCGTGTCTCTGTGGTGAAAAATAACAGGTGTCCGAACTCCCGTCCGACCTTCAGGGTGCGCAGGTGTATCACGCCTGTGAGCGGCGGTGAGGACCGATGAGTAAACGTCTCTCCGTAATCGATGTGGACCGGTGCGTCGGCTGCCAGTCCTGCATGTTCGCCTGCGCCCGGCGGCTGGGCCAGGGGGGCCTGGCTGGGGCCTCCATCGGGGTCCGCTCGGCGGGCGGGATGCGGCGGGGGTTCGTCGTCGTCGTCTGCCGCGCGTGTGCCGATCCCCCCTGCGCCCGCGTTTGCCCCACCGACGCCCTGACACCCCGCGAGGGCGGCGGGGTCCGCCTGCGGGCCAACCTCTGCATCGGCTGCGGCAACTGCGTCCAGGCCTGCCCCCTGGGCGCGGTCTTCTGGGACCCCGGGCAGAACAAGCCCCAGATCTGCGTCTACTGCGGCTACTGCGCCGACTACTGTCCCTACGACGTCCTGCGGCTGGAGGAGGTGGGCGATGCTGCCGGGTGATCCCCTGCGTCGGGTGCTCTACGTCGACCTCTCCCGCCGCCGCTTCTGGGTCGAGGAGCGGGCCGACCTTTTCGAGGAGGGGTTGGGCGGGACCGGGGTGGCGATCCGGCTCCTGGAGGAGGAGTGTCCCCAGGGAGCCGACCCGCTCGGGCCGGAGAACCCCATCATCTTCGCCGTCGGGCCGCTGGTGGGCCTCTTCCCGCTGGCCTCCAAGACGGTGGCGATGTTCAAGTCCCCCCACACCGGCAACCTGGGGGAGAGCCACGCTGGCGGGCGCAGCGCGGTCGCCATCCGAATGGCCGGGTACGGGGCCATCGTCATCCGCGGGGTCAGCCCTTCCCCCGTCTACCTGGTCGTCGAGGGCGACCAGGTCCACTTCCGCGACGCGGCGGCGCTCTGGGGGATGCGCTCCAGTTACACCGTGGGAGACATCCTGCGGGAGCGGGAGTCCGGCTCCGGGATGCGGACCGTTATGCGCATCGGGCGGGCCGGGGAGCGAATGGTCACCTACGCCTGTGTGATCACCGAGACCTACCGCCACTTTGGGCGGCTCGGGCTGGGGGCGGTCTTCGGCAGCAAGCGGCTGAAGGGGCTGGTCGTCTCCGGCCGCCGCTCCCTGCCGGTGGCCGACCGGCGGGCCTACCGGGAGGCCTACGACGGTATCTTCCGCGCCGCGACCGAGTCCCCTCTGATGCGGAAGTACCACGACCTGGGCACGCCGATGAACGTCCTCCCGCTGAACGAGATGGGTGCGCTGCCCACCCGCAACCTCCAGCAGGGCCGCTTCGAGCGGGCGGAGGCCATCTCCGGGGAGCGGCTGGCGGAGCGGTACCTGGGGCGGAGGCTGGCCTGCGCCCACTGTCCGGTGGCCTGCGTCCACCTGGCGGCCCTTCGTGTTCCTCACCCCACCGAGCCGTATTTCTACAAGACCTCGATGCTGGGCTACGACTACGAGCCGATCTATGCCCTGGGGAGCATGCTCGGCGGCTCCGATGTGCCGGGGATGCTCCAACTGATGGATGAGGTGGAGGTGCAGGGACTGGACGCGATGAGCACCGGCGTGGCCCTCGCCTGGGTTACCGAGGCGATGGAACGGGGGCTGATCTCCACCGAGGAGACGGACGGCCTGGTGTTGAGATGGGGGGACTACCCCGTCTACATCGAGGCGGTACGGCGGATCGTGGCCCAGCCCAACGATTTCTACCGGGCGCTGGCGCGAGGGGTCGATCACGCCGTGTCCGTCTACGGCGGGGAGGAGTTCGCCCTCGCCTTCGGCGGGAACGAGATGCCCGGCTACCACACCGGCCCCGCCTGCCACCTGACCTACCTGACCGGCGCCCGCCACAGCCACCTCGATAGCGCCGGGTACGGGTTGGACCAGAAGGCCGTCTCCCAGGGCAGGGGCCTCACACCGGAAGAGACGGCGGAGGCGCTGCTGGCGGAGGAGCGCTGGCGACAGGTGCTGACCAGCCTGGTCGTCTGCCTCTTCGCCCGGGGGGTCTATACCGAGGAGACGGTCCTGCGGGCGCTGTCGACGGCCGGGTTCGACCGGTCCGCCGACGACCTGGCCCGCCTGGGGCGGGAGACGCTGCGCCGCAAGTACGGATTCAAACTGCGGGAGGGGTTCGACCCGGATGAACTGCGCATCCCCCGCCGTATCCTTGAGACCCCCTCGCCGCGGGGCACGGTGGAGGAGGAGTTCCTGCGCCGGGCCGTCGACCGCTTCGTCAAAGGGGCGGTATATGAGTAGAGATAAGGCACCACAGAGGCACAGGGAGCACAGAGGTTCTTCGAATTCTCCAATGTGTGCTCTGTGCCTCCGTGGTGAGACTGCATAGGTCCCAGGGGGAGCAACGTGGGCAACGGAGGCTGGGGCATCATCGGCCACGACTGGGCGGTGCGGCTGCTGCAGCGGGCGGTGGAGGAGGGCAGCCTCTCCCACGCCTACCTCTTCACCGGTCCGCCCGGCGTGGGTAAAGGGACGCTGGCCCGCGCCCTGGCTCGCGCGCTGCTCTGCGAGGCGGAGGCGGACCGGCCATGCGGTTCTTGCCGCGCCTGCCGCCTGGTGGAGGCCGGTACCCATCCCGACCTCCATCTCGTCCACCCCGAATCGGCCACCGGGCGGCTCACCATCGGGCAGGTGCGGGAACTGGGCCGTCAACTGGCCCTCACCCCATCGGTGGGCCGTCACCGGGTGGCGATCCTCGCCGACTTTGACCGGGCCACCCCCTCTGCCGCCAACGCCCTCCTCAAGACCCTGGAGGAGCCTCCCGCCTACGTCGTCCTGGTTCTCCTGGCCCCAGACGCCGACTCGCTGCTGCCGACCATCGTCTCCCGCTGCCAGGTGGTCCCGTTGCGGCCCCTGCCGCTCCGCCTGGTGCGGGAGGTATTGGAGACGCGGTGGGGGGTGGAGCCGGAACGGGCGGACCTCCTGGCCCATCTCTGTGGGGGGCGGCTGGGGTGGGCGGTGCGGGCCGCCGACGATCCCGCCCTCCTCCAGCGGCGGAGGCAGCGGCTGGAGGATCTCTCCACGCTCCTCCGGGCCTCCCTGGTGGAGCGGTTCCGCTACGCCGCCGCGCTGGCCGACGATCCCGCAGGAACGGAGGAAGCGCTGGAGATCTGGACCGGCTGGTGGCGGGATGTGATGGTCGTCGCCGCTGGGACCGACGCTCCGCTCACCAACCCCGACCTAACCGACCGGATTCGCCGACAGGCCCAGGCCCTCGGGGTGGAGAGGGCCGCTGCGCTGGTGAAGGCCACCCGAAAGACGATGGACCTCCTTCGTGGGAACGTCAACCGCCGGTTGGCGCTGGAGGTCCTCCTCGGCTTCGATCTTCCTCGTCTCTGATCGCTCCCCCTTCGCTCGATGCGCCGCCTGGTGGACACAAGCGGGCGTGCTTCAAGCGTCGAAGCGCACGCACACGAGCGACGCCGCCGCCGATGGGGCGGAGATTTGCATTTCCGTGGAAACGTTGTACAATCCCGTGCCAACGTGTGGATCAGAGGAAAGATGACCTACCGCGAGGCGATCGAGTACCTTCACTCGCTGACCGACTACGAGAAGCGGCGGATCGAGCGGTATTCGCCGGAGACGCTGGACCTTTCGCGGGTCGAGCGGTTGCTGGCGATGCTGGAGAATCCGCATCGGGCCTACCCCTCCGTCCATATCGCCGGCACCAAGGGGAAGGGCTCGACCTCCGCGATGGTGGAGTCTGCCCTGCGGGTGGCTGGCTACCGGACCGGACTGTACACTTCTCCCCATCTTCACACTTTCCGGGAGCGTATCCGCGTCGGGGGGGAACTCATTTCCCGAGAGGATGTCGTCGCCCTGGTGGAGGAGATCCAGCCGCTGGTGGCGCAGGTCCCCGGCGTGACGACCTTCGAGGCGATCACGGCGATGGCCTTCGCCTACTTCGCCCGGCAGCGGGTGGAGGTCCTGGTCGCCGAGGTCGGCCTGGGGGGGCGACTGGACGCGACCAACGTCCTGTTGCCGGAGGTGGCGGTGATCACCTCCCTCAGTCTGGACCACACATACCTGCTGGGGGATACTTTGCCGGAGATCGCCCGCGAGAAGGCCGGGATCATCAAGCCGGGCGTGCCGGTGGTCAGCGCGCCGCAGCGGCCGGAGGCGATCCACGTCATCGAAGAGGTCAGCCGGGAGCGGAAGGCCCCTCTGGTCGAGGTGGGGCGGGATTGGACCTGGGACCCTGGTCCCTTTGACCTGGAGGGGCAGTCCTTCACCGCTCGCCGGGTGCGGGATGGAGGGAACGCGCTGGCAGGGGAGTACTGGATCCCCCTCCTGGGCCGCCATCAGTTGGAGAACGGGGCCACCGCCGTGGCGACCCTGCAGGTGTTGCGGGACCGGGGGTTCGACCTCCCCCGTTCGGCGGTGGAGGAAGGGCTGCGCCGGGTGGAATGGCCGGGGCGGATGGAGGTCCTGGGCAGGGACCCGTTGGTGGTGGTCGATTGTGCCCACAACCCCTACTCGGCCCGCGTCCTCCGATCCGCCCTGGAGACTTGGTTCCCGGGTCGGAAGTGGGTGCTGGTCTTCGGCGCTTCGTCCGATAAGGACATCGCCGGGATGTTGAGGGCCCTCCTGCCCATCACCGAGTACCTGATCGTCACCCGGTCCGAGCATCCCCGAGCCGCCGCCCCCATCGACCTGGCGGACATCGCTGCCTCGGTGGGCGGCGGGGCGGAGGTGGCGGTCAACGTGCGGAGAGCCCTCCAGCGGGCGAAGGTGGCCCTGGAGCCGGGCGATGGCATCCTGGTCACCGGCTCCATCTTCCTGGTCGCCGAGGCCCGGGAGGTGTGGGCGGAGCAGAACGGGAAGCCGGTGCCGGAGAACGACCGATAAAGCAGGAGGCA
>CAZOLN010000004.1:16582-40227 GCA_964580565.1 uncultured Anaerolineales bacterium
TCTTGCATCTTTCCCTCTTTACCTTGAGTTTGGCTTGGGAGCGATAGGCGAACGATGAGTTGGGATCGAGAATGGGGTGAATGGTGGATGCAGATGGGCTGGCCGCAGCCGAGCCCGTTTCCCTTGTTCGATGAGTTCGAGTTCGAGGAGGCGGGCCCCTCGGAGGAGGCTGGCGGAATCCTGGAGGGGCCTTTGCTCCCGTTGCGGGACCTGGTCTTCTTCCCACGGATGGTCTCCCCCCTCGTCGTGGGGCGGGATCGGTCCATCGAGGCGGTGGAGGTGGCGCTGGAGCGGGATGAGCCCCTCATCGCCGTGGCCCAGCGGGACCCGGAGGTCGATGAGGTCGAGCCGGAGGACCTCTACGAGTTCGGCACCGACATCATCATCGGTCGGATGCTCCGGATGCCCGACGGCTCCCTGAGCATCCTGGCCCAGGGCCGTCAGCGGGTCCAGATCGTCGAATACATCCATACCGAGCCCTACATCCGGGTCCGGGCCATCCCCATCGTCGAGTCCACCGAGCGGACCCGCCTCACCGAGGCGCTGATGCGGGCCACGCTGGCCCTCTTCGAGAAGGTGGTCCAACTCAACCGGTCGATGCCGGAGGACCTCTACGTCTTCGCCCTCAACGTCCACGAGCCGGGCTGGCTGGCCGACCTGATCGCCCAGAGCCTGAGTCTGGACACCTCCCAGCGGCAGGAGATCTTGGAGGCGTTGGATCCGGCCGCCCGTCTCCAGCGGATCAGCGTCCTTTTGGCGAAGGAACTGGACGTGCTGGAGTTGGAGGACCAGATCCACTCCCGGGTCCAGCAGGAACTGGACCGCGCCCAGCGGGAGCACTTCCTGCGGGAGCAGATGAAGGCGATCCAGACGGAGTTGGGGGAGACGGACGCCTTCACCCGCGAGGTCAACGAGTTGCGGGAGCGGCTGGCCAAGGCGGACCTGCCGGACGAGGTGCGGGCGCAGGCGGAGAAGGAACTGGAGCGGCTGGCGGCGATGCCGCCGATGGCGCCCGAGGTGGGGATCATCCGTACCTACTTGGACTGGGTCCTCGAACTGCCTTGGAAGAAAGAGACGGAGGACAACCTCGACCTCAAGCACGTGGCGGAGGTGCTGGAGTCGAACCACTACGGGCTGCCCAAGGCCAAGGAGCGCATCCTGGAGTACATCGCGGTCAAGAAACTGGCGCCCGACAAGATGCGCAGCCCCATCCTCTGCTTCGTCGGCCCGCCGGGGACCGGCAAGACCAGCCTCGGTAAGTCGATCGCCAAAGCGCTGGGGCGGAACTTCGTCCGCGTCAGCCTGGGCGGGGTGCGGGACGAGGCGGAGATCCGCGGCCACCGGCGGACCTACATCGGCGCGATGCCCGGCCGGATCATCCAGACGATGCGCCGGGCCAAGACGATCAACCCGGTCTTTATGCTGGACGAGGTGGACAAACTGGGGCTGGACTTCCGGGGCGACCCCGCCGCCGCGCTTCTGGAGGTCCTCGACCCGGAGCAGAACCACGCCTTCTCCGACCACTATCTGGAGGTCCCCTACGATCTCTCCAAGGTCTTCTTCATCACCACGGCCAACACCCTCGACCCGATCCCGCCGGCGCTGCGGGACCGGATGGAGGTGATCGAGTTCCCCTCCTACATCGAGGAGGAGAAGATGGAGATCGCCCGCCGGTTCCTGATCCCGCGCCAGATCGAGGAGCACGGGCTGGCCGAGCACCCGCCCCATTTCACCGATGCCGCGCTGCGGCGCATCATCCGTGAGTACACCTACGAGGCGGGGGTCCGTAACCTGGAACGGGAGATCGCCTCTGTCTGTCGGAAGGCGGCGCGGCGACTGGCTGAGGGAAAGAGGCCGTTGCGCCAGATCACCGCCCGGATGCTTCCCAAACTCCTCGGACCGCCCCGCTTCCTGCGGGACAGGGCGGAGGAGAAGGACGAGGTGGGCCTGGCGACCGGGCTGGCCTGGACCGAGGCTGGCGGCGATCTGATGCCGGTGGAGGTGACGTTGATGCCCGGGAAGGGCAGCCTCATCCTCACCGGCCAGTTGGGCGAAGTGATGCAGGAATCGGCCCAGGCGGCCCTCAGTTACGCCCGGTCCCGCTCCAGAGAACTGGGCCTGCCCCGCGACCTCTTCGACAAGACCGACATCCATATCCACTTGCCTGAGGGGGCGATCCCGAAGGACGGCCCCTCAGCGGGCATCACGATGGCCACCGCCCTCATCTCCGCCCTGACCGACCGGGCTGTCCGGCGGGACGTGGGGATGACGGGGGAGATCACCCTGCGCGGGCGGGTCCTGCCGGTGGGCGGGCTCAAGGAGAAGATCCTCGCCGCCCATCGCGCGGGTCTGAAGACGGTGATCATCCCCAAGCGGAACGAGCCGGACCTGGTGGAGATCCCCCGGAAGGTGCGGCGGGCGTTGAAGATCGTCCGCGTGGAGCGGATGGAGGAGGTGCTGGAGGTGGCCCTGCTTCCTCCGGCTGAGAAGGAGGAGGGAAAAGAAGAGGGGCCGACCAGTGGGAGTGGGGAGGCGGGGGAGAGGGAAAGCGGATCGTCCGGGAGGTGACGGTGTACTACAATCCCGGAAAGCCTGAGGAGATGGGGTGAGAGAGATGCGGATCGTCGTGGGGGCCGATCACGGTGGGTATCGCCTGAAGGAAGAGATCGCCCGGTTCCTTGCCGGTGAGGGGTACGAGGTGGAGGACGTGGGCACCTTCGACGAGGAGTCCACCGACTATCCCGACTACGCCGTCCAAGTAGCCCGCGCCGTGGTGGAGGGGCGGGCGGACCTGGGGATCCTGGTCTGCGGCACCGGGATCGGGATGAGCGTTGCCGCCAACAAGGTCAAGGGCGTTCGGGCGGCGCTGGCGACCGATGGGTATATGGCTCGGATGGCCCGCGAACACAACGACGCCAACGTCCTCTGCCTGGGCGGGCGGGTGCTCGGCGTGGGATCGGCGCTGGAGATCGTTCGGGCCTTCTTGGGGGCCCGGTTCGCAGGCGGGCGACACGCCCGCAGGGTCGGAAAGATCGAAGCCATAGAGCGAGGGGGGTAGATGCGCAGGTCGACCGTTTTCCTCGCCCTTGTCCTGATCGCTGTCGGCTGCTATTTCCTGCTCGTGCAGCTCCAGTTGGGTATCCCCACCCTGGATCAGATCTGGCCGGTCTTCCCGCTGGCGTGGGGGTTCACCTCCCTGATAACCTATTTCCGCAGCGATCGGAAAGGGGACGCTCGGATCTTCTGGGGGACGGCCCTGGTCCTCTCCAGCCTGTTTCTCTTCCTCATCAGCATGGGGGATCAGGACTACTCGGTGCTGCGGACCTGGTGGCCGGTGTTCGTCGCCATCGCCGGCATCTCTTTCCTGGCCCTCTGGCTGGCGCAGGGGCTGCGGGATTGGGGCAATCTCTTCCTCGCCATCGTGGGGCTGATCTTCGGTGGCGTGGCTCTGGCCGTGAACCTTCAGTTGCTGGGGCCGAACACCGCCCAGGAACTGAGCCGCCTCTGGCCGGCCCTCCTCATCCTCGTCGGCGCGTTGCTCCTGTTGCGGGAGTTGCGGCGGGGGAAGTGACCGGTGGGGTGATCGTCGGCATCGACGCCAGCCGGGCGGTTTCGCCCCGTCCCACGGGGACGGAGATCTACTCTCAGCGGTTGATCCATGCCCTTCTCTCGCTCGGTTCGGACCATCACTTTCGGCTGTACTTTCGCTCTACCCCCGATCCGACCCTTTTCCCCCAGGCTGAGTTGCGGGTCATCCCCTTTCCCCGCCTCTGGACCCACGTGCGGCTCTCCTGGGAGATGGCCCGCCGTCCGCCGGATCTCCTCTTCGTCCCGGCCCACGTGCTTCCTCCGATCCGCCCGCCGCTGACCCTGGTGACCGTCCACGATCTGGGCTACCTTTACTTCCCCCGCGCCCATCCCCCGTTGCAGCGGCTCTATCTCGATCTCTCCACTCGCTGGAACGCCCGCGTCGCCACCCACGTCCTCGCCGATTCGGAGGCGACGAGGGCGGACCTGGTGGCCCGGTACGGAACGCCCGCGGAGAAGGTCACCGTGGCCTACCCGGGTTACGATGAGCACCTCGCGCCGGTGCGCGATCCCGCTGCCATCGCCGCTGTGAAGGCCCGCTACGGGATCGAGGGGGACTACTTTCTCTACTTGGGGACCCTCCAGCCGCGCAAGAACCTGGCCCGCCTGATCGACGCCTTCGCTGCCCTCCAACCTGAAACCTTGAAATCTGAAACCTGCCTTGTCCTCGCTGGCCGCCGGGGCTGGCTCTACGGGGACCTCTTTGAGCGGGTTCGCCGGTACGGCCTGGAGGGTCGGATCCTCTTCCCCGGCTACATCTCCGAGGCGGACAAGCCGGCCCTGCTGAGTGGGGCGTTGGCCCTGGTCTTCCCCTCCCTGTACGAGGGCTTCGGCCTGCCGGTCCTGGAGGCCCAGGCCTGCGGCTGTCCGGTGGTCTGCTCCACCGCCGCCAGCCTCCCTGAGGTCGCGGGCGAGGGGGCGTTGTTGGTGGACCCCCTCGACGTGGCGGGTTGGGCGGAGGCGATGGCCCGCATGGCAACGGATCCCGACCTGCGAGCCGACCTGGTCGAGCGGGGTTTCGCCAACCTCCGCCGCTTCTCCTGGCGGCAGTGCGCCCGCACCGTCCTCTCCGTCATCGACACCCTGCTCCCCTGACTCCTTGCTTCCCCGCTTCCCCGCTTCCTTCTAACCCTGCACCTTGCCCCCCTCCCAGGTGATGTTATAATCCCCCCGCGGAGGGAAGATGCTGCGTATACTGATTGTGGACGATCACGAGGTGGTTCGCGTCGGCCTGCGAGCCCTTCTGGAGCGCCACCCCGATTTTACCGTCGTGGACGAGGCGGGGACGGCGCGGGAGGCCTTGCGAAAAGCGCTTCTTCACAAGCCGGACGTCGTGGTGATGGACATCCGGCTGCCGGGTCGCAGCGGCATCCAGGCCTGCCAGGACATCGTGGAGAAACTCCCCGACACGAAGGTCATCATCCTCACCTCCTATGCGGAGGACGAATTGCTCTTCGACGCTATCACCGCTGGTGCCTGCGGGTACGTCCTCAAGCAGATCGGGTCGGACGACCTGATCCGGGCCATCGAGACGGTGGGGCGGGGGGAGGCGCTGCTCGATCCGGCGGTCACTCAGAAGGTGTTCGAGCGGGTGCGGGAGGCGGCCCGGCAGGAGGTGGCTGCCGCCTTCGCCAACCTCACGGAGCAGGAGTTGCGGGTGCTGGAACTGGTGGCCGAGGGACGGACCAACCGGGAGATCGCCCAGGTGCTCTTCCTGGGGGAGGGGACCGTCCGTAACTACGTCAGCAGCATCCTGAGCAAACTGGGGCTGACCAACCGGGCCGAGGCCGCCGCCTACGCCGTCCAGCACAACCTGAAGGAGTACCTGCAATCCACCCGCGGGTGACGCTACAATGGGGGCTTCATCCCTCCGCGTCCCCGCGTCTCCGCCCCTCTGTGTCGAAATGCTACGATGAGAACAACGCTATTGAAAGACCTGAACTCCCAGCAGAGAGCCGCCGTCGCCGCCTCCGACGGCCCTGTGCTGGTCCTGGCCGGTCCCGGATCCGGCAAGACCCGCGTCCTCACCCATCGGGTGGCATGGCTGGTCCTGGAACGGGCCGTCCCTCCGCACCGGATCGTGGCGGTCACCTTCACCAACAAGGCCGCCCGGGAGATGCGCCATCGGCTGGAGGGCCTCCTCGGTCACGGGCGGACCGGCGTGTTGACCCTCGGCACGTTCCACGCGCTGTGCGCCCGCATCCTCCGCCGCGAAGGGCCGACCATCGGTATCCCCCGCGACTACGTCATCTTCGACGCCGACGACCAGCGGGCCGTGGTCCGCCAGGTGCTCCGCGACCTGAACATCGACGACAAGCAGTATCGGCCTCCCGCCGTCCACGCCGCCATCTCCCGCGCCAAGAACGAACTGATCCCGCCCGAGGCCTACCAGCCCGATTCCTACTTCGGCGAGATCGTCCGTCGGGTCTACGAACAGTACCAGCAGCGGCTCCGCGCCAGCAACGGCCTCGATTTCGACGACCTGCTGATGGAGACGGTCCGCCTCTTCCGCGAGCACCCCGAGGTGCTCGCCCGCTACCAGGAGCGGTACCTCCACATCCTGGTCGACGAGTTTCAGGACACCAACATGGCCCAGTACATCCTCCTGCGCCAACTGGCCGCCCGCCACCGCAACCTGTTCGTCGTCGCCGATGAGGACCAGTCTATCTACCGCTGGCGAGGGGCGGACTACCGGAACATCGCCCGGCTGCGGGAGGACTATCCCGACCTGGCGACCTATCTTCTGGAGCAGAACTACCGGTCCACTCAGACCATTCTGGACGTGGCCCACGCGGTCATCCGCCACAACCCGGGTCGGACCGAGAAGCGGCTCTTCACCCACCGGGGGCGGGGGGTGAAGGTGATCGTGCACGAGGCGTACGATCCGGAGGACGAGGCCCAGTTCGTGGTGGACACCATCGCCGAACTGGTCCTCCGGGGGGAG
The DNA here is from genome assembly GCA_964580565.1 of uncultured Anaerolineales bacterium. Lineage (GTDB taxonomy): Bacteria > Chloroflexota > Anaerolineae > B4-G1 > DUEL01 > DUEL01. The sequence continues at coordinate 23,115 of CAZOLN010000004.1, forward strand.
GCCCGGCCGGGCGACTGCGCGGTGATGTACCGGACCAACGCCCAGTCCCGTGCGCTGGAGGACGCCTTCATCCGCGCCGGTCTCCCCTACCGGCTGGTGGGGGCCACCCGGTTCTACGCCCGTCGGGAGATCAAGGACCTGATCGCCTTCCTGCGCGTCGTCCACAACCCGGCGGATAGCGCCAGCCTCAGCCGCATCATCGGCGTCCCCCCGCGGGGCATCGGCAAGCGGACGGTGGTAGCGCTGGAGGAGGCGGCGCGCGCCCAGGGTGCTCCCCTGTGGTGGGCGGTGGAGGCCGCAGCCACCGGAGCGGAAGGAGTCCCCATCGCCGGGCGGGCCCGTGCAGCCGTCGCCGCCTTCCATCAGATGGTCCAGGGCTGGATCGAGGCCCGCGAGAGCCTGACGGTGCTCCAGTTGATGGACCGGGTGATCGCGGAGACCGGCTACGAGGCTTACCTGCGGGATGGGACGGAGGAGGGGGAGGACCGGTGGAACAACGTGCAGGAGCTGCGGTCCGTCGCCGCCGAGTACGCCGACCTCTCGCTCAGCGACTTCCTGGCCGACGTCGCCCTGGTCTCCGACGTGGACAACCTGCCCGAGGAGGTGGACGCCCCCACGCTGTTGACCTTGCACAGCGCAAAGGGGTTGGAGTTCCCCGTGGTCTTCATCACCGGCCTGGAGGACGGGCTGCTTCCCCACAGCCGGTCGTGGGAGGACCCGGAGGGGCTGGCGGAGGAGAGGCGTCTGCTCTACGTGGGGATCACCCGGGCCAAGGATCGGCTCTACCTCACTTACGCCTTCCGCCGCGCCCGCTACGGGGCCTACGAGCCCAACGTCCCCAGCCGCTTCTTGGAGGACATCCCCTCCCACCTGATCGAGGGGGTGAGGGTGCGGACGCGGCCGGCGGAGCGGGAGATCGCGCTGGAGGTGGTGCCCACCGCCGCCGTCCCCCGGTTTGCCGCCGGGGACCGGGTGGTCCATCGGGTCTTCGGCGAGGGGGTCGTGCTGGAGAGCCGCCCCGACGGGGACGACGAGCAGGTCACCGTGGCGTTCGAGGAGGTGGGGCTGAAGCGGGTGATGGGGAGTTACCTAGAGCCGGTGTAGCGAACCACAGAGACACAGAGGACACAGAGAAACTCTCAGAATTGGAGAAAACTCTGTGCCCTCTGTGCCTCCGTGGTTACATCGATCCCCCCTCGATCCGTCGTCTCCAGTCCTCCAGCACCTCCCGCACGTGGTCGAAGGCGATCCGCCGGGGGAGCCGGTCCGGGGGGAACCACCCCAGCGCCGAGGCGTCGTCCGCCGCCTGCTCCTCCCCGCCGGTCACCTCGCCTAGGAAGTAGATATTCAGGGTGATCCCCTGCTCTCCCTGGTAGACGTATCGGTCAAGGTAGAACCCCAAAAGACCGGTCAAGCGTATCTCCAGGCCGGTCTCTTCCCTCATCTCGCGTAGCGCGCCCTGTTCCGGATGTTCCCCCTCTTCGAGGAACCCGCCAGGGATGTCCCAATAACCGCGGAAGGGTTCGATGGCTCGGCGGACCAGGAGGAGTCGGCCGTGCCGGGTCGCCAGGACCCCGACGCACGGCTTGGCGTTTCGGTAGTGGGTCCGGCCGCAGGTGGAGCAGACCTGGACGGGGCGATCGGCTCCGGGGCGGAGGATCACCTCCAGGGGAGCGCCACAGCGGGGGCAGAACCGGTGGGGGAGGGGGCCGCAGAAAGGGGCTCCGTCGAAGGGGGCTCCTGTGAGCGCTAGCCGCTCCTTCTCCAGGCGGGGGAGGCGGCGCAGCCGGGCCTCCGCCCGTTGTGCGCTGCCCCGATCGGGGAACCCCCAGGCTCCGACGAGCCAGACCGGCCGCCGCCCGGCGGTGTACCGGCTGGCCCGGCCCCGGTTGTGTTCCCGCACCCGCCGCTCCAGGTTGGTAGTGACGCCGGTGTAGAGGCTCCCGTCGGAGCAGCGGAGGAGGTAGGTGTACCAGGGATGGCTGTCCATCGTGCCTCCCGTGTCACAAGGGTATGAGCAGGGTACGGGGAGGTGCGGAACCCCCTTCGCCCATCGAGTCCCATCGTCGGGGTAGTGTACCGGGATCGGATGGTTTGTGCAAATTGTCGGCTTGACAGAGTTGAGACCCGGCATTATAATCCCCTTGCCCGGCCTTCAGGCCGGGCGGATATATGCCCTTCATCAGAGGTGAGAACATGGCAGAAGAACGCACGGAACGCCCCACGTCCATCTTCGAGTTGCGCCCCAAGATGCAACTGGAAGGGGTCGTCCGGCGGATCGAACTGTACGGGGCCTTCGTCGATCTCGGGCTGGAACGGGATGGCCTCATCCACATCTCCCGCCTGAGCGACCGGCCGGTCAGCCGGGTCACCGACGTCGTTAAGGAAGGCGACCGCGTCACCGTCTGGGTCACCGACGTGGACCCCGAGGCGGGGCGGATCGCCCTGACGATGGTCAAACCGCCCGAGGTGGAGTGGAAGGACATCAAAGAGGGCAACGTCTATACCGGCAGGGTCGTTCGCATCGAACGGTATGGCGCCTTCATCGACTTCGGAGCGGAGCGGCCCGGCCTCCTGCACGTCCGTGAGATGGGCCATCGCTTCGTCCGCCATCCTTCCGAACTGTTCCAGGTGGGCGATGAGGTCGAGGTCCGTATCCTTCACGTTAACCGACGCAAGCGGCAGATCGACCTGACGATCGACGACCTGCTGGACGCCGACGTGGAGGAGGAGGAAGAGGTCCATCTCCCGACGCCGATGGAGTGGGCTTTCAAGAAGGCCCAGGAGGAGGCCCGCCGTCGCGAGAGGGAGCGGGCGACCACGGCGAAGAGGAAAACTCGGCGGGCGGAGCAGGACGAGATCCTGAGCCGGACCCTGCAGCAGCTCGGTCAGTAGGTTGTACGGTTAGAACGCGCCCAACTGGCAGCGGGTGATCTTGATCCCCAAAGCCTCCGCTGCAGCAGAGACGTCCATCTTCGGGATGCGAAGGGCGGAGGCGATGTCCCAGGCGGCCCGACAGGATAGTTTTCCCTCCACCAGGTTGTCGCGGATGGCCTGCGCCAGCCCCGGTTCCACCGTCTCCGCGGGCTGGACGATCTTGTGCCGTCCCTCCGCCTTCGGACCGTAGCCGAAGAGGCCTAACTGGCACCGGTTCAACCGGATCCCCAGCGCATCCGCTGTCTGCCCGACCTCCAGCGGTTCCACGCCCAATTCCCTGGCGATGCGGAACGCCGTCGCGCAGGGAAGCATCCCCTCCCGGTCAAGGTGTTCGCGGATCGCTTCGGCGATCGGCTCTCTCTTCTCGTCCACGTTGCACCTCCGTAGCGGGGCCGACAGCCCTCTGTGGGGGTGGAGTATAATCCAGAGTGGGGAGAGCGCAAGGGGGATCGGGCGGTCGGTTGCCGAAAACCTCCCTTTCTGGTATCATCGAACCCGATTTACAGAAAGACCCGCCAGGAGAGAAGGATGTTGCGCGATCTACTGCTGTCGATGCGCCCCAAACAATGGATCAAGAATATCTTCGTCTTCGCCCCCTTGGTGTTCGACATCAAACTGACCCATCCGAACTACCTGTTGCGCACGTCGGCCGGTTTCGTCCTGCTATGTGTGATCAGCGGGGTCGTCTACCTCCTCAACGACGTCGTCGATCGGGAGAAGGACCGCCTGCACCCCCGCAAGCGGAACCGCCCCATCGCCGCTGGTCGGCTCCCGGTCCCCACGGCGATCACCGCCGCCGTGGTCTTTGTCCTTATCAGTCTTCCTCTCGCTTACCTCTTGGATCCCATCTTCTGCCTTATTCTGCTCGTCTATCTTCTCCTCCAAGTGGCCTACTCCTTCGTGTTGAAGCGACTGGTCATCGTCGACGTGTTGACCATCGCCGCCGGGTTCGTGTTGCGGGTGGCGGCTGGCGTCCCCCTGGTCCAGGCGGAGCGGTTCTCCCCGTGGATGTATACCTGTATGGCGCTCCTGGCCCTCTTCATTGGCTTCGGCAAGCGGCGACACGAACTGACGACGTTGGGGGAGGGGGCCAATGCCCATCGGACCATCCTGCAGGAGTACAATCTGCCGTTGTTGGACCAGATCATCACCATCGTCACCGCCGCCACCCTGGTGGCTTACTCCCTCTACACCGCCCTGGCCGAGAACCTCCCTCCCAACCACGCGATGATGCTGACCATCCCCTTCGTCCTCTACAGCCTCTTTCGGTACCTCTACTTGGTCCACGTGAAAGGGCTTGGAGGGGAGCCGGAGGAGATCGTCTTACGGGATCGGCCCCTTCAGGCCGGCGTGGTGCTTTGGGGGCTTTCCGTGGTGCTGATCATGTACGTGTTCCGATAAGGGGGGCCTATGGTCTCCGCATCCGCGCCTGGCAAAGTGATCCTTTTTGGCGAGCACGCCGTTGTCTACGGCCGACCGGCCATCGCCGTGCCCGTCCCGCAGGTGCGGGCGGTGGCGGCGGTGGAAGCGGCCCCTGCGGGGGAGGGGTTGAGCCTGGTGGCGGCCGACCTGGATCGGGAGGTGCGCCTCCGCGACGCCCCCCCCGACGATCCGCTGGCCGCCATTGCCCGGCTGACGCTGGACCATCTGGGGCAGCCCGAGCCCGACGTCCGCCTCACCGTCACCTCCACCATCCCCATCGCAGGGGGGATGGGGAGCGGGGCGGCGGTCTCTACAGCCATCGTGCGTGCCCTGACCGCCTTCTTTGGACGGGAACTCCCCCCTGCGGAGATCAGCCGCCTGGTCTACGAGGTGGAAAAACTGCACCACGGGACCCCCAGCGGCATCGACAACACCGTCGTGGCCTATGAGCGACCCGTCTACTTTGTACGCGACCGGCGGATCGAGACCTTCTCCCCTGGTGCGCCGTTCCATCTGCTCATCGCCGATTCGGGGATCCCCAGCCGCACCAAGGAAGTGGTCGGTGACGTGCGGGCAGCGTGGGAGAAGCACCCGGCCCGGTACGATTTCCTGTTCGACCGCATCGGCGAGGTGGTCGACGAGGCCCGCGAGGCGATCGAGGCGGGGGACGTGTACACTCTGGGGGGGCTGATGGACCAGAACCACGAGTTGTTGCGCAAGATCGGCGTCTCCTCGCCGGAACTGGATGAGTTGGTCGAGGCGGCCCGGTACGGCGGCGCGCTGGGGGCGAAGCTCTCCGGGGCCGGTCGGGGGGGAAACGTCATCGCCCTGGTGGAGGAGTTCGCCGTCGATGAGGTGGAAGAGGTGCTTCGAGCCGCCGGGGCGAGGCGGATCATCTACGCCGTCGTCGGGTGAGGGGGCAGATGGCCTCCGAAGAACTGGTTTTCCTGAAACTCGGCGGTTCTCTGATCACCGACAAAGCCCGCCCTTATACGCACCGCCCGGATCTGATCCGGCGGCTTGGGAAGGAGATCCGCCAGGCGCTGGAGGCCCGGCCTGGCCTGCGGTTGCTCCTGGGCCACGGCTCCGGTTCCTTTGGACACCGGGCCGCTGCTCCCTATGGCACCCGAGAGGGGGTCCATACCCCTAGAGAGTGGCGGGGTTTCGCCGAAGTGGCCGCCGCGGCCGCCCGGTTGAACACGTTGGCGACCGACCTTCTCTTAGAGGTGGGCCTGCCCGTCATCAGCCTCTCCCCCCGCGCCTCGGTGCGGTGCAGGGATGGCGCGATCGTCCATCTGGCGGTCGAGCCGATCCGGGAGGCGCTGCGCCACGGATTGATCCCCCTCGTCTACGGGGACGTGGCCTGGGATGAGGTGCGCGGGGGGACCATCGTCTCGACGGAGGATCTCTTCGTCTACCTCGCCCCCCTGCTGCGGCCCGATCGGATTCTCCTCGTGGGGGCGGCCCCCGGCGTGCTGGACGACCAGCGCAGCGTGATCCCCCGTATCACGCCGGCCTCCTTCCCCGAGGTGCGGCGGTTCCTGCGGGGAGCCCACACCACGGACGTCACCGGTGGGATGGCGGCCAAGGTGGCGCAGATGGTCGGTCTGATCGAAAGGATCCCTGGGCTGGAGGTGCACATCTTTTCGGGGCAGGAGCCGGGGCAAGTGCAGCGGGCGGTGGAGGGGAGGGACCTCGACTTTGGGACGTGCATCCTTGGGGTAGGGGGGCGCGTGTAGGGCGCGCGTGGGGGCGCCCTACGCTCCTCTATGCCCGCACTATCACCTCCTCCATCCGCCCTCGGGCACGGCGGGCCATCTCCTCCAGCCGCTCCATCGGGTAGGGGGAGAGCGATCCCAGGGTGGGGTCCAGCGTGTTCAGCGGGCGGAACTGTTGCAGGACGTAGCGACGGGCGCCGGAGATCCACTCCGCGATGGCTTCGATGTCCTCTTCGTTCAGCCATCCCGGCACCACGGTGGTACGAAACTCGTAGCGGATGGTGCTGGTGCGCAGCAGGTCGATGCTCCGCTCCACCCGCGCCAGATCCAGCCCGTTTCGACCGGCAAGCAGAGGGTACTTCTCCGGCGGCCCCTTGATGTCCATCGCCACGTAGTCCACCAGCCCCTCCCGCAGCAGTACCTCCAGGACCTCGGGCCGGTAGCCGTTGGTATCCAGTTTGACGGCCAGCCCGCGCTCCCGCAGACGGCGCAGGAAGGGGGCCAGGTCGGGTTGGAGGGTCGGTTCGCCGCCGGTGATAGCGACCCCGTCCACCAGGCCTGCCCTGCGGTCCAGGAACGCCCACACCTCATCCTCCGGCACGTCGGGCAGTTCCTCAGGCCGGAGGACGAGGTCGGCGTTGTGGCACATCGGACAGCGGAAGTTGCACCCGGCGGTGAAGAGGACCGTGGCGATGTGGTCGGGGAAATCGATAAGGGAGGTGCGGATCCACCCTTTAAGGTTCACGGACGGGGGGTCTCCTCCTCCACCGGCACGCGGAACATCTTCCGCTCGCGGAACTCCTGCTGCTTACCCTGGTGCCAGTTCTGCACCGGCCGCAGGTAGCCGACGATGCGGGAATACACCTCACACGGTACCTTGAGGGTGGCTCTTTCGTCGTTCATCTGGGATTGGGTGTTTGTTGCCATTTGGCTCCTCCTTGGTCTGGGGTACAGGGTCCTGCATCCTGTATCCTGCATCCTCTCGCTCTCACTCCGGGAAAACGACTTCCTCCTTCCCGCTCAGCCGATCCCGTATCCGCTCTACTACGATGTCCAGATGCTTGGGGCGGTGGACGAAGTCGAGGTCGTCGGTCCGGATGGTCAGGACAGGGCAGAGGTCGAAAGTCTGGATCCACTCTTCGTAGAAGGTCTCCAACAGGGAAAGATACTCGGCGGTGATGCCGCTTTCGATGTCCCGACCACGGCGGCGGATGCGGTCCAGCAGCACCGGGACCGGGGCCTTGAGGTAAATGAGGAGGTCGGGTCGGGGCAGCCCCTCCACCACGAGGTCGAAGACGGTGCGGTAGGCCAGGTAGTCCCGCTCGCTGAGGTTGCCCATGTGGTGGAGCGCGCGGGCGAAGATGTGGGCGTCCTCGTAGATGCTCCGGTCGGCGATGGCCGATTCTGGGGCCAGGGCCAGCGCTCGGTGCTGGCGGGCGCGGTGGCCGAGGAAGAAGATCTGCAGGTGGAAGGACCACTTGCGCATGTCGGCGTAGAAGTCGGCCAGGTAGGGGTTGTCGCTGACCGATTCGAAGGCGGTGCGCCAGCCCAGCCGCGCGCCGATCCGTTCGGTGAGGGAGGTTTTTCCCGCGCCGATGTTTCCGGCCACCAACACGAAGTATTTCGTCATCCCTACCTCCTGGCTCCGTTTCGGTTGGCTACTAGGCGTTGGAACGTCAAGCCGTCGAGGGGGTAGCGGCCGTGGCCAGGGTACAGCCGCTTCGGGGCCAGTTCCGCCAGCCGCTCCAGGCTCCGCTGGAGCAGGTCCCAATCCTGTGCGTAGATCCGCTGCAGGCGGGGCCTCACCACCGTCGCCACCAGGTCGCCGACGAAGGCGACGCCGCTCTCCAGTAGGAGGCAGCAGGAGCCGAAGGTGTGGCCTGGGGTATGGACCACTCGCCCGGGGATGCCGAAACGGGTCAGGTCATCTCCGTCCTGGAGGATCACGTCCGGCGCGGTGGGTTCGGGGCGGAACCACCGATCGAGGAGGGGAGCCGCCAGGATGGTCAGGCGACCGTAACTGCGGGCGGTACCGATGGGCGTTTCCCCCCGCGCCATCGCGTCCCGGTCGGCCTCGTGGATGGCGATGGGCGCGCCGGTCGCCCGGCGAACCGCAGCCGCGCTCCCATAGTGGTCGAAGTGGGCGTGGGTGATGAAGATCAGCCGCAGGTCGTTCCGCCCAAGCCGTTCCAGGTGTCGGAGGATCGTCCGCTCCTGGTGCGGCGTTCCTGCGTCGATCAGGACCACTCCCTCGTCCGATTCAACCAGGTAGGCGGAGGCCATCCCCAGTGGGATGGTGTGGATATGGACCTCGCTCTGCTTCACGGCAGGTCCCCCTGCAGCGATGGCCACTTGGTGGCGAGGAGGTCTTCCAGTTCCGCCCGCCGCTCCGCATATGTGGGTTCCTCGAAGAGCGGGCGGCAGGCTTCGACCTGGATCTGACCGGCCGCCAGTTTGACGGCGAAGGGGAAGCAACCTTTCTCGCCGCACAGGCCGCAGTTGGTCTGTGGAAGCAGCCTGTAGACCCCCAGCGGCTGCAGGTACTCGTGGGTGGTCGTGTCCGGCTCGATCCTATCCCGTTGCTCCCATACCCGATTGACCAGCGCGATCAGTTCCTCGATCACCTGTCGGGCCTCGTCCCGGTCCTTCAGGTGGTCCACGGCGATCCGGTCGGGCCAGAAGCCGACGTTGCGGCCCTTGTACCGCCAGGAGAGGGCGGGTTCGTCGGGGAGGTAGACGCCCCGGCCAAGCGCGGCGTTGAGGTAGGGGAGGGCGGGGGCGATGTCTACCTCCAGGTAGGCGATCGCTTCGTACTCTAGTTCCTCTGCACTGTGGGGGGAAAGGTCCAGTTCCAGCCGATAGGACTCGATCAGTGGCACCTCATTTCTCCTCTCGGATGCGGCGGATCTCGAAGACCACGGGGTTCCAGGCGTCCGGGCAGGCATGGGTGGCCACGTCGGGGTCCTCCAGCCACGGGAACTGCGCCCCGTAATGCATCGCGAATACCTTGGGGAGCATGCTGTAGAGCGCGCTGATGCAGATCTTCCCCCGCACGGTCAGCCCGTCGAAGACCACCTCGTCCCCTACCTTGTGGCCTGCGGCGCAGTGGCCCTCCTGCTTGATCACCCGTGCGACGATAGGAAATCCCTTGACCTCCTCGGCCATCCGTCTTCCTCCTCGTTCCTTCCGGGCAAGATCGCGAGGGGCTTACCCCACCCGCATCCCGAACCGTTCCAGTTCCTCCGGCGTGTGGTCGTAGGGGCAGAAGGGGTGCTCGCCGGGGATGTAGCCGTGTACGGGGCAGATGCTGAAGGTGGGGGTAAGGGTGAAGTAGGGGAGGTGGAAGTTTTCCGCCACCACTCGCACCAGTCGGCGCGCTTGGCGCCAGTCGTCCAACTGCTCCCCCAGGAAGATGTGGACCACCGTCCCGCCGGTATAGAGCGTCTGCAGGTCGTCCTGATGCTCCAGCACCTCAAACAGGTCGTCGGTGAAGGAGACGGGGAGGTGGGTGGAGTTCGTGTAGTAAGGAGCGGCGTCGGTGCCGGAGGTGATGATGTCCGGAAACCGCTCCTTGTCCGCTTTCGCCAGTCGGAAAGAGGCCCCTTCCGCCGGGGTCGCCTCCAGGTTGTAGAGGTTGTCGGTCTCTTCCTGGAACCGGGCCAGCACCTCCCGCATAAACTTCAGGGTCCGGATGGCGAACGCCTTCCCGTCCGGATGGTCGATCCCCACCCCCAGCAGGTTCCGGCAGGCTTCGTGCATGCCGATCAGGCCGATGGTGGAGAAGTGGTGGGTCCAATAATGGCCGGTCCGCTGCTTGACCCCCCGCAGGTAGTGACGGCTGTAGGGGTAGAGGCCCTGCTCGGTCAGTTGTTCCAGCATTTTCCGTTTGATCTCCAGGCTGGTGCAGCCGATCTCCATCAGCCGTTCCAGCCGGTGGCGGAACTCTCGCTCGTCGTGGGAGAGGTAACCTAGGCGGGGGAGGTTGATGGTGACCACGCCGACGGAGCCGGTGAGGGGCGCGGCGGCGAAGAGCCCGCCGACCCGCTTGTGGAGTTCGCGGGTGTCCAGCCGGAGGCGGCAGCACATCGAGCGGGCGTCCTCCGGCCGCATGTCGCTGTTGATGAAGTTGGCCCAGTAGGGGATGCCGTACCGGGCGGTCATCGCCCAGACCGGCTCCAGGTTGGGGTTGTCCCAGTCGAAGTCGGCGGTGACGTTGTAGGTTGGAATCGGGAACGTGAAGACGCGCCCTTTCGCGTCCCCCTCCAACATCACCTCGGCGAAGGCGCGGTTTAAGAGATCCATCTCCCGCTGGAACTCCCCGTAGGTCGCCTCCTGCGGCTCCCCACCGATGATGACAGGGAGGTCCTTGAGGGTGGAAGGAGGAGTGAGGTCCATTGTAATGTTGGTGAACGGAGTGTTGTGGAAGCAGAGGAGTCCGCTCCCACCGACAAAGTTCTCCAGGCTGACATCCACGCTCAGGTCGTATTCGTACTCTCGATCATATGTGAAGGGATCCCGGTTGGTACAGATCCGTGCTGTCAGATCCCCGATGGCGTAGCGTTCAGGTGCTTCTTTGTCCTTGTAGACCCGGACGATGTACTGGTCGTTCCAGTTTTTCCGCTCGTAGCCGACCTCGTACACACTGAACTTGTAGCCGTTCATCGCCAGGAGCAGACTGAGGCCCAGGCTGAGTTTCTTAGAGGTGGTATGGTAATCGAAATGATTTGCGTACTCGCTTCCATCGCCCTGCATCAGCGTTGCGATAAAGGTTTCCTGCAAGGAGGGGGTCAGTTCGTACACGAACCAGGGGATCTGTTTGTTGGTGCTGTAGGTCCCACCCAGATACCCGATCAGCGCTGCTAGAAGCCCTTTACCCGCCATCCGGAGGACGGTCTGGGTAGGATTTCCTTTAGCAGACCATCCTTGGGTCTCCTCCACGCGTCCCAGTGCTTTCAGCGTACCCATCACCTGGGTCATCTCTTCCTGATCCCCACCCCGTGCCTGAGAGATGTAGAGACCGTTGGTGATGTCGTTGTGGCCTTCGGTGATGTACCAGGCCAGCAGGCGGACGAACGCTTCCAGGGATTCTCCTTGCAGGAAGCGGGGATACCACAGTGTGCTGTTGCGCAGTGCGAACTCGGCCTCCGGTTCGTCTTCTCCCAACGCTCGCCAGACAGGGTAGGGAAGGGAACCGCCTTCTGACCATCGCCTCCAGCATCTCTTGTCCTTGATACCGTATTCCAGATAGAAGGGGGTGAAACCGCCGAAGGTCTCCCGTACCCGTTGCCGCAAGCGCTCGACGGCCTGGGCGGGGTTGGGTACGCGGACACGGGCTCGTGTAGCGATCTGAGGCACGGCATCGATCAGTTCGACCAGGTCAAGCCTATCGCGGCACCCGGTGTTGGGCACGCGGCGCACGGCGATGAAATGGTTCTCGGGGGTTAGCCTGGCGTTACCGTGGGCGGTTTTCACCTCGCTGGCGGCGATAGGGCGTGGATCGAATCGGCCGTTGAGGCTCTGGAAGGCGAAAAGCGAATGGGCCCACGAGACGCTTGCCGTTCCCCGGCTGGTCCGCACTCGCACGAAGGGAGCATCTTTGGGCACCTTGTGGCGCACAAACGCTTTGACCGGTGCCCATACCACGTGTCCTTTCTCGTCGAATGCTAGCGCTTGAACATCGTCGACGTTGGTAACGGCGAAACTGCCGTTCCCCTGACTGAGCACCCGGTGTTTGTTACGTTCGAACTGTTCGTCCACCAACCGGCCGATCTCGGTGACCTCGATCCGCCCGTTGCGTCGGATCACCACCAGTTCGTCCCATATCAGGCTTTGGAATCCCACCCGCGTAGGTACGTTGATGTTGAAGACGAACTCCTGCATCGCCTGTTTGATCTGGGGGTAATCCAACCCGTCGTACCGGATGAAGGGGGCGAGGAGGGTGTCGAAGTTGGAGACGGCCACCGCACCGGCCGCCTCGCCCTGGAGGGTGTAGAAGAAATTGACCAGTTGGCCCAGCGCGGTGCGGAGGTGGCGAGGTGGCTTGCTCTCGATCTTGGCCGGCACCCCGCCGAACCCCTGGATCAAAAGGTCCAAGAGGTCCCACCCGCAGCAATAGACCGAAAGCATCCCCAGGTCGTGGATGTGTAGATCCCCTTCGACGTGGGCGGATTGGACCTCCGGTGGGTAGATCTTCTGGAGCCAGTACCGGGCAGCGATGGAGGAGGCCAGGTAGAAGTTGAGCCCCTGAAGGGAATAGTTCATGTTGCTGTTTTCGTTGACCCGCCAGTCGGCCCGACGGAGGTAATCGTCGACCAACTTCTCCGCGTCCAGCATGATCCGCTGGGCCTCTCGTGCCTCGGCCCGTTTCTGCCGGTAGATGATGTAGGCCTTGGCGACGCGGGGGTTGCCCGACTTGATCAGCACCTCCTCCACGAGATCCTGGATCTCTTCGACGTGGGGCGTGTACCCGTTGCGGCCGAACCGCTCCTCCAGGAGGCCCGTCACCGCCCAGGAGAGGGTTTCGGCCCACTGGCGGCCCTCCCCGCTGCCCACCGCCCGCGCGGCGGCGTAAATAGCGTTCTCAATCCGCTTCCGATCGAAGGGAACAACGGTCCCGTCCCGTTTGACGACCTTTTCGACGCTCATCCTCGCTCCTCACCAGGTAAAGATGACCAACGGCGTTGACCATTGGTCGCTGACCATGGTCATTGGCTGTTGGTCATTCGGCTTCCAAAAGCCGGTTGATCTCGGCCCGGACCGCCTCCAGGTCCTCTAAGCCCAGGTAGACGATGGCATAGCGGATGTAGGAGACGGGGTCCAGTTCCCGCAACTCGGCGATCACTATGTCGCCGATGGCGCGGCTGGGGATCTCGGTCTTGCCCATCTGTCGAATGCGGTCCTCCACGCGGTCCACAAGCCGCTCTAACTCGTCGGCGGAGATGGGCCGACGGGCGCACGCGATGCGGAGGCCGGAGAGGACCTTTTGGCGATCGAACTCCTCCCGCCGACCGTCCCGCTTCACGACCAGGGGGGTGGTGAGGATCGGGCGTTCCAGCGTGGTGAACCGCTGCCCACACGTCCGACACTCCCGCCGACGGCGGATGCCTCGAGCGTCATGGTCGGTGGCGATGACTCGGCTGCGCTCAGCCCCACAGTGGGGACACTTCATCCTGCTGCTCCTTGTCCTTGGGTGGGAGATCGCCAGATATGGGGGTTCGAGACTCAAAAACCCCCATATCTAGGGGTTCGATGTTATTATACCATACCTGGAGGCGAGGGGCAAGTAGGAAAGGGGGGAATTTTGCTTAAAATCGCACGGCGATACCTTAAAGGTTGTGGGTGGGCTGGACAGGGGGGGGAATCGGTGTTACCATAGAGCCCACTCGTGGACAGCGAGGAGCCTTCAGGGAGGGAGCAGATCGATGGACTTTCTGACGCGTTTGAGGACCGGTCCGGTGTTGGTGGCCGACGGGGCGATGGGGACGATGCTCCAGAAGATGGGCCTGCCACCGGGGACGGCCGGGGAGGCATGGGTGCTGGAGCAGCCGGGGCGGATCGCCGAGGTGCATCGGGCCTACATCGACGCCGGGGCCGAGATGATCCTCACCTGCACCTTCGGCGGGACGCGGGCGCGGCTGGCCCGCGCCGGCCTGACCGACCGGGTGGCCGAGGTCAACCGGAGGGCGGTGGAGATCGCCCGGGAGGTCGCGGGCGACCGGGCTTTCGTCGCTGGCGACATCGGCCCGCTGGGGGAGTTGCTGGCCCCCCTGGGGAAACGGACCTACGAAGAAGCGGTGGAGATCTTCGCCGAGCAGGCGGCCGCGCTGGCGGAGGCCGGAGTCGACGTGCTCTACGTCGAGACGATGTCCGCCCTGGAGGAGGTGCGGGCTGCGGTGGAGGCGTGCCGCCGCGTCGCGCCGGACCTGCCCCTCACGGTGACTCTCTCCTTCGACACGAAGGGGCGCACCAGTATGGGGGTCCGCCCCGAGCAGGCGGCGCAGACGCTTCTGGAGTTGGGCGTGGACGGGCTGGGGGCCAACTGCGGCCGGAGCCTGGAGATGACGGAGGAGGCGGCGCGGAAGATGCGGGCGGCCGCGCCGGAGACCCCCCTCATCGTGAAGCCGAACGCTGGGATGCCCCGGATGGAGGGGGGACGGGTGGTGTACGATGCCACGCCGGAGCAGATGGGGGAGTACGCCCGTCGGATGGTGGACGAACTGGGAGCGCGGATCGTCGGAGGGTGTTGCGGTTCCACGCCGGAGCACATCGCGGCGATCGCGAGGGCGGTGAAATAGCGGGTCGGCGGGTCAGCGAGTTAGCGGGTGCAGTGCCAGACGCGGTATCGCTTGTCCTCCCAGGCCACCTCCACATGGGGAAAGGCTTCCTGTAGCCAGGGTTCGTAGGGGAGGAACCGGTTGGCGACCAGGTAGAGCTGCCCACCGGCGCGCAGAAGCCGCCTTGCTGCCTCGATGAACCGGAGGGCGATCGCCCGATCCACCTCCACGTCCACGTGGAAGGGCGGGTTGGTCGCCACCACGTCGAAGGAACCCGAGGGCAGGTCCTCGCCGCAGTCGGATAGACGGGCCTCGGCGTTGGCGATCCCGTTGGCCTCCAGCGTCCGCCGGGCCGCCTCCACCGCCCGCAGATCGGCGTCCACCAGGACCACGTGGCCCTCCGGCGCGCGCCGCGCTGCCGCCACGCCCACCAGCCCGGTCCCACATCCCAGATCGAGCACCCGGTCCGCCGGGTCGATCTCCATCGCCTCGATAAGGGCCGCCGTCCCTGCGTCCAGCCGGTCCCAGGAGAAGACCCCCGGCTTCCCCACCACCGTTGTCTCCACACCGTCCACGACGACGGTGTGGGCCGTGTAGGGGTGGGGGGTGTTGTGCCCCTCCCAGTCGGGGGGGCGAACTGCCATCGCCACGTGGTATCCCTTCTTGCGACGGATCACCCCGCAGCGGCCGAAGATCGCCTGGGCGGTGCGGATGGCGGTGCGGCCCCCCGCGTCCCGGTGGGCGACGAGGTAGAGGGTGCCGCCGGGGCGGAGGACCGCCGCCGCGCCTCGGAGGAGTTCCTCCTGGACCGCCCGTTCGCGCGGGAGGTGGCAGAGGACCTTGTCGAAGGAGGCCGGTTCCAGGCCCGCGCAGCCGTCGGCGAGGCGGACCTCGCCGTTGCGGATCCGGTTGGCCTGGAGGGTCCGGCGGGCGCACTCCACCGCTGTCACGTTGCAGTCGACCAGCACCGCCTCTCGGACCTCCAGCGCGGCCGCCGCGCCCATCACCCCGGTCCCGCATCCCAGGTCCAGCACCCGGTCCTCCGGCTCCAGCACCGCCGTCTCCAGAAGCGCGGCCGTGCCCGGGTTCAGCCGGTCCCACGACCACACCCCCGGCCGTCCCACCACCGTCAGCCGATGTCCTCGTACCGTGGTCACGAAGCGATGTTCTTTCATCTTCCCTTGATTTCACCACAGAGGCACGGAGGGCACAGAGGCTTCTAAAAAAATTATCGAGAAATCTCTGTGTCCTCCGTGCCTCTGTGGTTCACCTTACGGAATCAACCCCAGCCAGCCGGCCACTGTCGCCCCCGCGCCGATCATGTTGAGGCCGATGGGGAGGAGAAGAACCCCCATACAGTTCATCCGGCGGGAGCCCCAGAGGACGGGGATGAGGCCGATGCCGGTGGCGACGCCGCAGATGAGCAGCCCGCCCAGCCCGGCACGGAGGGCGGAGGCCGGGGTCCCTCCGCCGATCCACTCCCCCGCCGCCGGGACCGCCGTCACGATAAGCAGCAGCAGGATCAGGGTCCCCAGGCTGATCCACCGGTAGTGGACCCGCGCCACCAGCCGGATCGCCAGCCGGGTCAGCCCCAGCAGGAAGAAGAAAGAGAGCACCCCGGTCACCACCACCGCAGCGACGGCTAGGTAATAGTCGTGGGGGGTGTAGGGGTGCCAGAGGGTGCTCACCATCCAGGCCATCCCGCCCCGGGTCAGGTGGAGGCCCGGCACGAAGAAGAGCAGAAAGCCGCCGACGTAGTAGACCACCTTGGAGGCCCCCTGCGAGATGATGAACAGCCGGTCGTCCCGCTGGGCGGTGGCGTGCCCGGCGATGAAGCCGCCGATGCCGCCGGTCACCACCGGGAAGAAGGCGGCGAACAGCCCGCCCAACGCTCCGGCAAGGGTCCCCCGCACCACCAGCCAGGGGGTGGTGTCCACGCTCTGGGCGAAGAACTGGTCCGGCAGTTCCACCCGCGCCAGCAGGTTCTGAAGGACCCAGGGGACGGCGAAGAGGCCGACGAAGGCTGGCAGAAGGTTCTGGTAGGCGGAGGCCGGGGGAAGGATCGACCGGTACATCAGGACGAAGCCCAGGAGTCCGGAGAGGAGGAAGGTGACCAACCCCGCCGTCAGGCTCTTCCAGCCGTCCCACCAGCGCCGCCACCCGGCTGGTTGCCGGTCGGTCCCCTTGGGCCACTCCGAAAGGAGCATGTAGGCGATGATGGTCCAGAGGAGCCAGTGGATGTGTTGCTGGAGGATGGCCCGCAGCGCGGGGAAGAGGCGGGGGGCGATGGGGGTCAGAAGAACCAGGACGGCGACCCCACCCAGCCCGCCGATGCCGGTGAGGACCGCCGCCTCGTACCCCCGCCGCTGCATCAGGTACTTCTGCCCTGGGAGGACCACGAAGACAGTCGAGTCATCCGGGGCGGAGAGGAAGATGCTGGGGATGGTGTTGAGGATGGCGTAGGAGGTGATCATCCCCAGGAACAGCATCGCCAGGTGTTCAGGAGGGAGGAACGGCCCCAAGGCCGCCGTGCCCAGGATGAGGAGCCCGGCGACGTTGTAGATGTGCAGGGCGGGGACCAGGGAGAGGGCCGAGGCGACCAGCGCCCCTCCCACGGCGAAGAGGAGACCGGTGACGAAATCGGCGGCGCTCATTCTCGGCTTATTGTTCTCTGGTTTGTGTCTCCTGCCTCAGAATCGTCTGTAACCGTGCTTTCACCGCCGGAAGCCGCTCTTGGATCGTTCTCCACACCAGTTCGTAGTC
>CAZOLN010000005.1:0-7735 GCA_964580565.1 uncultured Anaerolineales bacterium
GCGCCCTTACGGCCCTCCGTGTCCTCACGATCCCTCTCTGCGCCCCTACGCCCCTCTGCATCTTGGGACCCTATCTCTGTCGGGGGAGTCGTCGCCCCCAGGTTGCGCACCACCACCGGACCGGGGATCTTGGCCTGCAGGTCGTGGGGGTCGAAGAGGACGTAGCCGTCGGAGAGGTCGCGCAGCCAGGCCAGCACCCGTTGCAGCCGGTCGGTGGGGATTGTCAGCCGATAGCGGTAGTGACCGAAGCCGGGGCGGGTGAGGAACCCCCGGGCCATCACCTCTCCGTCCGCCTCCAGCAGGGTCACCGGCCGCGGTGTGCCCGGCTCCAGGTCGATCACCGGCTCCACCAGCGCCATTTCGAGGAAAGCGGGGGCAGCGTTCCCTTCGATCTCGATAAGGCTCCACTCGCTCTCGGGCGGACGGGTGTCGGTGAGGAGGCAGTGGTGAGGGTAGCCGGTGCATTTTACTTCGTAGTCCACCGCCGCCTTCTCGGCCAACTCCGCCACCGCCAGCCGTGCCTTCTCCAGCGTGTCGAACTCCACCTTGCCTCGGTAGACCGGCCCACGGCGGCCGGGGTAGGTGTAGGGCCGGATCGCTTTGAGGGTCTCGGCGATGAGGTGGGCCAGTTCTCGCATCTCGGGCTCGCGGAAGCCCCGCTGGGTGACCCACGGGGTGCCCAGCCGGATACCGCTGGCGAGGGCGGGGCTGGGGTCGCCGGGGATGGTGTTCCGGTTGCAGACGATGCCGACGTGGTCGAGGACGCGGGCGGCCGTGTCCCCCAACAGCGGCTCGCCGAAGGGACCCTTGATGGTCTTGCAGTCCACCAGAAGGAGGTGGGAGTCGGTGCCGCCATAGGGGACGCGAAGCCCTTCTTCTTCCAGCGCCTGAGCCAGCACCTTGGCGTTGGCGACGATCTGGTGCTGCAGGGCGCGGAACCGCTCGGTGCGGGCCAGGCGGAAGGCCACCGCCATCGCCACGAACTTGTTGACGTGGGGACCGCCCTGCAGGCCGGGGAAGACGGCGTGGTCGATGCGACGGGCGATGAGCGGGTCGGTGGTGAGGATGCAGGCGGCGCGGGGCCCGCAGAGGGTCTTGTGGGTGGTGAAGGTGATGACGTGGGCGTGTCCCAGTGGGGTGGGGTAGGCCCCGGCGATGACCATCCCGGCCACGTGGGCGATGTCGGCCAGGAGATAGGCCCCCACCTCGTCGGCGATCTCGCGGAACGCCTGCCAGTCCGGTGCCCGGGGGTAGGAGGTATACCCGGCGACGATGATCCGCGGGCGGTGCTTGCGGGCCAGGTCGCGAATCTGGTCGTAGTCCAATAACTCCGTCTGCGGATCGACCCGGTAGAAGACGGCGTGGTATCGTTGACCGGAGACGTTGGCCGGGCTGCCGTGGGTGAGGTGGCCGCCGTGGGTGGGGTCCATCCCCAGGATGGCGTCTCCCTCCTGCAGGAGTGCCTCGTACACGGCGATGTTGGCCGGGGAGCCGGAGAGGGGCTGGACGTTGACGTAGATCCGGTCGGCGGGGATGGAGTCGGTGGCGAAGGCCTCGGCGCAGCGACGGCGGGCCAACGCCTCGGCGATGTCGGCGTACTCCACGCCCATGTAGTAGCGCAGGTCGCCGTACCGCTTGAAGAAGGCCATCTGGGCCTCGTAGTCGAGGATCTGGTCCTCCGCCATCCAGCGGGTCTCCGGCAGGGGGTAGCCCTCGGCGTAGATGTTGGTGAAGACGGACCCGAGGGCCTCCCGAACGGCGCGGGGGGTGTAACTCTCGGAGGGGATCATGATCAACTTCCGCGCCTGCCGCTCCGCCT
Source organism: uncultured Anaerolineales bacterium (assembly GCA_964580565.1). Lineage (GTDB taxonomy): Bacteria > Chloroflexota > Anaerolineae > B4-G1 > DUEL01 > DUEL01. The sequence goes on from CAZOLN010000005.1 coordinate 1,820, forward strand.
CCAGTTCGATCAGATGGGCTACCGCGGGGTCCAGTTCCTGCAGATCCCCGGGAAATAGGAAGTCGTCAGACATGTTGCCCTCCCTTGTTCCAGTTCTATCCCACCGCCGATCGAATCCGCCGGAGCAGCCCGTCCAGGCGGGTCAGGTCGTTGGAAAGGAGGCGGGTCAATTCCCGCCCAGCCTCGATGAGAAAGTCCATCCGCTCCTCCGCGGGCCGTGCCGCAGCGGCGGACAGGAGGCTGGCTGAGATCAGTTCGTCGGCCGGGACGCCCGGCGCGTTCAACACCAGCCGGAAGTAGTCGAACCGGCGGGTGAACACGACGATCTCGTCCGGCGTGCAGGGGTAGAGGTAGTCCATCGTGACCGGGGGCTGGGGCGGGATACCGTGGACGATGCGGCCTCCCGCCCGGTATCCCACCGCCAGGATGCTGACCTCGATGGGGACCTGCCGGTTCTCCCGTTGGTCGCGCACCACCTCCTCGGGCGGCTCGACCATCACGAAGCGGCGGACGAAGAGGTCGTCCTGGATCGTGACGTCGTAGATGAGGCCGTAGATCGCTCCTTCCGGGGCGCGGGCGTCGGCGCGGACGAAGGAGCCGAAGACGGGGATGTCCGGCTGCATCACCCGGCACCCCACGGTGAACCCCCGGTTCGACGCCCGCAACACCCGCCCGACCGGAATCCGTGCTTCGCTCATCACCACCTCCTTCCGGAGCGGGTCATGCTCTTGTAGAACGCCTTCGGAGAGGAACTCGGCATCAGCCCGGCCCGCAGCAGGGCCGTTTCGACCATTTCCTGTAGTCGTTGGCGCTCCGGACCGCTGATGTAGGCCAGTTCGTCGGCCCGGGCCAGGGCGTAGGGGTAGCCCCCGGCGATCCGGCTCTGGGCGACCACGCCGGCGTGGACCAGCGCCAGCAGGTCGTCCGACCGGGCCACCCATACCGGCACCTCGACGCGGGCGATGACCGGGTCCTCCCCTTCTGCGGCGACGTTGACGTAGAAGAACCACACCTCGTGACCGGCGGACACGTAATAGGTCTGGTTGACCCCGCTGGGGGAGGCGAACAGGGCAGAGCGACCGCCGGGCGGCAGATCGGCGAAGACCGTCCGATCCGGCAGCGGCAACCGGCCTCGCTCTGCCTCTTGGACCTTCTCTGCATTCCCGCTCAGGTGGGCCAGCAGCAGCAGCCGACTGACCTCGGCGTGGCGGGGGCGGCTGATGAACCCGGCCACCGCCGCGCCCTGCTTCCGAATTTGGGTCAGAGCGTCGAGGTATCGCTGCACCTTCTCCTTCCTCCAGTCGGGGGGAAGGTTTTCCAGCACCCAGAGCAGCAGCGTTCCGTCCACCAGGGCCAGCGTCGGCCCTTCCGGCTCCGCCTCCACCCGCTCGGCGAGGTGCCATATCTCCGCCTGGTCCCGCCGAACGTCCAGTAGGTTGCCGGAGACCAGCGTTGTCCCCTCGAAGAGTTCCTCTTCGGTGTAGCCCAGGTAGGGGATGCTCCGCGCCTCGGGGGTCTCGCCGCTGCCGTGGCGGTAGACCAGGCTGCCGATGTTGATCACGTAGTAGAGGGCGGCCCCGTGCCGATCGGGGGGGATGGTGGAGCCGTCTGCCCCGATGACGGTGAACCGTTCCGGTACGGGGGGGAGGGGGGCCACCGTGTCCAGTGGTTCGTCGGTGGGGATCGCCGCGCCCGCCTCCTGGGCGGCCTCCCTGAGGGCTGCCCCCCGGTCGGCGTATGCGCTTCGCCACGCGCGGGCCTCCTGGACGCGGCGGGTGAAGTCCTTCTCCCGCGTGGCGAGCACCTCCGCCATCCGTTCGACCGGAACCGTCAGCCGGTTCAGCCTTAGGGTCACAGGGCACCTCCTCCCGGCGATTATACTCGACGAGGGGCCGTTGGTCAAAGACCGACTGCCGTAGTATAATGAAACACCACGGAGACGCGGAGGGTGTAGAGGGACTTTTGAATTGCCGATCTCGAATTCGGACTCCGTACCCTGCACCCCGACCCTTTTCAAAACTCCCTGTGCCTCTGTGGCGAGAAACGACCCGGTTGGTAAGGAGAGAGAGATGGCTCAACCGAGGGAACAGATCACGACTTCGTCCGGCTTCGCACCGCCCTTGCCCCGCTCCGTCGAGGAGACGGGGCTTACCCTGGGCTTCTTATCCGACCTGGCGCTGAAGATCCTGTACTTTGAGGGATACCTTTCGGGCTACGAGTTGGCGGAACGGATGAGGCTCCCGTTCGCCGGAGTGGTCAGCCAGGTACTGGAGTTCCTCAAGCGGGAGAAACTGTGCGAGGTCAAGGGGGCCGGAGGGTTCGCCGAGGCGGCGTACCAGTACGCTATCTCGGACAAGGGGCGGCTGATGGCCCGGGAGGCGCTGGACCGCAGTCAGTACGCAGGGCCGGCGCCGGTCACGCTCACCGCCTACGCGGAGGCGATCCAGAAGCAGCCGCTACGCCAGGTGGTGATCCACCAGCGGATGATGCGCCAGGCCCTTGCCCATCTGGTCATCAGCGAGGAGACCTTCGCCCAGTTGGGGCCAGCGGTCAACTCCGGCAAGTCCATCTTCCTCTTCGGCCCCCCGGGCAACGGCAAGACGACCATCGCCGAGGCGATCGGCAGGATGTTGCTGAACAGCGCGATCTATATCCCCTACGCCGTTGAGGTCGGCGGGCAGGTGATCAAGGTCTTCGACAACGTCAATCACATGCCGGTGCAGCCGTCCGCGCCCGCACACCAGTCCCAGTCGGTCGACCCGCGTTGGATCCTGATCCGTCGACCGGTGATCATCACAGGGGGCGAACTCACGCTGGAGAGCCTGGACCTGGTGTACGATTCGACCAACAAGTACTACGAGGCTCCGGTCCAGATGAAGGCCAACGGAGGGATGCTCCTCATCGACGACTTCGGCCGCCAGCAGGTCCGGCCCAGAGACCTGCTGAACCGATGGATCGTCCCCCTGGAGAAGCGGGTGGATTATCTGACCCTGCACACGGGGCGTAAGATCGAGGTTCCGTTCGACGTGCTGATCGTCTTCGCCACCAACCTGGCGCCCAAGGATCTGGTGGACGAGGCGTTCCTGCGCCGGATTCGGCACAAGATTCATATTAAGGACCCCTCCTTCGAGGAATACCGGGAGATCTTCCGGCGGGTGTGCGCCGACCGGGGGGTTCCCTACGACGACCGGGGGTTGGCCTATCTCCTCCAGAAGTATTACATCAAACCGAACCGACCGCTGCGGGCCTGCCATCCGCGGGACATCGTGGATCAGTTGTGCGATATCGCCCGGTATCTCAACGTGCCGCCGAGATTGACCCCCGACCTGATCGACCGGGCAGCGCAGGCGTATTTTGTGGAGTTGTAGGCTGGTGCGACCCGCCTGATGCCGGAGTTGCCTGAGGTAGAGACGGTCGTTCGGGGGCTGCAGGGGCTGGTCGGCCGACGGATCACCGATGTGGAGGTCCGCTGGGAGCGGACGGTCGCCGTGCCGGATGTCGAAACGTTCGTGCGCCGACTGCAGGGGCGGCGCATCGAGGAGATCAAACGGCGCGGCAAATGGGTGGTGGTCCGGCTGGACGGCGGCCTCTTTCTTTTGATCCACCTCCGGATGAGCGGCCGCCTGGTGGTGGGGTGGGGGAGCGGGGCGGACGACCGACACCTCCGGGTCGTGCTGGCCCTGGACGATGGCTCCCGGCTGTTCTTCTCCGATCCCCGTAAGTTTGGGCGGATGGCGCTGGTGGAGGATCCGGAGCACCTGTTGGGGGACCTGGGGCTGGAGCCGCTGGACGAGGGGTTCACGGTGAAGCGTCTGCGGGATCGGCTGGCGGGCAGGCGGGCGCGGCTGAAGTCGCTGCTTCTCGACCAGCGGGTGGTGGCTGGCTTGGGGAACATCTATGCCGACGAGGTGCTCTGGCGGGCGGGGCTTCACCCGTTGCGCCGGGCGGATCGTCTGACCGAAGAGGAGGTCGCCCGCCTGCACAGGGCCATCCGCGATGTGCTGAGGGAAGCGATCGCCGGGCGTGGAACCACGCTGAGGGACGGCCGGTACGTGGGGGCGGACGGTCGGCCGGGAGGCTTCGCCCCCCGCCTCGCCGTGTACCGGCGGACCGCTCAGCCCTGTCCCCGCTGTGGCACGCCGATCCAGCGGATCCGTGTGGGTGGGCGAGGGACCCATTTCTGCCCGCGGTGCCAGACCTGATTTGACTTTCACCCTACGCCGTGATACAATAGCAAGCGACATATTTCTGAACAGATCCGCCCCGTGGAAGACGGTACGCCGAGTCGTAGTTTGTGCCGGTCCTTTCTGGAGGAGGCGCAGCGAGGGATTTCGACAGGTTACCGATGCTGGGCAGGGAGCCCGGGGACCCGGCATCGTCTGCGCGGCGGCACGGAGCGTCGACGGTGACGGGTTTTTTCTTGTGGGGCAGGATCTGGTGGGAGAGGTTAGAGAATGGAGATGGAACCGACCAACGAGGGTCAGGAACAGACCGAGCCGGTAACGGACATGGAAGCGCTGCTGGAGGAGCATTTCGATTACGCTCCTCCCCGGCCGGGAGACATCTGCACGGGCACGATCATCAAGATCGATGACCAGGGCGCCCTGGTGGACATCGGCTACAAGCGGGAGGGTTTCGTCCCCCGGGAGGATCTGGATCGGATGCAGCGTGCTCAGATGGAGCCGGTGCACGAGGGGGACCAGGTGCCGGTGTTGGTTCTCCGCTCGCGGGAGGGCCACGAATACGTCCCGCTCTCGATCTACAAGGCCCGTCTCGCTGAGGATTGGCTTCGGGCCGAGGAGATGCTGGAGAGCCGGGAGATCTATGAGACGGAGGTGGCCGGCTACAACCGGGGTGGGCTGATCGTCCACTTTGGGCGGATCCGGGGTTTCGTCCCCATCTCCCATATCGTCGGCCTGCCCCGCCGCCTCTCGGAGGCGGAGCGCAAGGAGCGGCTCCGGCAGATGGTCGGCCAGACCATCGGCCTGCGGGTCATTGAGGTGGATCGCCGCCGCCGTCGGTTGATCTTCTCCCAGCGGCAGGCCTACAGGGCCTGGCAGCGGGCGCGGAAGCGGCGGTTGCTCGAGGAACTCCAGGTTGGCGAGCGCCGCCGGGGCGTGGTCTCCAGCATCGTCGATTTCGGCGTCTTCGTCGATCTGGGAGGGGCGGACGGCCTGGTCCACATCTCGGAACTCTCGTGGGGGCGGGTGGACAATCCGCGGGAGGTGGTGAACGTTGGAGACGAGGTCGAGGTGGTCGTGTTGGATGTGGACCGCCAGCACGAGCGGATCGCCCTCAGCATCAAGAAGACGCAGGAGGACCCCTGGGAGTCGGTAGACCAGCGGTACTACGAAGGCCAATTGGTCGAGGGCACGGTTACCCAGGTCTCCAGCCTTGGCGCGTTTGTGGAGTTGGAACCCGGGATCGAGGGGTTGCTCCACGCCAGCGAACTGGTTGGCGCCCCCGCGGTTGTGCCGGAGGAGGTGCTCCAGCCCGGGGATCGGGTGCTGGTCAAGGTCATCCGGGTCGAGAAGCACCGTCGCCGCATCGGGCTCAGCGCCCGGCGGGTGCGACGGGAGGAGTGGGAGGCGTGGGCGGCTGAGCAGGCGGCCCGTCGGGAGCAGGAGGAGGGTGAACCGGAGGAGGCCGAGGCCGCCGAGGTGGAGACGGAACCCGCCCCGGCTCCGGAGATGGCTGCGGAGGTGGAGCCCGCTCCGGTCTCCGAAGCGGCCGCGGAGGTAGAACCCGCTCCGGCCCCTGAAGAGGCTGCGGAGACGGAAGGGGAACCCGCCCCGGCCCCTGAAAGGGCAGAGGCGGGGGAAGAACCCGCCCCGACGGCAGACACCTCCTCGGAGCCGGAGGTCGCTTTGACGGCGGAGGCATCTCCTGAGGCGGCCGAGCCGGAAGCGGCGGCGG
>CAZOLN010000005.1:7835-38701 GCA_964580565.1 uncultured Anaerolineales bacterium
GTCGCTTTGACGGCGGAGGCATCTCCTGAGGCGGCCGAGCCGGAAGCGGCGGCGGCGGCGTCCCCCGAGGCGGCCGAGCCGGAAGCGGCGGAGGCGGTGCACGAACCGGTGGCTCCTAGCGACGAGGTCTAGGGTGTCACAAATGAGGGAGGGTGGTGCGTCCTATGGGTAAGAAAGAGGGGAAGATCGAGGTCGAGGGGACGGTCATCGAGGCCTTGCCCGGGACCCAGTTTCGGGTGAAGCTGGATACGGGCCATGAGGTGCTGGCCTACCTCTCCGGCAGGATGAGGAAGTATTACATCCGTATCCTGCTGGGGGATCGGGTAAAGGTGGAACTCTCCCCCTACGATCCGACCCGGGGACGCATCGTTTATCGGTACAAGCGGACGATGGGAGAGATTGATACGAACAGTTGACCTCGTGGCGAAGATGTAGGGATAGACGGCGTGTAGGCCTGACCTGCGCGCCGTTTTTTGTTGTCGGGGTTCGTCGGCGGGGCTCACGAGGGGCGAGGCTTGGGCGTCGGGAGCCTGGTGCTGACCGCTACGCCCAGCCCCGTCCCGACGACGACCGTGGCGAAGAGAACCGGGAAGGAGGTCGCCTGGAGGAGGATTCCCCCAAGAAAGGAGGTGGCGACGAGGATCCCGGCGATGGTGTTGTACAAGCCGATGTAGAGCGAACGCCGATTCTCGGGGGCTGCCTCCAGTAGGTAGTTGATCGCTCCCGGCATCCAGGAGTTCTCGTGGACCCCCTGCAGGAAGTATAAAAGGGGGTAGGCTATGGCCAGGCTCGGGGCGAAGTGAAAGCCGAGGGCCAAGAGTGGAACAAGCAGGCCGGCCAGGGCGCCCAGCCGGATAACGGGGAGCGGCCCGTGCCGGTCGTTCAGCCACCCGAAGCCCAGCCCAGCGACGATGTTGCCGATGGTCCCGGCGGAGACGAACCAGCCCTGTGCTGCGTGGGGCAGGCCGACCTCCTCTATGGCGTGTACAACGTAGAAGGGGAGCGCCAAACCGGTCGTGCCGAGGAGGAGGCGGTAGACGATCAGTCGGCGGAACCACGGCTCCCTCCGCCACACCTCTCCCAGCCGACCGAGGAAATCCTTCAGCGAGCGGTGGGGTTCTTCGGCTGTGCCTGGGGGCTCCCGGATGAGGGTAAGGGCGATGGTTGAGGGGAGGAACGCCACGGCGGCCAGGGCGAAGATCAGAGCGTAGTTGGTTGGGTAGGGGAGTCGGGGGGCCTCCAGGATGCGGGTGATGATCAGACCGACCCCCACCCCCAGGATGCCGGTGAGCAGTTGGGCCGTTCCCACCAGCCGCCCCCGGCGATCGAGCGGGATGGCGCGGGCCAGGATGTCGAACCAGGCGACCGAGGCGATGCTGTCGGAGATATTGAAGAGGGTGATGATGAGGAAGAAGGTGGCTAGCATCAAGGAGGGGCGCTCGGTCAGCCCCAGCCAGATCAGCAGGGCCAGCAGGAGGAAAAGAGGGCGTCCAAGGTAGATCATCCCCAACAGGTAGGGCTTCTTGCGGGGCTTGCTGCTCATCATCGCCGCCCCCGCCAGTTGGGGGAGTAGCCAGCCCCCTTGGAATACGGTGTTGACCAAGCCGACCACCACTTCCGAGTTCGTCAGCGTGCGCACGAAGGCGGGCAGCACGGCGTTAGGGCTGAGGAAGGAGAAGGCCACTCCGAAGAAGACGTAGTCGACCAGGATGGCGACGAAGTTTCGGCGGAAGTGGGGAGGGGATGGAAAGGCAGGTTCTTGCCCGAGAGATGTGTGGTTGCGACGGGTGGTTTTCATGCTCGACATGCTCCTGTCATGGCTCGGTAACGATCTGCATCCGACAGGAAGAGTATACCCGCGCTTCCGAGGATAGGCAACGTTAGGCGCTACTTGCGTGCTGGACAAATTTCGCGAAATCGTGTATCATTTCCACGTTTGAGTAGGCCTTTCTCTTTATATCAGGGCCCATAGGAGCGACGATGGACAACACTGAGCGATTGCTGAAGGAACTGACAGAGGCCCACGGCGTCCCCGGCTATGAAGAAGAGATCCGTTCTCTCGTCCGCAACTACCTTGAGCCCCTTGGCGTCATCGAGGAAGATCGGATTGGCAGCCTCGTCTGTCGGCAAGGGGAGACGGGGCCCAGGGTGATGCTGGCTGCCCATATGGACGAGATCGGTTTTATGGTCCACCATATTACTGAGAAAGGATTCCTCAAGTTCGTCCCGTTGGGCGGGTGGTGGGACCAGGTCCTTCTGGGGCAGCGGGTCGTCGTCAAGACGCACAAGGGGGATGTGGTCGGCGTCATCGGGGCGAAGCCTCCGCACCTTCTGCCGTCGGACGAGCGGAAGAAGGTGGTGGAGAAGAAAGCGATGTACATCGACATCGGGGCTACCTCCAAGAAGGAGGTGGAGGAGGCGGGCGTGCGGCTGGGGGACCCGGTGGTGCCGCTGGCTCCGTTCCGTGTCCTCGCCGGAGGCAAGACCTACCTGGGCAAGGCGTTCGACGACCGGGTCGGCGTGGCGCTGGTCGTCGACGCGATGCGGCACTTCGCCCAGGTTCCCCATCCCAATGTCCTCTACGGCGTCGCCACCGTGATGGAGGAGGTCGGCCTGCGGGGGGCGAAGACCAGCGCCGAGGTGGTCAACCCCGACGTGGCGATCATCCTGGAATCGGACATCGCGGGGGACGTGCCGGGGATCAAACCGGAGGAATCGGCGGTCAAACTGGGGGGAGGGCCCAGCCTGGTGCTGGTCGACGCCCGGATGATCCCTAACCTTAAGTTGCGGGACCTGGTGATCGAGACGGCGAAGGAGTTGGAGATTCCGCTCCAGTTCTCGGCGCTGCTCGGCGGGGCGACGGACGGCGGGCAGATCCATCTGCACGGCGCGGGGGTTCCCACCGTCGTCCTGGGGGTCCCTGCCCGTCACATCCACAGCCATTCGGCGATTATCCACCGCGATGACTACGATCGGGCGTTGCGGCTGTTGACCGCGGTGGTGGAGAAACTGGACGAGGAAACGGTGGCCAGCCTGGCCCCGACGGCATAATTTCCCCATTACCAAATCCTGGAGAGAGCGATGGCAGGAAATCCACCCAATCGACGGATGGAAGAGATCCTCGCTACCCTGCGTGAGCGCATCGACCGGTTCGAGCCCACGGTGCAGGCGCGGGACGTTGGCACGGTTATCGAGGTGGGAGACGGGATCGCCCGCGTCTCTGGCCTCTCCAACGTCCGGATGAGCGAACTGGTGGAGTTCCCCTCCGGCGTCCTGGGGATGGCCTTCAGCCTGGAGGTGGACAACGTCGGCGTCGTCGTGATGGGCGACTACACCGACATCGAGGAGGGGGACGAGGTTCGCCGCACGGGGCGGATCATCTCGGTCCCGGTGGGAGATGCTCTCCTCGGACGGGTGGTCGATGCGTTGGGTCGGCCTATCGACGGCAAAGGGCCGATCCTCACGGAGAAGTATCGGCCCATCGAGCGGATCGCCCCTGGCGTGGTGGAGCGCCAGAACGTGGACACGCCGGTCCAGACCGGCATCAAGGCCATCGACGCGATGATCCCCATCGGCCGGGGGCAGCGGGAGTTGATCATTGGGGACCGGCAGACCGGCAAGACGGCCATCGCTATCGACACGATCATCAACCAGAAGGGGAAGGACCTCCTCTGCATCTACGTCGCCATCGGCCAGAAGCGGGCCCAGGTGCGGCAGGTGGTGGCGACGCTGGAGCGGTACGGGGCGATGGAGCACACCGTGGTGGTGGCGGCCACCGCCTCCGAGCCGGCCGCCCTCCAGTACATCGCGCCCTACGCCGGTTGCGCCATCGGCGAGGAGTTTATGGAGACGGGGCGGGACGCCCTGGTGATCTACGACGACCTCTCCAAACACGCCTGGGCCTACCGGCAGGTCAGCCTCCTCCTGCGCCGCCCGCCCGGCCGGGAGGCCTACCCCGGCGACATCTTCTACCTCCACTCCCGCCTTCTGGAGCGGGCTGCCCGGCTGGCCTACCACTACATCATCGTCCCCAAGGACGCTCCCGAGGGGGTCACCGAGGGGGTAGATGGGAAGTCCTACGTCGGACCTCTGGGATACAAGGAGGCCGAGGAGCGGCTGAAGGAACTGGGGGAGGGATACGAGATCCGCAGGAAGCCGGGGACCGGCGGTAGCCTCACCGCCCTTCCTATCGTAGAGACGTTGCTGGGCGACGTGACCGCCTACATCCCCACCAACGTCATCTCCATCACCGACGGCCAGATCTACCTGGAGACCGACCTGTTCAACGCAGGCATCCGCCCGGCCATCAACGTCGGCATCTCCGTCTCCCGCGTGGGCGGCGACGCGCAGACCCGGGCGATGAAGCAGGTGGCCGGTGGCCTGCGGCTGGATATGGCCAGTTACCAGGAGTTGGCCGCCTTTGCCCAGTTCGGCTCCAGCGTGGACGAGGCGACGCAGCGTCGGTTGGACCGTGGGCGGCGGTTGACGGAGATCCTGAAGCAGCCGCAGTACGAACCGGTGCCGCTGGAGGAGGAAGTGATCATCATCTACGCCGGCACCCACGGTTATTGCGACCACGTGCCGGTGGCCAAGATGCGGGAGTACGAGGTGGAACTCCTGCGCTTTATGCGCCTGGAGCATCCGGAGATCGGCGCCGACATCGCTGCCCGGAAGGAGATCACGGAAGAGACGGAGAAGGCGCTGCAGGCGGCTCTGGAAGAGTTCAACCGCCGGTGGAAGGCGTGAGGTTGGGGCCGTGGAGACGCTGCGTGAGATCCGACGGCGTATTCGGAGCATCCAGAACCTCTCTCAGGTGACGAAGGCGCTGGAGGCGGTCTCCGCCTCCAACGTCCAGCGGGCTCAGGCCGCCGTTCTGGCTACCCGTCCTTACGCCCACCGTGCCTGGGAGGTGATCGTCAACCTGGCGGGGGTAAGGGGGATACCCCTTCATCCCCTCCTGACCTGCCGTGAGCCGGTTCGCTCCGCCCTCATCGTCCTGTTCACCAGCGATCGGGGGTTGTGCGGGGCGTACAACACCAACATCATCGAGGTCGCCCTCGACTACGCCCGTCGGCTGCCCATCCCGGTGCGCTACATCGCCGTGGGGCGGAGAGGGCGGGACGCCCTCTGGCGGATGCGGGCGGAGTTGGTGGCCGAGTTCACCGGTTTGCCCGCCGTGCCGGGCTTTTTGGACGTCTCCCCCGTCGCTCGGGCGGCGATCGACGAGTTCCTGGAGGGGCGGGCCGACGAGGTCTTTCTGGCCTACACCGACTTCGTCAACCTCCTGCGCCAGCGGCCGGTGGTTCGACGGCTGCTGCCCCTCCGGCCCACGATGTTGGACGATCAGGCGGTGAGCGAGTACGTGGTGGATATGCGGCCCGCCCCCGTGGCCGATTACCTCTATGAGCCCGATCCGACGACGGTCCTGAACGCCGTCCTCCCCCGGTTCACCGAACTGCAGGTCTATCAGGCGGCGTTGGAGGCGGCGACCAGCGAGCACGCCGCGCGGCAGGTGGCGATGCGCAACGCCACCGACAACGCGGAGGACCTGCTGCGGGACCTGACCCTGACCCGCAACAAGGCCCGCCAGCGGATGATCACTCGGGAGTTGCTGGACATCGCCGGGGGCGCGGAGGCGTTGCGGCAGTTGGAGGAAGCCCGTTCGCGGTGATTGGGTGATTGGGTGATTGGGTGACTCGCTGATTCACCGATTTGTTGACTCAACAGACCAGGAGGTGGCGATGGCCCGTAGGGCAGTCGGTCGAATCGTACAGGTCAAGGGTGGGGTGGTGGACGTGGAGTTCGCCCCGGAGGACCTGCCGGAGATCTACAGCGCTGTGGAAGTCCCGATGGACGGGAGGACGCTGGTGCTGGAGGTGGAGCAGCAGTTGCCGGGCAACTGGGTTCGCTGCGTGGCGATGGACACCACCGACGGCCTCCAGCGGGGGATGCCCGCCTACACCGACGGCACGCCCATCTCCGTCCCCGTGGGCGAGGCCACGCTGGGGCGCGTCTTCAACGTGCTGGGGGAGCCCATCGACGGCAAGGGGCCCGTGGAGACGACGGAGCGCCGACCGATCCACCGTTCCGCGCCTCCTTATGAAGAACAGGCCGCTTTCAGCGAGTTCTTCGAGACCGGAATGAAGGTCATCGACCTGGTCGCCCCCTTCACGCGGGGTGGGAAGACCGGGATCTTCGGTGGGGCAGGCGTCGGCAAGACGGTCATCATCTACGAGTTGATCTACACGATCGCCAAGTACCACGGCGGCGTCTCCGTCTTCTGCGGCGTCGGCGAGCGGAGCCGCGAGGGTACGGAGTTCTATCAGACCCTGACCGAGATGGGGGTGATCGACCGGGCGGTGATGGTCTTCGGCCAGATGAACGAGCCGCCGGGGGTCCGCTTCCGCGTCGGCCTCACCGGGTTGACGATGGCGGAGTACTTCCGTGATAAGGGAATCGATGTGCTTCTCTTCATCGACAACATCTACCGCTTCGTGATGGCCGGGATGGAGGTCTCCGCCCTCCTGGGCCGGATGCCGAGCGCGGTGGGGTACCAGCCGACGCTGGGGACCGATATGGGCGAACTCCAGGAGCGGATCACCAGCACCCGCCGGGGTGCCATCACCTCGATGCAGGCGGTCTACGTCCCGGCGGACGACTATTCCGACCCCGGACCCGTCACCACCTTCGCCCACCTGGACGCGACCATCACGCTGGAGCGTCGGCTGGCGGCCCAGGGCCTCTATCCGGCGGTGGACCCGCTGACGTCGGCCTCGCGCATCCTCGACCCGCGCATCGTGGGGGAGGAGCACTACGCGGTCGCCCAGGAGGTGAAGCGGGTGCTCCAGCGGTATCAGGACCTGCAGGACATCATCGCCATCTTGGGTGTGGAGGAATTGTCCGAGGAGGACAAACTGACGGTGGCGCGGGCGCGGAAGATCCAGCGGTTCCTCACCCAGCCGATGCACGTGGCGGAGCGGTTCACCGGCCGACCGGGGGCCTACGTCCCGATCGAGGAGACGATCCGCGGCTTCCGGGAGATCCTGGAGGGGAAGCACGACGACCTGCCGGAGGAGGCCTTCTACATGGTCGGCACCATCGACGAGGCCGTGGAGAAGGCGAAGACGCTGCGCACGGCCTGAGGACGGGCGGGTAGCGATGGGACTGCAGTTGAGTATCGTGACGCCGGAGCGAGAGTTGTTCACCGGGGAGGTGGACTCCGTCCTGGCTCCCGGGATGGACGGGGAGATGGGGGTTCTCCCCCGCCACGCTCCTCTGGTTGCCGTGTTGAAGGAAGGCGCGCTGGTCGCCCGGCAGGGGGAGGAGGAACTGGTGTTCGCCATCCACGGCGGCTACATGCAGGTGCTGCCCGACCGGGTGATCGTGCTGGCGGACGTAGCTGAGCGGGCGGAGGAGATCGACATAGAACGGGCGGAGGCGGCCCGGCGGCGTGCGGAGGAGTTGCTGAAGAAGGAACCGCCGCCGGAGATGCGGGCGGAGGCGGTTGCCGCCCTCCGTCGCTCCCTGGTGCGGCTGCGGGTCGCCCGCCGCCGTCGGTATCGGATCGAATCGGAGAGGCCGGAGTCGTCCGACTGAAAACCCTCTTAAAACTCTGTGCCCTCTGCGTCTCTGTGGTTATCTATCCGTCGCGGAGGAGGAATTGCTGGGTAAAGAGATCGGGATCGACCTGGGCACGGTCAACGTGCTTGTGTACGTGAAGGGCAGGGGGATCGTCCTGCAGGAGCCCTCGCTGGTCGCCATCTCCGTCGACGAGGAGAGGATCGTCGCCGTAGGGGAGGAGGCGAGGGCGATGATGGGCCGGACGCCGGGGGCGTTCGAGGTGATCCGGCCGTTGCGGAACGGCGTCATCGCCGACTACTTGGTCACCGAGCGGATGCTCTACTACTTCCTGCGAAAGGCAGGGGGGCTCTCCCGGTTGTTCAAGCCCCGCGTGATGATCAGTGTGCCCTATGGGGTGACCAGCGTGGAGCGGCGAGCGGTGCGAGAGGCGGCACTGGACGCCGGGGCCGGACGGGCCCATCTGATCCCCGAGCCCATCGCTGCGGCCCTGGGAGCCGGCCTTCCCATCGGCACGCCGTCGGGCAACATGGTGGTCGATCTGGGGGGCGGGGCCAGCGAGGCGGCGGTGATCGCCGTCAACGGCATCGTCGCCGCCAGTTCCGTCCGCGTGGGCGGGGTTCGGCTGGACGAGGCGATCGCGGCCTACGTCCGCCGGAAGTACAACCTGCTCATCGGCCAGCCCACCGCGGAAGAGGTCAAGATCCGCATCGGCAGCGCCCTTCCGCTGGAGGAGCCGTTGACGATGGAGGTGCAGGGCCGCGACCAGGTCAGCGGGCTCCCGCGAACCATCGAGGTTTCCTCCGACGAGATCACCGAGGCGCTGGCGGAGCCGCTGGCGGCGATGGTCAACGTCGTCAAAGCGGTGCTGGAGCGAACCCCACCCGAGTTGGCCTCCGACATCATCGAGCGGGGGATCGCCCTGGTGGGCGGCACGGCTCTGCTGCGCAAGATCGACGAGTTGATCACCCAGGAGACGGGGGTCCCGGCCTGGGTGGCCGAAGCGCCGATGGCCTGCGTGGCCCTCGGGGCGGGGAAGGCGCTGGAGCAGTACGAGATCCTCCGGCGGAGCATTCCGGATATGGATGCGTAGGAGGAAACAGGAAGCAAGGAAGCAGGGAAGTAGGGAAAAGGGGTAGCGAGGTGCTGGGTGAGGATGGCTCGCCTGGCACCTTTTGCATCCTGCGTCCTGTATCTTGCTGCTCACATTCGGTATCTTCTGCGAGGTAGGCTTATGACCGAGACCATCCGTCTTCTCACCGTTGAGGACTACGACGCGCTGTTGGGCCTGTGGCAGCGGGCCGGTCTGCACTCCCTGCGCCCGAAGGGGCGGGACAGTCGGGAGGCGATCGCCCGCCAGTTGAAGAGCGGCGTGGCGGCGATCCTGGGGCTGGAGGTGGACGGGAGGCTGGTCGGCGTGGTCCTGGCGACGCACGACAGCCGCAAAGGGTGGATCAACCGGCTGGCGGTGGACCCCGCCTATCGTCGGCGGGGGTACGGCCTGCGGCTCATCGAGGCAGCGGAGGCCTGGCTCCGGGAGCAGGGCATGCGGATCATCGCTGCGCTGGTGGAAAGCGACAACCCGGCCTCCCTGGCGCTCTTCCAGAAGGCCGGGTACATCGAGATCGATCGGGGGATACACTATTTGACGAAGCGGGACAGCGAGGAGGTGTAGTCGGGCCCCTTATCGGTACTTGTGGTATCGCTTGAAGACCTCGCCGACGCTGCGCCCTTCGTGGACCCGGCGGATGACCTCCCCGAGCAGCGGAGCGACGGAGAGGACGGTCAGCCGGGGCAGTTGTTTCTCCGGCGGGATCGGGATGGAGTTGGTGGTGATGAACTCCTTCACGTCCAGCCCCCGCAGCCGCTCGGCGGCCGGCGGCGAGAGGACGGGGTGTGCGAAGCAGACATAGATGTCCCGTGCGCCGTGGTCCCGCGCCGTCTTCACAGCGTTGACGATGGTGCTGCCGGTGTCCACCTCGTCGTCAACGATGACGACATCGTGCCCTTCCACCTCGCCCACAAGGGTGAGGGCCTCGGTATCCCTCCCCACGCGGCGTTTCTCCACCATTGCCAGCGGAAGTTCCAACTCCTCCGCCAGGTTCCGCGCCTTCTTGGCAAACCCCAGATCCGCCGCGACGACCACCGCGTTCTCCAGTTGCTTTTCCTTGAGGTAGTCGGAGAGAATAGAGAAGGCGGTCAACGTGTCGCCAGGAATGCTGAAGAAGCCCTGGATCTGATCGGCGTGGAGATCGAGGGTGATGTAACGGTTCGCCCCGGCGATGGTGATCATATCGGCGATCAGGCGGGCGGTGATCGGCACGCGAGGCTGGTCTTTCTTGTCCGACCGGCCGTAGGCCAGGTAAGGGATCACCGCCGTGATCCGGTCGGGAGATGCCCGCCGCAGCGCATCGAGGAAGATCAGCAGTTCCATGATGTTCTCGTTGACCGGAGAGGAGGTGGTCTGGATCAGGAAGACGTCCTGGCCTCGGACGCTCTCGTGCAGGCGGACGAAGATGTTCTCGTTGGGAAAGCGGATGACGTCCCGGCCTGAGAGCGGGACGCCCAGGTACTCGCTGATCTCTTTGGCTAGCGGTGCGCAGCCGGTTCCGCTGAACAGTTTGATCTCTCCGTGCATGGTCTCCCCTTCCCGGTCTAAAGTCTACCGCCCTCGCTTCTCCCATTCGGGCCGGAGGACGCTCATTATCAGTTGATCGCGGTACGCCCCTTCTCGGAAGACGATCTCGCGCAGCGTCCCCTCTCGTCGAAAGCCGCACTTCTCGTAGCAACGGATGCCGCGCAGGTTGTCGGCGTCCACCCGCAGGAAAACCCGGTGCAGGTTCATCTCCTCGAACGCGAACCGCAGGAGGGTACGGATGGCATCGGTGCCGTATCCCTGGTCCCAGTACTCTTTCTCGCCGATGACGATCCCTAACTCCGCGTTTCGGTCCTTCCAGTTGATCCGGTGCAGGCCGATGTTGCCGATGTGGACCCCCTCCAGCGTCTCAATGGCTAGGACCAGGTCCTCGTTGCGGGCCAGCCGTTCCTGGAGGCGCTCGAACCATCGCTCCTCCTGCGCAAGGGAGGGAGGGATGTGGATGAAGAGGTGTCGGCGGACCTCCGGATCGGAGAACCAGCGGGCGAAACGGGGGACGTCCTCCCGCTCAATGGGGCGTAATCGGACGATCTCACCGGTGATCATCGTGCCTCCTGTGGTAGGTGACATCGGTCGACAGGGAGCCCGGCCGGCTCGACACCCGCTGCTGACCGTCCGTCACCGACCGTCCATAGTGGATGGGCGGGAGAGGGCTCATTCGACGAGCGCGCTCACGGCGTTGTAGACGTCCGTCTCCCGCGCCACGATCCGCTCTACCCAGTGGTCCAGTTCTTCCTTCCCCACGCGCTCGATCAGCCGATCGAGCAGCGCCTCCTCCAGCGCCCGCATCAGGTCGGCGCGGGCCCGCTCCCGCTCCCGCCGGTCCCAAAGGCCGCTCTTCTGGAGGTACGCCTTGTGGGTCGCGATAGCCTCGGCGACCTTCTTCACGCCGGTCCCGTTGAGCGCGATGGTTTGGAGGATGGGGGGCCGCCAGGCGTCGTGACCTCCGGCGTTGTTCCGCCCCAGGTCCAGGGTGACCTCCAGGGCACGCGCCGTCTGCCCGGCCCCGGGGCGATCCGCCTTGTTCACCACCAGGATGTCGGCGATCTCTAAGAGACCGGCCTTTAGCGCCTGGACGTCGTCTCCCAGCCCTGGTGCCTCCACCACGACGACGGTGTGCGCAGTGCGGGCCACGTCCACCTCCGCCTGGCCCACGCCGACCGTCTCCACCAGGACGGTCTGAAAGCCCACCGCGTCCAGCACCTTCACCGCGTCGCCGGTGGCGCGGGCCAGCCCGCCCAGGCTGCCGCGGGTGGCCATGCTGCGGATGAAGATGCCGGGGTCGCCAGCCAGGTCCCGCATCCGCACCCGGTCCCCCAGGATCGCTCCGCCGGTGAAGGGGCTGGTGGGGTCCACAGCGATGATGCCGACGGTGACCCCCTGCGCACGGAGGGTTTTGGCGAGTTCGTTGACCAGGGTGGACTTCCCGGTGCCTGGTGCGCCGGTCACCCCCACGATGTGGGCGCGGCCGGTGTGGGGATGGAGGGCCGTGAGGGCCTCTCGGGCCTGTGGCCCGTCGTCTTCGACAAGCGAGAGGAGCCGGGCTAGCGCGCGCCGGTCCCCAGCCAGAGCCTTCTTTACCAGGTCCACGTCATCCCCCGGCCAGGTGGCGGCGAAAAGCCTCGACGATGGTCTGGGTGGAGGTGCCGGGACCGAAGATCTCGACGACCCCCAACTTCCGGAGGGTTTCGGCATCCTCGTCGGGGATGATCCCGCCGACGAAGACCTTGACGTCTTCCAGGCCGGCCTCACGGAGCCCTTCAAGGACGCGCGGGACCAGGGTCATGTGGGCCCCGGAGAGGATGCTCAGCCCGATGGCGTCCACATCCTCCTGCAGGGCGGCCTCGACGATCATCTCCGGCGTCTGCCGGAGGCCGGTGTAGATGACCTCCATCCCGGCATCCCGGAGGGCCCGCGCGACCACCTTGGCCCCTCGATCGTGGCCGTCCAGGCCCGGCTTGGCGATGAGGACACGGAATTGTTCGCTCACCGGTATCACTCCTTGCGGTCGATCTGGCGAGGTAAAGGTGTAACTTCGCTTCGGAGGGGGATTATACCCCAAGTCGGGCGGATTGGGAAGGTCTGGCGATCAGTTTGATCGGATGCCCCACAGCCGATCCCCTCCCAGCATCCGTCGCAGGAAATGGTACATCGCATAGCACTCCAGCGCGAAGGGGGGGAACCCCAGCATCCCCAGGATCGGCATCCGGAAGTAGTATACGCCGAAGTCCAGAGGCCAGGGGATGGCGTATCGCCACCCCGCCGCGGCCCAGAAGTTCCAGAACTCCCACAGCAGGCCGCAGATGCCCCCTGCCACGAGGAGGATGTAGAGGGGGCGGGGATCGCCCTCCTCCAGCGACCGGTAGACGGAGGGCGCCCCCAGCGCCCGATTGAGCGGCTCGAGGAGGAGGATGAACCCAATCCACACGAAGGCGAAGGTGTATCGGGCGGCCTGGACGGGGAGGAGCGGGGGGATGGTCAGGAAGGCGATGCCGAGCAGGAAGGAGGCGGAGAGCCAGAGGGAGGACATCTCCCGCGGGCGGACCCGCGCCGTCCGGAACAGGCCGAGGCCGTCCAGCACGTCCGCCGTCTCAAGGACGCCGGGGAAGATGGTAGCGAACGACCACAGGTAGGCCAGGTTCCGCGCCCAGGGGTTCTCCGGGACGCCGACGTAATACCAGTTCCACAGATGCATGTTGTACACCTCGAAGACCAGCCAGCAGCCGACGGATAGCCAGGCCATCAGCAGCGCCTCACGGGGACGGTCGTGGATCAGGGAGCGGCCCCGCAGGCGGAAGGCGAGCCCGTCGGCGAAGAGGATGTAGCCGGTCCAGACGATAGGGGTGAACCACTGGCTGACGAAGGGCTGGCGGGCGAAGAGGAGCGCCTCGGCGACGAGGACGATCGCCGCGCCCAGCCAGCCATACCAGGGAAAGTGATGCGTGTTGCGTGTTGCGCGATGTGTGTTGGAACCCATCTGTTTCTGGTCAGGCATGCTTCACCTCCTCCAGAGCCCGGTCGTACTGGGGAGCCATGTCCCTCCAGTCGAAACGGGCCACCGCCTCTCGCAGCGAAGCGGCAAGGCAACGGGCCTCGTCCGTGTGGGCCAGCGCCCAGCGCAACCGCTCCAGCAACCCGTCGAAATTCTCGTAGAGACACCGATCGTGGTGGGCAGGCGGCACGATCTCCGGGTAGGAGAGCCGACGGGGGAGGACGGGGAAGCAGCCGCAGTAGATCGCTTCGACGACGGCGACGCCGAAAAACTCGTGGATCGCGGTGCTCACCACCACGTCCGCCTGCCAAAGGAGGCGGGCGTAGGTCGCTTCGTCGGCGTGGCCGAAGTGGACCACCCGCTCTCCCAGTCGCTCCCGCGCCGCCTCGAACTCCTCCGGCCGTTGACGGACGTTGGCCCCGGCCAGCGCGACCCGAAAGTCCAGCCCTTCCTCCATCAGCACGTCCAGCGCCCGGAAGAAGGTCTGCGGGTCCTTGTCGTACTCCCACCGCTGGTTCCAGAGGATCAGCGGCGGCCCTTCTCTGCGCCCCTCCGGCCGCGCTGCGTCCAACCGGGCCAGGTCGATCCCCACCGGCAGCACCGCCGATCTGGCGCGCACCTCCTCGATCCGGTGGACGTGGGTGTAGTCGGGAAAGTGCTTCAGGAGGCGGGGGAGTTCGTCGAACCAATCCTCCAGGTGGTGGGCCGAGTTGAAGAAGACCCGATCGGCGGCGAGCATCGAGAGCCAGTTGATCATCCCGTAGGTCAGGTCCCGCTTCTCGCCGGGGGGGAGCGGGTAGGTCAGTTGGTTCTCGTGGCAGTAGAGGGCCACCGGCACGTCGGCCAGGAGGCGGCGGGTGAGGCCCAGGAAGGCGGGCAGGTTGAGCATATCGGTGACCAGCAGGAGGTCCGGGCGGGTGTTCATCTGCAGGACCTCCTCCGCCAGCGTGACCGCCCCGCCCTGCATCCGCCACTTCCAGAAGCGGGCGGGCAGGGTCAGCAGGTCCACCCGGTGGCGACTGTGCCGGGCGTACCCCTCTGCCCAGGCCCGGTGGCTTCCGCCGCAGTAGGGTTCGATCAGCAGGATGTGGAGCGTTTCATGTTTCACGTTTCACGTTCTGCGTTTAAGCCTTCTTCCGACACCACCTCGATGCCCTGCTGGCGCAGCAGCGCGGCGGTGACGCCCTGGCCGGGGATCAGACGGCCGGAGTGGGTGCCGTCGTAGATGAAGCGGCAACCGCAGGAGGGGCTGTGGGATTTCAGGATCGCCTTTCGGATCCCCAATCGCCGGGCTGTCGCCAGGGCCGCCTCGGCCCCGCGCAGGTAGGCCTCCGTCACGTCCCGGCCGTCGATGGTGACCACCCGCGCCCGCCCGTCCAGCACGTCCTCGCCGCTGCCGCCGACGATCTCCGCCGGAGGACGGGGCACGGGCAGCCCTCCGGCCACCTCGGGGCAGATCGGCACCACCTCCCCCCGCGCCGCCCGTTCGATCAGCCACTCCACCGGACGGCCCTCCCCGTCATACGCCGTCGGCATCCCCAGCAGACACGCGCTCACCAGCCACATGCCCCCTCCAATCACCCAGTCACCCAATCACCCAGTCGCCCGGTCACCCAATCACCCCCACCCGAGGTGCCTCGCCCTCCTCGGGCTCCGCTTCTTGGCTGCACCTTCCCCGCCACCGTGGTCGTGGTCGTGCTCGTGCAGGGGAAGCAGGGGCACGTGGGGGCCGTCGTGCTCCGGCGCGAAGGTCTGGCGGGGGAAGGGGATGGCGTCCACCACGTCCTGCAGGTCCTCGTCCTTCGCCCCCTCCGCCCGCCGGGCGACGATCTCCCGGAAGGCCTCCCGGTCGATCGGGGCGGCCTCGTCGGCCAGGCTTCCGGCTTTCCGGAGGAGGCGGGCCATCTCCTGGGGGTCGTTCGGATCGACCTGGCGGGCGCGCGCGTCGTAGTCGGCCCGCCGCTCCGTTTCCGGGCGGCCCCGGTGGGCGGCCGAGATCAGTTTCTGCACGTCGCGCGACCCGCAGCCGGGGCACGGCGGGGGCGGCTCGTCGAACCGACGGGCCCAGTGGTCGAAACGGGCGTCGCATCGGGAACAGTAGTACTCGTAGATCGGCATATCACCCTCCCGTCCGTCCGATCCGCTCCCACACCAGTCCCCGACGAGGGGAGAAGAGCAGCGCGAGCAGGAAGAGGCCGGTGCAGATCAGGACCACGGCGGGCCCGGAGGCGACGTTGAGGTAGAAGGAAAGGTAAAGCCCAGCCACGGCGGAGAGGCTCCCCAGAAAGGCCGCCAGCGCCATCATCGGCAGGAGGCGGCGGGTGAGCAGGTAGGCGGTGGCGGCCGGAGTGACCAGCATCGCCACCGTCAGCGCCACCCCCACCGTCTGCAGGGCGACGACCACCGTGGCGGCCAGCATCACCAGGAGCAGGTAATGGAGCGCGGTGGTCGGCAGGCGGAGCACCTGGGCCAGCACCGGGTCGAAGGCCATCACCAGGAACTCCTTGTAGAGGGCTGCCACCAGCAGGAGGACGATCGCCCCCAGCACCCCCGTCGTCCACAGGTCGGCGGTGGAGACGCCGAGGACGTTGCCGAACAGGAAATGGGTCAGGTCCACCGTGTACGCCTCCACCGTGCTGAGGAGGGCGATCCCCAGGGCGAAGGCGCCGGAGAAGAGGATGCCGATGGCGGTGTCCTCTTTCAACTGCCCCCGGCGGGAGAGGTAGCCGATGCCCACGGCGACGCCGATGCCGGTGACCAGCGCCCCGGCGAAGAGGGGCCATCCGGCCAGGTAGGCCACCGCCACGCCGGGGAGGATGGCATGGGCCAGCGCGTCGCCGAAGAAGGCCATCCCCTTCAGCACCACGTAGGTGCCCAGCACCGCGCAGACGGTGCCGACCAGCACCGAGGCGATCAGCCCACGCATCATAAAGGGATATGCCAATGGTGCCAGCAGCCAATCGATCATCGGTTCTCCCCCATCGAGCAATGGCCGTCCCCCAGCATCACCAACCCCCGCTCGTGCTCCCAGATCGCCAGTTGGCCGCCGTAGGCCTGCCGGAGGACCTCCGGGCAGAAGACCTCCTCGGGGGCCCCGTGGGCGATGAGCCGCCGGTTGAGGAGGAGGACTCGGTCGAACCGGTCGGCGGCCAGGTTCAGGTCGTGGGTGGAGAGGAGGACGGTCATCCCCTTCGCCTTCAGCCGGTCCAGGAGATTGAGGATGGCCTGCTCGCTGGTGGCGTCCACCCCGGCGAACGGCTCGTCCATCAGGAGCAGGTCCGCCCCCTGGGCCAGCGCGCGGGCGATAAAGACCCGCTGCTGCTGCCCGCCGGAGAGTTCACCGATCTGCCGATCGGCCAGATCCTCCATCCCGACCTGGGCCAGCGCCTCCCGCACCGCCTCCCGGTCCGCCCGCGAGGGCCAGCGCAGCCACCCCATCCGCCCCACGCGGCCCATCATCACCACGTCCGCCACGGTGACCGGGAAGGAGAGGTCGACCTCGCTCCGTTGGGTGACGTAACTGATCTCCACCGGCTCCCGGTGGGGATCGCAGCCGAAGACGGAGATCCGGCCGGACCAGAGGGGGAGGAGGCCGGCGATCGCCTTGAAGAGGGTCGATTTGCCCGCCCCGTTCGGCCCGACGACGGCGATCTGCTCCCCGCCGAAGACGGAGAAGGTCACGTCCTCCAGCACCGGCCGGCCGTCGTAGCCGATGGTGACCCCCTCAACGCGCAGTACCTCACATCCTCTCATTCGTCCCCTCCTCCTGCCCCGCCGTCTCCCCGCAGCGCGCTCACGATCGCTTCCACGTCGTACCGCATCAGGTCGATGTAACTCTCCACCCCGCTCCCCGGCCCTCCCAGCGAGCCGGTGTAGAGGGGGACCAGGGCGACGCCCGTATCCTGGGCGACCTGCTGGGCCAGCGCCGGGTTGACGGTATTCTCGGCGAAGACGGCCGGGACCCCGTACTGGCGGATCGCCTCCTCCAGTTGGGCGATGTCCTGGGCCGAGGGCTCCGCCGAGGGGCTGACCGGATAGACGGTGCCGACCTGCTCGAAGCCGTACCGGTCGGCGAAGTAGCCGAAGGCCGGGTGGTTGGTGACCAGTTTCCGGTTCTCCTCCGGCACCGTCGCCACCTGCTCGACGATCCACTCGTCCAGCGCTTCCAGTTCCTCCCGATAGGCGGCCGCGTTGGCGGCGTAGACGTCTGCGTGAGCGGGGTCCAGTGTCGAGAGGGCCGTTTCGATGTTATCCACCCAGACCATCACGTTCCGC
Organism: uncultured Anaerolineales bacterium; assembly: GCA_964580565.1. Classification (GTDB taxonomy): domain Bacteria; phylum Chloroflexota; class Anaerolineae; order B4-G1; family DUEL01; genus DUEL01. The sequence continues at coordinate 25,337 of CAZOLN010000005.1, forward strand.
ACGTCGAACCAGACGTGGGGGTCGGGCTGGTCGGGGTCGCGGGGGTGCTGGCGGGGGGTGATCCCTTCCGAGACGGAGACCACGGGCCGATCCCCGCCCGCGTTGCGGAGCGTCTCATCCAGAAAAGCCTCCAGCCCCAGGCCGTTGACGAAGAGGACGTGGGCCTCGGCGACGGCGGTCAGGTCGGACGGGCGGGGGTGGTAGGTGTGGGGGTCCTCGCCGGGCCGCAGGAGCACGGTCAAGTCGATGGCCTCCCCACCCACCTGGGCGACCACGTCGCCGACGATCGTCGTCGTCGCCACCACCCGCAGCCGCTCCCCCTCCGCCAGCGGGACCGGGGTGAGGGTCGGTTCCGCCGTCGCCGTCGGCGCAGGCGCGCAGGCCGCGAGGAAACACACCGTGACCCATCCGATGACCACAGAGAGAACTCTGCGTCCTCTGTGTCTCTGTGGTTTCATCATCCTCCGTCCGTTCCCTCCCGGCAGGCCGGGCAGAGGCCGAACAGTTCCAGCCAGTGGCCCTGGACGGCGAAGCCGGTCTGCCGTTCGACCTCGTGGGTCATCTCCTCCAGGCCGGTGCAGGGGATCTCCACCGCCCGGTGGCAGGAGCGGCAGATGAGGAGGTGGCCGTGGGGGTGCAGGTCCGCCCGGACGTACAGTTGGCCGCCCACCTCGCCGGGCAGCCGATGCACCAGCCCCAGGTTGAGCAGCAGGTCCAGCGTGCGATAGACCGTGACCAGCCCCAGCCGCGGGTAGCGGGCGCGGGCGCGGCGGTGGACCTCCGCCACGGTGAGGGCGACCTCACTCTCCGCCAGCACGCGGAGGACCGCCTGCCGAGGCCGCGTCAGCCGGTACCCGGCCTGTCGGATCTGTTGTGTCCATCCCTCAGGAAGATCCTCTAGCACCGGATGGCCTCCGTATTGAAATCCGTTTTCAATTATACCGCGCTTTTTCCCCTCGTCAACTTGCGACCTCACCCCCTCCCCCCGACCCCCTCCCCCTCTCCCATTGGGAGAGGGGGAGGGGGTGCCGCCGAAGGCGGCGGGGGTGGGGGTGAGGTCAGAATTTTGCCCCTCCCCACTTTTCGGCTATACTTTGAGGCAGGGAGCACCCCCGCCGCAAGGAGGAACCCGTTATGCTGACCGAAGCCCTCTGCTCCGTCGTCGCCGAGGCGGTCTTTGGCTACCTCCTCCAAGAGAGTGGCCCAGCCGACCGGGTCCGCGCCGCCCCGAAGAGGCGGCGCTGGGGAGCAACCCCGACCAGCACCGGCTCTTTGGGTCAGTGCGGCTCCGGACCGGAAAGGACTTTGACAGATCGGCCGGGATGTGGTAAGACCGGGGTGTGGACGGGAACCCTTTGCACCTTTCCTGCTGCCCGATCGGCTACGTGGAGCGGCGCGACCCGGAGGGGTTGGCCGGCGACGAACTGCGCACCCGCCCGGCCCGCATCGTCATCGATCCGGACCTGGCCGAGGGGCTGGACGGGCTGCGCCCGGGCGATGACGTCCTGGTCCTCTTCTGGTTCCACCGGTCGGAGGGGTACGCGCTGCGGGTCCACCCCCGCGGCGACCCCACCCGCCCGATGCGGGGGGTCTTCGCCACCCGCAGCCCCCGCCGCCCCAACCCCATCGGCGCCACCGTCGCCCGTATCCTGCGCGTAGAAAGGAACGTCCTGGAGGTGATCGGACTGGACGCCTGGGACGGCTCCCCCGTCCTGGACATCAAGCCCTACGCGCCGGCGTTCGACCGGCCCCGGGCGGAGGAGTAGGGAAGGTGCGACGCACCTCCAAGGTGCCCCGCCGGGCGGGTAGGGGAGGTGCGACGCACCTTTTGCTCGACGGAGAGACGGAGAACACAGAGGCCTCTTCGAACAGAGAGAAACTCTGTGCCCTCTGTGCCTCTGTGGTATCAAGATACGGAGTGCGAAAATGGAAACGGTTCGAACCTTCATCGCCATCCCCCTGCCGGACGACCTGCTGGACCAACTGGCCCGGGTGCAGCAGCGGCTGGAGCGGGAGGTCCCCCCGCGCAGCGTGCGATGGGTCCGCGCGGGGGGGATCCACCTCACGCTGAAGTTCCTCGGCGACACGCCGGTGGACAAACTCCCCGAGATCAAGGCCGCGCTGGCAGCGGTGGCCCGCAACGCGCCCCCCTCCACCTTCACCGTGGAGGGGCTCGGCTGCTTCCCCAACCTCCGCCGCCCCCGCGTCATCTGGGTGGGGGTCCAGGAGCCCACGGGCCGGCTGGCCGCCCTGCAGGACGCCATCGAGGAGGTGGTGGCCCCCTTCGGCTACCCGCCCGAGGGTCGGGGGTTCACCCCCCACCTGACCCTGGGCCGGGTCAACCGACGGGTCCCCCCCGGCGACCGGGCCCTCATCGGCCGGGCCGTCTCCGCCGTCGAGGTCGGTCGGCTGGGGGAAGCCCCCGCCGACCGGTTCATCCTCTTCCGCAGCGTCCTCAAGCCCACCGGGGCGGAGTACTCCGTCCTGGCGGAGTTCCCCCTGCGGGGAGGTGCCGGGTGAGGCCGGACCTGCTCCTCGTCAACGGCCGCATCCGCACGCTGGACCCCCGCCGTCCGCTGGCCTCCGCTCTAGCGGTGACCGGGGGGCGGGTCGTCGCCGTCGGCGGGGAGGACCTGCAGGACCTGGCGGGCCGGGGCGTGCGGGTCTTCGACCTGGAGGGCCGCACCGTCCTCCCCGGCCTCACCGACGCCCACATCCACCTGGGCTGGTTCGCCCTGGGGCTGCGGGAGGTGGACCTACGGGACTGCCGGTCGCTGGGGGAGATGCTGGACCGGGTGGCGGAGCGGGTCCACACGACCCCGCCCGGCGAGTGGGTGCTGGGCCGGGGGTGGGATCAGGAGACGTGGCCCGATCCGCGCTTCCCCACAGCGGCCGACCTGGACCGGGTCGCCCCCCACCATCCGGTCGCGCTCACCGCCAAGAGCGGCCACGCGCTGGTGGCGAACGCGTTAGCGATGCGGGAGGCCGGCGTCGAGGCGGAGACCCCCGATCCGGAGGGCGGGCGCGTCGAGCGGGACCCCTCCGGCCGGCCCACGGGCCTCTTCCTGGAAGAGGCGATGGAGTTGATCCGGCGGGCCGTCCCGGAGCCGGACGCCGAAACGGTGGCCGATGCGCTGCCGGAGGCCTTCGAGCGGGCCTGGCGGGTGGGGCTCACCTCCGTCCACCAGATGGGCGACCTGACCACCTTCGACGCCCTCCAGCGGCTCCGCGACCGGGGCGCGCTGGGGCTGCGCGTCGTGCAGTACCTGCCCGTCGAAGCGCTCGACCACGCGCTGGCGCTCCACCTGCGGGCGGGATTTGGGGACGACCGGCTGCGCGTCGGCGGGGTCAAGGTCTTCGCCGACGGCGCGCTGGGCCAGCGCACGGCGGCGATGCTGGCCCCCTACGAGGGGGAGCCGAATAACGTCGGCATCCTCACCCTCGACCGGGAAGCGCTGGAGGACCTGGCCCGCCGGGCCGTCGGAGGGGGGCTCCCCCTGGCGGTCCACGCCATCGGCGACCGGGCCAACCGGATGGTGTTGGACGTGCTCGCCGGGGTCGGCGGGTCGGGCCTGCGCCACCGCATCGAGCACGTCCAACTGCTCCACCCCGACGACGTGGGCCGGCTGGCCGCGCTGGGGGTCGTCGCCTCGATGCAGCCGATCCACGCCACTCAGGATGCGCCGATGGCCGACCGGTACTGGGGGGACCGGTGCACCACTGCCTACGCCTGGCAGAGTTTGCTGGATGCCGGGACGGTGCTGGCCTTCGGGTCGGACTGCCCCGTGGAGGACCTGAATCCCTTCCTGGGCATCCACGCCGGTGTCACCCGCGCCCGGCCCGACGGGTACGGCGGCCCCGAGGGGTGGCGTCCCGAGCAACGGATCACCGTCGAAGAGGCGGTGCGGGCCTACACCTGGGGCGCGGCCTACGCGGCGGGGATGGAGGACCGGCTGGGGCGGCTGGCGCCGGGGTACCTGGCCGACCTGATCGTGCTGGACCGGGACATCTTCACCTGCGATCCCGACGCCATCCCGGAGACGCAGGTGGTGGGCACGATGGTCGGCGGGCGGTGGGTGTTCGGGGAGTACGGCTCATCCCCGACGGCGCAGGAGCCCCCAGACGACGGCTAGGCCCAGCACGAACAGGAGCGCGCCCAGCGCGGAGCCGACGGCCCGGCGAGCGGCGGGGTCGTGGGCCTCGTAGAGCACGGGCGTCGGGGAGGGGGTGGGAGACGGCGTGGCCGTCGCGGTGGGGGTCGGGGTGACCGTCGGAGTGGGCGTGGCGGTCGGGGTCGAGGTGGGCGTCGGGGACGGAGTGGGCGTGGCGGTGGGGGTTGGGGTGGTCGTCGCCTCAACGGTCGGCTCCTCCGGCAGGACGGCCCTCCCCACCCCGCCGGACCCTCCGGTCGGCGCAGCCTCCACCAGCAGGTAGGTCGGCCCGCCGATGATGCACCCCAGTTCGTCGGCGCAGCGGGCGCCGGGCAGGACCACCGTATAGGCCCCGTTCACCGGCCGGATCGGCTCCGCCTCCCCGGTCTGGGCCACCAGCAACCCCTCCGGAGCCAGCGCGGGCAGCACGATCGTCACCGTCGTCGCCGTCCGCGCCCAGAGTACCCGCGTCGTCCGGTCCCCCCGATCCAGCGTCACCTGGTAGAAGAGCGGCCGTCGGTAGGCGTGGGCTGCCCGCGTCCCGGCGTAGTGGGCCGTGATCAGCCGGAATGCGTCGTAGGCGGGGCGGCGGCTGTGGTCGGGACGGATCAGGCCGAAGGGCTCCCCGCCGGGGGGAAGCCCCGCGTCCATCCACTTGTACACCGCCACCCGCTCCGCGCCGTGGGCCAGGGCGAGGGCGAAGGACTGGAGGAGGAAGGAGGCCTGCTCCCGCAGGTCGACCCGCCAGCGGGGCCGCTCGATGGGCCAGAGGGGGTCGGCGTCGGGCGAGGCGTTGGTCTCGTTCACCCAGATCGGCTTCCGGAGCCCGTAGGCGGCCAGGGCCGCGCGGGTCTCGTTGAGGATGTAGGGGACCGATTCGGTCTGGAAGTAGATGTGGAGGGTGACCACGTCGAAGTAGTACCCGTGCTCCGGCCCGGTGGGATCCGCCGTGGCGACGGCGAGAAACCGGCGCAGATAGGTCCGATCGTGCCAGAAGGTGAGCCCCGCCAGGTGGATGACCACGTCGGGATCGGTCTCGTGGGCGGCCAGGTAGGCCACTTTCAGCAGTCGGTAATACTCCTCGACCGAGCCGCACCACTCCACCCCGTAGGTGCCGGGGGCGATGTCCGGCTCGTTCCAGATGACCCAGTGGGTGATCCTCCCGGCGTATCGATCCACCAGCCGTCGGACGAAGGCGGCCCAAAGGTTGCCCGGATCGTCCACCGGCAGGTCCAGCCCTCTGGGGACGCCGCAGCCGGGCTCCCCGTCCGTGGCCCAGGCGGGGGTGTACTTGATGAGGCCGACGACTTCCCGGCCCGCCCCGGCGGCGAGGTCCAGCCACCCGTCGGCGGAAGGGTGGTCGTTCCAGTCATCGGGGCCGTTGGGCTGGAACTCCGACCAGTAGAAGAGGATCCGTTCCCACCCCACGCCCGCCTCGGCGGCGGCCGCCGGGTCGTGGAACGCCTCCACCGCGCCAAAACGGGGGTCCGGCGGGGGATCCCCCTGCTGGGGGAGGAGCAGGAGGAAGAGAAGGACCAATGACCGGTGGGCCTTCGTCATTGGCCGGTCAGCACGCTCTCCCTGTACCACTCCCAGAACCACCGCATCCCCTCGGCCACGGAGGTGGTCGGCTCGTAGTCGAGCAGGGCGCGGGCCTTGGAGATGTCGGCGTAGGTGATGGGCGGCTCGCTGGGCGGCGCGGGCGGGGTGGTCATCCGGGCCGGTTTCCCCACCAGTTCCTCGACCAGTCCGACGAAGTCGGCCATCCGCACCGGCTCGCCGCGCCCCAGGTTGATCACCTCGTACCCCATCGGCCGGTCCACCGCCGCCACCACTCCGGCGACGATGTCGTCGATGTAGGTCCAATCCCGATACATCTCCCCGCCCTCGTAGAGGGCGAAGGTCCGACCGTGGACGACGCAGTCGGTGATGTGGTAGGGCATCATGTCGGGCCGGCCGCGGGGGCCGTAGACGGAGAAGAAGCGGAGGGCGGTGAAGGAGAGGCCGAAGAGGTTGTGGTAGGCGTGGCCCATCACCTCCCCGGCGATCTTCGTGGCGGGGTAGGGGGCCAGAGGGCGGCCCAGCGGGTCGTCCTCCCGGAAGGGGAGCCGGTCCGTCCGCCCGTACACCGAGGAGGTGGAGGCGAAGACGAAGTGGGGCGTCCCGGCCTTGCGGACCCCCTCCAGCAGGTTGACCGTGCCGCGGACGTTGACCTCCACGTAGAGGGGGGCGCGTTCGATGGAGTAGCGGACCCCGGCCATCGCCGCCAGGTGGACCACGGCGTCGAACCGGCCCTGGGTGCAGATGTGCTCCATCGTCTCCACGTCGCGCAGGTCGGCCTCGTGGAGGGTGAAGCGGGGGTGGGCCAGGAGCGGGGCGACGTTGGCCTGCTTGCGGGCGGGGCTGTAGTAGTCGTTGAAGTTGTCCAGCCCGGCGACGGTGTCCCCCCGCGCCAGGAGCGCCTCCGCGACGTGGCTGCCGATGAACCCGGCCGCGCCGGTGACGAGGACGCGCATCAGGGTTTCTCCAGCCCCAGGCGGGATCGGACGAACCGCCGTACAGCCTTCACAGCAGCGACAGCCTCTCGGGCCTCCTCTACCGTCGCTTCCTCGCCGGGGTAGCGGAATTCCACGGCATATGGATTGAGGAGCAGGAGAGCATCTGTGATCAGGTCAACGGCAGGCTCGGCGGTAATGAGTAAGCGACGTAGCTCTCTCAGGTCATGCGTCCGGGGAACCTCAAGGCCGTGCCGGACCAGGAGGGCCTTAAGGTACTTTTCGGCGCACTGCTGACAGTGAAAGCACGTGGCACTTGGAAGAGGACGTGCTCGTCGTCGGAACAGTGTGAGGGCCGCTTCGTAGTCCTCCTCTGCTTTGCGGACCCATTCGAGCAGGTACTCGTCACGTTCGCTCATAGAGGGGGATCCCCTGCTCTAGGATTTCTCGGATGAAACGATCGCCGATGCGCAGACGGTGCTCAACCTCGCTCGGCGTGCGGACCAGGATGTCGATAGGAAAGGGCACATCGAGTAGCAGCCGGGCGACACGGGCACTCCGTCGTGCGGGGCGCTCGCCATTTCCCATGACGATCAACAGGTCCACGTCACTGTCGGCCTCTGGCGATCCCCAGGCGTGAGATCCGAACAGAATGATGCAGTCTGGAGCGAAGGCTGTGACAATCCGTCGGACAATCTCCTGCAGCCACTTCCGCTTCTCCGGGGATATGGCCCGCAATCTGCCCCATGGATCTTCCCGTCGAGTCATCCTCACCTCCTTTCGGAGGCGATTATACCCAATTTCGTAGGCTAAGAAAGCAGTGTTCTACCAAACCGGCCTGATGTCCTGGATGTTCAACTGAAGCCGCTTCTCCCCGCCCCACTCGTTGATCTGGAGATGGTAGGCGATGTCCACGTAGTCCGGCAGGTGGTCGGCCCAATCGCCCTGTCGGAAGGCGATGCCGTCCCAGACGGTGTTGCCGTCGGAGAGGAGGAGTTTGAGGTGGGCCCCGTCGCTGCCGACGGCCCGTTGGTGGCGGACCCGCACGCGGCGGCTGACGAACAGAGGTTCCGGGTTGCCCTCGCCGAAGGGGCGCAGGTCCTGTAGCGCGTGCCAGATCTGCCCGTTCATCTCCCGTAGCGGCACGTCCGCGTCGATCTCCAGGGTAGGGGTGAGGTCGATGCCCTCCAGCGCCTCCTCCGCCAGGGCCGTTAGCCGGGCCTTCAACGCGGGGAGGTCCTCCGTGCGGACCGTGAACCCGGCGGCGGCGCGGTGGCCTCCGTACCGAAGCAGAAGGTCGGCGCAGTCGTCCAGCGCCTGGGTGATGTGGAACTCCGGGATGGAGCGGGCCGACCCTCGGCTTTCTTCGGTTCCCTGTTCGACGACGATCGCCGGGCGGTAGAACTCCTCCGCCAGGCGGGAGGCGACCAGGCCGACGACGCCGGGGGGGAAGGAGGGATCGGCGACGAACAGCAGGGGGCGGTCGACCCCCTCGGCGATGACGGCCGCCCGCGCCTTGTCCAGCGCCTCGGCGGTCAGTTGTTGCCGCTGCCGGTTCAGTTCGTCCAAGTGCCGGGCCAGGTGCTCCGCCTCGCCGGGGTACTGGACGGTGAGCAGTTGGTAGGCGAGTTTGGCGTGGGCGATCCGACCGGCGGCGTTGAGCCGGGGGGCCAGGACGTAGCCGATGGTCGTCGCGCTGACCCGGCCCTGGTGGACCCCTGCCAGGCGCATCAGCGCGTCCAGCCCGGGTCGAGGGGCGGTGTTGAGCCGCTCCAGCCCCCGGATCACCAGCGCCCGGTTCTCCCCGGTCAGCGGGGCCAGATCGGCCACGGTCCCCAGCGCGACCAGGTCCAGAAGTTCTTCTTCCTCCAGCGGAGCCGACCCGGGCAGGGGGACCTGGCGGTTTGCCCGCAGGAGGGCCTGGGCCAGTTTGTAGGCCAGGCCGACCCCCGTCAGATGCTCGTAGGGATAGGGACAGTCCGGCCGACGGGGGTTGAGCACGGCCAGGGCCTCCGGGACGCGCGAGCCCAGGGTGTGGTGGTCGGTGATGATCACGTCCATCCCCAACCGGCGCGCGTGGGCCACCTCCTCGGGGGAACGGATCCCGCAGTCCACTGTGATCACGAGGCGGGCGCCCTTCCGCGCCAGTTCGGTCAGCGCCGACCGATTGAGGCCGTACCCCTCCTCGACCCGGTGGGGGATGTAGGGGTAGGTCTCCCCACCCAGCGATCGAAGGGTCAGCACCAGAAGGGCGGTTGCCGTGATGCCGTCGGCGTCGAAATCCCCGTAGACCACGATGGGCACCCCGGCTCGGACCGCCTCCCGGATGTGGGCCACCGCCCGGTCCATCCCCCGCAGGCGAAAGGGGTTGTCCAGATCGAAGGGGCCTTTCAGGAAGGAGCGGGCCTCCTCCGGATCGGTCAACCCTCGGTTGTAGAGCACCTGCGCGACCAGGGGGTGGAGGTCCGAAAGTCGGCTCCGGTAGGAGGCGGGAGCAGGAGGGGCGATCCGCCAGCGTTTGGCTCGAGGCGGCACGGCGATGTGACCTCCTAGGCGATAGTGAAATAGTTGTTGAAGCAACCGGGCAAGAAAAGCCCCTCCCTCGAGGAAGATTCCATCGGGTGCGGCGTGGGCACCCTGGCCAGTGTTGCTCTGGCGCGGTGTTCCTGTAGGAGGGGCTTTGCTAGAGATAAAAAGAGACTAGATCCACCCCTGATTCTTGCAGAAATCGGTGAGCCAGGGGATGGTGACCCACTCGCCCTGGTAGGCTTTCACACCCAGGTAAATGACGTAGATCAGCCAGGCGACTCCCACGAAGCAGCCGATGGCTACGAAACTAAGGATGAAGCTGAGGACCCAGCCGACGACGGTCAGGGCGAGGGACTGGACAGCGTTATATTTGATGAAGGGACGCTGCTTCTTGTCCTCCATCAGCAGCGCGATGAGGGCGATCGGCCAAAGGATCCAGCTGAGCAAGGCCCACAGTTTATCGTCATCCGTGATCTCCGGTGTGGCTTGTACGACTTCCTCCGCCATTGCTGCTCTCCTTTCCTGAAAATATGGCACGGGAACGTGTGTTTTCTATTGTAGTAGTTTTGTGGGGGCTGTCAAGCGCTGGCCTTGGCCGTCTGTCGGCGGGACGCGGCCAGTTCCCACACCACCACCAGCGGGACGGCGATGAAGATCGAGGAGTAGGTTCCGCTGAGCATGCCGACCAGCATCGTCGAGATGAAAGGCCGGATCGTCTCACCGCCGAAGAGGATGATGGCGACCATCACGAAGATGGCGTTCAACTGGGTGGCGAGCGATCGGTGGATGGTCTCCAGGATGGAGCGGTTGACGACCCGCTCGAACGGCTCTCCTCGATAGCGAGGGAGGTTCTCCCGGATGCGGTCGAAGACGACGATGGTGTCCTGCACCGAGAAGCCGCTGACGGTGAGGATGGCGGTCAGGAACAGCGCGTCCACCTCCCAGCCCTGGAGCACGCCCATCAGGGCGTAGAACCCGAGGGCGATCAGGATGTCGTGGAGCATCGCGATGATCGCCGCGGCACCGTAGCGGAAGGCGTGGGGGACGCGGCGGAAGGACCACCAGATGAAGACGAGGATGATGATGGAGGCGACCAGCACGGCGATCCCCGCGGCCTGGGTGACCTCGGCACCGATGATCGGTGAGACCGTCTCATAGGTCAACAGATCCCGATCGACCGGTGCGACCTTCGTCTCCAGGTCTTCGAGGATGGCCTGGACCTGCTCAGGGGAAGCCTCCTTGGTGCGGACCTGCCAGGTGTTGTCCTCCGGCTTGCCCAGCCGCTGCACGATCGCCTCGTCCAGCCCGTGGTCGGCGAAGACCTGGCGGATGATCGTCTCGTCGGCGGGGGCCTTGAAGTGGATGACGAACAGACTCCCGCCGGTGAAGTCGATGCTCAGGCGGACCGGCGTCCCAAACTGGACCTGGCTCACGATCATCGCCACAATCCCCAGGAGGATGGCGATGGTGGAGCCGATGAAGTACCAGCGACGTCTCTCGACGATGTTGAACATAGAACCCTCCTAGACCCCCAGCAGCCACGGCCGGGAGCGGATCCGTTCTCCGGCCAGGTGGAAGACCGTCCGGATGAAGGTGCGGGTGGCGACGACGGCGGTGAAGATGTTGATCAACGTACCGATCGCCAAGGTGATGGCGAAACCTTTGACCATGCTGGCGCCGAAGTTGGTGCCGAAGAAGTAGAGGACGGCGCAGACGATAAGGGTCGACGCCTGCGAATCCCGGATCGAGGTCCAGGCCCGCTCGAACCCGGCCTCGATCGCCGTTCGAAGGCTGCGGCCGGTCCGCAGTTCTTCCTTCATCCGCTCGAAGACCAGAATGTTGGCGTCCACCGCCATCCCGGCGGAGAGGAGGAACCCGGCGATGCCGGGGAGCGTCAGCGTGACCGGGAGCAGTTTGTAGATGGCCAGGTTCAACAGGGCGTAGATGAGCAGGGCGACGTCGGCAAGGCTGCCGGGGAGCCGGTAGTAGACCAGCATGAAGAGCAGCACCACGGAGAGGCCGATGATGCCGGCGCGGATGGACCGCTGGACGGAGATCTCACCCAGGGTCGGCCCGACGGTGCTCACCGTCTCCACGCGCAGGGGGACGGGCAGCGCGCCGTAGTGGAGCTGGATGGCCAGGTTGCGCGCTTCCTCGTAGGTGGCGTCCCCCAGGCGGATCGTCCCTCTCCCGTCGGGTATGGCCGATTCGATGACCGGGCAGGAGAGGACCCGCTTGTCCAGCACGATGCAGAGAGGGTAGTACCCGCGCTGCCCCGGCGGCGGGGCGTGGGCTGCGGTGAACTCGGCGAAGACCTCTGCGGCATCGGGCTTCAGTTGGAAGGGAACTTCGTACTCGTTGGTCTGGGTACGGTTCAGGCCGACCTGCTCGAGCCCTGCGCCGGTGAGGATCGTCCGGTACACCGGCGCGCCGGGCGTCGTGGTGACCGGTGTGGTGGGCGAGATCGTCGCTGTGCCGGTGGGCGCGGTTGTGGGGGTGAGGGGGGCGGTAGGGGTGAGGGAGGTGGTCGGCGCCACCGTCGTCGTCGGTACAGAGGTGGGGGCCACGCGGGGTGGCCCGAGGGTCGTTGTGACCACCGTTCCCGGCGGCAGGAAGACCCCCCCGGTGTCGATGAACTCCAGGAGCGCTGTGCCGCGGATCGTCTCCACCGCCAGTTCCGGGTCTTCGATGCCTGGCAGTTCGACGATGATCCGACGGTCCCCCTGGGCCTGGACCACCGCCTCGGTGAGGCCCAGGCTGTTCACCCGGTCCTCAACGATCTGGCGGGCGGTCTCCATCGCCACCGGGTCCACCTCCTGACCCGGCGGCAGGTCGGCGGCCAGGAGCACCTTAAGCCCTCCCCGCAGGTCGAGCCCGTAGCGGATCTCGATGTTCCGCGCGCCCTCGGGCCGCCAGAAGAGGAGGTTCTCAAACCACGCCGGATGGTCGATGTTCAGGTCCACGAACAGGGCCAACCCGGCGAGGAAGATGATGAAGATCAGCAGGACGACGTCTCGTTTGGTCATCTGTGCCTACCTTGGCTGAGATACGGCGCGATTATAACCAAGGGAGGGGCTTCTGTCAACCGAGCCACGAATAGGGCACGAATGCACGAATGCATGGGGACCTGCGTATTCGTGTATTCGTGCCCCATTCGTGGCGAAATTTGTGCCCTCGCCCCAGGTGTGATAGAATCCCGATCGTGGCACGAATCGTTTTCATGGGCAGTCCAGAGTTTGCCGTGCCGTCCCTGGAGGCGCTGGCGCGGGCGTACCAGGTCGTCGGCGTGGTCACGCAGCCGGATCGACCGGCCGGCCGGGGCGGCCGCCTGCGTCCGCCGCCGGTGAAGGTCGCTGCCCAGGCGCTGGGGGTGCCGGTCTACCAGCCGGAGAGCCTACGGACGGCGGGGGCGGTGGAGCGACTGGCGGCGTGGGAGCCAGACGTCGTCGTGGTGGCGGCCTTTGGGCAGATTCTGCCCGCCTCAGTGCTCGACCTCCCCCCGTATGGCTGCCTCAACGTCCACGCCTCCCTCCTCCCCCGCTGGCGGGGCGCTGCTCCCATCGCTGCGGCCATCCTGGCGGGCGATGTGGTGACCGGGGTGACGTTGATGAAGATGGACGAGGGGATGGACACCGGTCCGATCCTGGCCCAGCGGGCGGAGCCCATCCGCCCCGATGACACCACCGGTTCCCTGGCCGCCCGCCTGGCCCAGAAAGGGGCGGATCTGCTCTTGGAGATCCTCCCCCTCTATTTGAGCGGCGACCTGGTCCCGCGCCCCCAGCCGGAGGAGGGGGTTACCTATTGCCGTCCTTTGAAGAAAGAGGACGGCAGGTTGGATTGGACCCGGCCGGCGGTGGAACTGGAACGGCGGGTGCGGGCGATGATCCCCTGGCCCGGGGCGTTCACCACCTGGGAGGGGCGGCTCCTGAAGGTCCTCCGCGCTGCGCCGTTGGCCGATTGGGAGGGAACGGAGCCGCCTGGGACGGTGGTCCCCGTGGAGGGCGGAGCGGCGGTGGTCGCCGGTGAGGGCGCGCTGGCGTTGCTGGAGGTCCAACTGGCTGGCAGAAAGCCCCTTCCGATCGACGCGTTCCTGCGGGGGCAGCGGACGTTCCTGGGGGCGGTGTTGGGCTCTTGAGAGGGGAGCATTTCAGATTGGGGGCGGACTTCAGCCCGCCTCGGCCCTCCCCCCT
>CAZOLN010000006.1:0-3206 GCA_964580565.1 uncultured Anaerolineales bacterium
TGAGTCCCCACACGCTCGACGACTATGGACACACCCTGCGGCTGTTCGTGGAGTTCGTCGGCGAGGACGCCGAACTGGGTGAGATCGACACCGGCGGACGGGAGCAAGTGGGTGGGCGCAGCGACGACCTGCACGCCGACATCCACCTACAAACGCGACCCCACCCACAACACCCTCTCCGTCGCCATCTGCCACCTGACCGACTTCGGGATGATGGGGGAGGGGGGTACAGAGTTTATCTGCCGCTGGTGCTCCGCGACCGAAGGTAGCATCTCAGCGAGCCAGGGGGCGCAGGGTTCACCATAAGGGCAGATTAAGAAGGGTTCGGGCGCCCTCACCCCCCTCCCCGGCCCTCCCCCCTCTCCCACGGGTGGGAGAGGGGGGAGGGTGGCCCGCCGATGGCGGGCCGGGTGGGGGTGAGGGCCAGCAGGCACTTCCGCCCCCAATCTGAAGCACACCCCTCTGCGCCTCTCTGCAGCGAGGAATGCAAGGAAGCGGGCCGACGCACGTGCGTCGGCCCGCTTCGGTGGTGCGGTGCCCGATCTCCCGGCCTCACTTCTTCTGGCCGGATCGCTTTTTCAGCAGCGCCTGGGCGTGTCGGGCATACACGGAGCCGGGTAAAGCCTCGATGGCCGCTTTCAGATGTCGGGTGGACCGCGGGGTATCCCCCTGGCTCCGGTAGGCCACCCCCAGGTTATAGTGAGTGGCCGCGGCCTGCTTGGGGGAAAGACGAGGGGACGCCAACACCTCTTCCAGGGAGGCGATGGCCTCCTCGACCCGCCCTTCCAGGAGCAGGGCCGCCCCCCGGTTCATCGCGATGACCCTCCGCCCCGGCGCATCCGGCCCCAGCCGCGACGCCAACCCGTACGCCCATTCCGACGCTCGAAACCGGCCCGAACGGGCAAACAGATTGGCCAGATCGACCAACAGCCGCGAGCGCATCGTGAACAAGTAGAGGAGCAGGGCGAAGAGGATCGGGTCGATCCGGAGTAGGCCGAGGAAGGAGAGACCGGCCCCCACGAACGTGAGAACCACCGCCTCGATCACGAACTGGAAGGAGAAATCCTCCCGCCGGATGAGCGCCAACAGGCGGAAGATCAAAGCGTACGCCAGGCCGACCAGCAGCAGCAGCAACTCGTGCGTCATCTCTCCACCGTCGAAAACGCCCGGCACCCCGTGAGCGAGCCCCGAGGGGCCGGGCGATCTGCCCTCCGAGCCCGGGAGGCGGTCAAGCGAACAGCCGCTCCGCCGTTCGCTCCAACATCTCCACGCCCTGCACCTCGGTCTCGAAGAGGGGAACCAGCGCCCGCACGTTGGGGAAGAGGTTCCAGATCTGCTCCATATACTCCTTCTGCATCTCCATCCGGTTGCGAACGAACTCGGGCGGGTTCTCCCCCACCACCTCCGGCTCCAGCACCATGTTCACCACCACCCCGCCGACGGGGATGCCGAACTCGTTGAACCAGTTGATGAAGCGGCGGATCACCGCGATGGGGAGCGCTTCCGGCAGGGCGACGAAGAAGAAGGCCGTCTTCTCCGCATCGGTCAGCAACTCCTTGGCATGCTGCATCCGATCCCGGAACCGGAGGAGATACTCCAGCAGGGGGTCCTTCTCCTCCTTCTTCCTGCTGTAGGAGAGAAGCTCCCGCAGGCTCATCGCCTCCTTTCGGCTCTGGACCATCTTGTTGACCCACATCGAGTAGACGCTGGACATGCCGAGCAGTCGGCGCGCGTTGGCGGTGGGAGCGGTGTCGAAGACGTAGACCTCGTAAGCGTCCTCGAACATCAGGTCGATCATGTTCTCGAACATCGCCGACTCCTCGAAGGCGGGGTTCATCGTGGCCGATTCCACGAACTCATCCGCCTTCGTCTTGATGTCGGCGTACTTCAGGAACCACTCGATCTTCTCTCGGATCTCCTGCTTCGACCGTTCGATGGTGTCCCTGGTGTCGATCTCGTAGGCCCAGAGGTTCGGGACCCCCTCCACCGGGGTTGGCTTGCCGAAGACGTCCTGCCCCAGCAGGCCGGTGAGGGAGTGGACCGGGTTGGTGGAGGCCAGGAGGGTCCGCCTCCCCTGCCGGGCGAACCAGAGGGCGGCCGCCCCGGCCATCACGGTCTTGCCCACTCCTCCCTTCCCGCCGAAGAAGGCGTACTTCAGGCCCGGGTGCTCTGCCACGAACCGGCGCATCGATTTCTCGATCATGCCGCACCTCCAAACATCGCCTCCGCCATCCGTTCGATCATCTCCAGCCCGGTCACGTCCCGCTCGAACTCGGGGATGTAGGCCAGGACTTGGTCGCCGAAGAGCCGCTTGATCTCGGCCAGGTACTTCCTCTGCATCTCGATGCGGTGGCGAAGGTACTCCGGGATGTCCTGCTGCTCCAGTTCGGGCGGCAGCACCCGATTGACGATGTAGCCGGAGATGGGGACCTGGTACTTGGCAAACAGATCGGCTGCCTTGAGGGTGTCCACCAGGACCATCTCCTCGGGGACCAGGACGAAGAAGAAGGCGGTCTTCTCTTTATCCGTCAGGATGCTGGAGGAGGTGCTGATCCGGTAGCGGATGTCCTGCAACTCGGCCAGGATCTTGTCCTCCTCCAACTCCTCCTCCCGCTGCAGGAGGGCGGCCACCTGAGCGTACTCCTGCATCTCCTCCCGCAGTTTGGTGATCTTCTCGATCCACTGGTCGTAGACGCTGGCCATGCTCAGGTAATAGAGCGCGTGGCCCAGGGGGACCAGGTCGTAGATGTAGTAGTCGTACTCGCCGCTGAGGACGATGTCCACCACCTGGTCGAAGATCGCGCTCTCCTCCATCGCCGGCTCGGCGGCGGCGGCCTGGATGTAATCTTCGATCTCATCGGGGACCTTCTCCAGGCCGTACATGTCCAGGATCTTCTGGCGGATCTCCTCCTGATACTCCCGGATCCGCCGGTCGGCATCCACCTCCTGGGCGGAGAGGTTCGGTATGATCTCCACCGGCCCCTTGCCGAAGATGTCCCGCTGAAAGATGTCGGAGAGGGACGCCTGAGGATCCACGGAGAAGACCAGCACCTTGTATCCCTGCTGGGCAAGCCAGTAGCCGGTAGCCGCCGAGAAAGTGGTCTTGCCTAACCCACCCTTGCCGCCGAACATGATGTACCGTCGGTCGGGGTTCTCCTGGAAAATCCGTGCTAAGGACAACTCGGCCTCCTTTCAAGATGCAGGAT
>CAZOLN010000006.1:3306-33577 GCA_964580565.1 uncultured Anaerolineales bacterium
CGCAGCGAGTAGTAGGGCGGGAGGATGGGGATCCCCAGCAGGTCCCCCATCGTGATCAGGATGAACAGGTGCTCCATACTCCCGCGGGTCTTCAAGGCAAAGCGGGCCATGTCGTGCCCGGCCATGCCGTACAGAATGCTCTTCACCGTATCGAGCATGCTCTTCAGTTTGCCCTTCGACTCCTTCTCCGCCACTCCGACCTCCTATCTAGCCGATCTCCTGGTCAAACAACTCGGTGAAATCCCTCTCCCTCAGCATACTCCGACGCCACGCCTCAAACCGAGGCACAGCGTACGGCAGAAGCCGCAGGACGTAGTATGGAGGGAGAATAGGGATCCCCAATAGTTCGCCGAACACGATCAGCGTGAAGAGCCGATCCACCTCCCCCCGCGCTTTGTCGAACTCCCGCACCCATTCGTAGACGGTCATCCCATACAGGATGTCCCGCAGGGCACGGCCGAACTGCCGAAGGCGAGAGGGGATCCGCATCGTCCTCCACGCTTTTCCCGCTACCCCGTCGCCCCGACCTCGTCGAGGGCCCGGTGCAACGCTTCTTTATCCCAACCGACGATCCGGTGACGTCCCTCCACGATAAAAGTGGGATAACGCCGGACACGGTACCGGATGGACTTCCACAGCCCCTCCGGCGACTGAGGGTCGACCACCCGCACCTGCAGCCGGGGGCCGAAGCGATCCGCCAACTCGTCGATCCACGAGAGCAGCCGGTCGAAATCCTCCAGGAACTCGGCCGGGTACTCCTCGATCATCTCCCGACGCACCGCCGCCCCGATCGCCGCGTCCATCAACTGCTCGCAGCGCATGCAGTGGCGGAAGGCGGTCGGGATATGAGTGATGACTTCAAGACGGATGCCCCGTCCCCGGCCCCGGGCGGTCGCCATCGGGCTCCCTCAAAGGGCGCAGGACAGGCCTTCGGCCCGCCCTGCGCCCCAAACATTACTTCCCTGCCGGTGCGCCGGCCTCCTCCTTGCGCGTGGCGCGGATGATGGCCCGGATCCCGTCGTAGGCGAGGATGAGGGCACAGACGATCAGCACCACGGCCAGCACGCCGGCGATGATGTTGCCGACGGCCCCAGCGGCCCCTGCGGAGAAGTCAACAGCAGCGAAGGATTTGTAGCCGGTGATCCCCAGGGCCGCGATGGTGGTCACAAACATGAAGATGAAGGGGATAAACGACCACCAGTAGTTCTTGCCCTTGGAGACCAGCCACAGGGTGATGATGAGCAGGGCCAGGGAGGCCATCAGCTGGTTCGACCCGCCGAAGAGGACCCATATCCGCTGCCAGAAGCCGGTCCAGATGAGGATACCGGAGAGGATCAGGGCCACCAGCGAGCCGACATGCACGTTCCGCATCACGGGGACCCGGTCGCCCAGGAACTCGGCGCTGGCCACGCGCATGAAGCGGACCACCAGGTACATGATGGTGAGCGCCATCAGGGTGAGGAAGACCGAGCCGTAGGGGAGGCCGAAGGACGTGGGTACACCGATGTACGTGAGCATCTGGCTCAGGCCAACGGCGAAGACCCCCGCGTTCTTCCCAGCGCTGACCAGCTCCACGTACTTGGCCCAACCCATCCCCTCCGCCGCGCCGACGCCGACCACCGCGGTCAGCAGGGCCAGCGTGGCGAGGAACATCTCCAGGAACATGGCCCCGCCGCCGACGAATAGGGCGTCACCCTCCTTCTCCAGCTGGCGCGCCGTGCCCGAGGAGGAGACCAGGCTGTGCCACCCGGAGATGGCGCCGCAGGCGATGGTGACGAAGAGGACCGGCCACAGCGGCCCCAGGCCAGGCAGTTCGCCGACTTGACCGTTGAAGTTGGAGAAAGCCGGGAAGTCCGCCGGGAAGGACGGGTGCCAGATCAAGAGGCCGATGGTCCCGCCGGCGATCCCCAGGAAGACGATCCAGAAGGCGACGTAGTTGATCGGCTGCGCCCAGCGCCAAATCGGGAGAACCGCGCCGAAGTAGCAGATGACCAGGGTCACCACGCTCCAGAAGATCTTGGCGCCGGGATCCCCCAAAGCGGT
Organism: uncultured Anaerolineales bacterium; assembly: GCA_964580565.1. Taxonomy (GTDB): domain Bacteria; phylum Chloroflexota; class Anaerolineae; order B4-G1; family DUEL01; genus DUEL01. Next base: position 5,350 of record CAZOLN010000006.1, read on the forward strand.
GTTGATGCCGGCGAAGAGGTTCTGCACTCCGGACAGCGTGCCCAGCCAGATGCCGATGAAGGCGCCGACGACGGTGACGACGGTGGTCAGGATGATATCCTGCTTCCATTTATAGGTCATCTGGCCGGCCAGGATCCCCAATAGGATCACCAGGAGCACCCCCAGGGGAACCGCTGGATTGGTCATCAGGTCGTAGCCGACGATCTTCCCGAAGGCCCCCATGATGAGCCACAGGTAGCAGTAGATGAAGATCAGAAGAATGCCGCGAGCCCGGGGCGAGATGAGCCGATAGCTGAGGGCCCCGAAGGTCTGACCCTCCTCCCGTACACCGACGATGATGCTGGCATAATCCTGCACCCAACCGATGAAGAAAGTGCCCAGGAAGATCCACAGCAGCGCCGGCAGCCAGCCATACCGCACGGCAACGATCGGCCCGACGATCGGCCCCAGCGCGGCAATGGACTTGAACTGATAGCCGAAGAGGACGTTCCGGTTGGCAGGGGTGAAATCCACGCCGTCCATGTACATCTTCGCCGGCGTAGTCTTGGAGTTGTCCGGCTGGATGATCCTGCGATCGATGCGCTTGGCATAAACGCCGTAGCCAATGCCGATCGCTGCCGCGGCCAGAACCAGGGTCAAGATCGCATTCATCGCTTTCCCTCCTTACAAGCCGATGGAAGACGACCGACAATTCCCACTCAACGGCTTCCTATCGACACCACCACCCTCGCACCACCTCCTTTCCCTCTCTTCTGGCCCTTCCCCTATACCTCTGGTACCGTCCTTCTGGAGGGAGCCCGACGGCAAGCAAGCCGATCGTCAGTTTTCAAAGAACCAGCGACCCTATGTCCGGCCGTTTACCATTGTATTCCACCTAGTGGAAATGTCAAATCACACCCGCTTTATCTTTGCCTCCCCGCCCCCCTTGTGGTATACTGACACCAGCGAGACAACCACCTCCAGGAGGGATCCATGAAACACTTCCTCAGCCTAGCGGACCTTCAGCCCACGGAGATCTGGGACTTGCTGGAGGAGGCGATCCGCCTCAAAGAGGAGTGGAAACAAGGCGGCAACAAACCCCTGCTGGCCGGCAAAGCCCTCGGGATGCTCTTCCAGAAACCCTCTCTACGCACCCGCGTCTCCTTCGAGATGGCGATGCAACACCTGGGCGGCCACGCCCTCTACCTCTCCCCCTTCGAGGTCCAACTGGGCAAGCGGGAGAGCGTGCCGGACGTGGCCCGGGTCCTCTCCCGGTACGTGGACGTGATCATGGCCCGCGTCTTCGGCCATTCGGACGTGGTCACCCTGGCCGAATACTCCCGCGTGCCGGTGATCAACGGCCTGTCCGACTACAACCATCCCTGCCAGGGATTGGCCGACCTGTTGACCATCGTTGAAAAGAAAGGGAAGGATCTTAAGGGGCGTAAACTGGCCTTCATCGGCGACGGCAACAACGTCGCCACCTCGCTCCTCTTCGGCGCGACCAAGGTGGGGATGGACTACGCCATCGCCACCCCGCCGGGGTACGAACTCCCCGCCGAGGTCTGGTCGCTGGGCGAGCGGTTCGCCGCCGAGAGCGGCAGCCGCTTGATGGCCACCCACGACCCCGCCGAAGCGGCGGCCGACGCCGACGTGATCTACACCGATGTCTGGGCCTCGATGGGGCAGGAGGACGAGGCAGAGGAACGGGCCCGCATCTTCGCCCCCTACCAGGTGAACGGAGACCTGGTCGCCAAGGCCCGCCCCGACGTGATCGTGATGCACTGCCTGCCAGCCCACCGAGGACAGGAGATCACCGACGAGGTGGCCGACGGGCCCCACTCGGTGCTCTGGGACCAAGCGGAGAACCGAATGCACGCCCAGAAGGCCATCCTGGTGAAACTGCTGACGTAGCAGCCCCACCCACCCCACGACGGGAGCGGCAGGCTACCTTTTACGGGCGTTACCTACCCGCCCCGCCGATGCCGAGGTTGTCGTGGCCGGGAACCGCAAAGTCTACGAGGAAGCGCTGAACGAGGGCTCCAACTACGCCTGGGAACGCCGGTGGGAGGAGGCCATCGACGCCTACCGGCGGGCCCTGGCGGAGTTCCCCGACGACGTGGCCGCGCTGGTGGGCCTGGGGCTGGCCCTCTTCGAGAGCGGGCGGCTGGAGGAAGCCCTGGAGGCTTACCAGCGGGCCGCCGAGATCGACACAGAGAACCCCACGCTCCCGGAACGGGTGGGGCAGACGCTGGAGAAGTTGGGACGACTCGAAGAGGCGGCGGAGGCCTACCTCCAGGCGGCCGAACGGTACACCCACCGACAGGCCCCGTCCCTGGCGGTGAAGCGGTGGGAGGATGCCGCCCGGGTGGACCCTTCCAGCATCCCTGCCCACGTCAACCTGCTCCGAGCCTACCTCTCCCAGGGCAAGACGACCAACGCCCTCCGCGAATACCTGGCCCTGGCGGAGATCTATCAAGCCCAGGGAAAGACCGACCAGGCCCTGGAACTGTGCCAATACGCCCTCCGTCTCGACCCCCACCACCCCGAGGTGCTGGCGATGATGGACCGGCTCCGGTACGGGGAAGAGGCCCCGCCCGAACGGCCCCCCGGCACCGGGCCCCTCGACCTACCGCCGGAGGAAGAGGAGGAGGAAGAGAAGAGCCGGGGGAACCCCGCCGAGATCGCCCGCCAGCAAGCGCTCGCCGACCTGGCGGAGATGGTGTTCGACGAGACGCCCCCCCAGACCGGTTCCCTGATCCTCCGCCCCCTCACCAAAGGTCAGGTGAACACCCTCATCGCCAGAGCCTTGGACGCTCAAACCCAAGGTGACCTGGACGAGGCGATCGCCTGCTACGAAGAGGTCCTCCGCGGCGGCATCATCCAGCCCGCCGTCAACTTCAACCTGGGGCTCCTCTACCAGCAGCAACTCCGCTTCAAGGAGGCGATCGAGCAGTTCGAGCAGGCCCTCCAGGTCCCCCAGTACCGCCTGGGCAGCCTCTTCGCCTTGGCCGAATGCCACCGCGCTCTGGGACACATCGACGAGGCGGTGACCTACTTCCTCGAGGTCCTGAAGACCATCGATCTGGGAACGGTGGAGCAGAGCCGCGCAGAGGAACTCGCCCGACTGTACGAGGGCCTGGCCCATCCCTACGTCGCCAGGGGCGAGGAAGACCGGGCGGTGGAGTTTATCAACGCCCTCATCGATTTCCTCAACGGAAAGGACTGGGAGACGAAAGCGGTCGAGGCGCGGAAGCGGCTCGACGGCGTGGCCCAGGAGGGGCCGATCCTGAGCCTGGCCGAACTCCTCCTGGCCCCCAACTCGGAGCGGATCCTCCGGTCCCTCGAACAAGCCCAGGAGTACGCACGCCAGGGGCTGTGGGACGCCGCCCTGGACGAATTGACCCTCACGCTCATCACGGCCCCAACCTGCCTCCTCCTCCACCGGCAGATCGGAGAGATCCTCCTCCAAATGGGGGAGACCGAACAGGCGCTGACCAAGTTCCAGGCCATCGCCGGGGTCTACCAGGTGCGGGGGGAGATGCACCAGGCGGCGGCGATGTACGAGCGGATCCTCCAGTTGGCCCCGATGGACGTGACGGCGCGCTCCCACCTGATCGATCTCCTGGTCAGCCAGGGGGAGATCGAAAGGGCGTTAGAGCAGTATCTGATCCTGGGGGACACCTACTACCAGATGGCCCAGTGGGACTGGGCCCGGGACAAGTATAACGAGGCCCTCCAGTTGGCCCTCCAAAAGAACGCCGGGCGGGAGTGGGCCGTGCGCATCCTCCACCGCATCGGCGACATCGATATGCAACGGGTGGACTGGAAGCAGGCCATCGCCGTGTACGAGCAGATCCGCGACCTGGATCCCGACGACGAGAAGGCCCGTATGACGCTGGTCGATCTCTACTACCGCTTCGGAAGGCAGGTCGAGGCTCTGAAGGAACTGGACAACCTCCTCCGTACCTACCGCGAAGCGGGGCAATCGGCCAAGGTCATCCCCACCCTCCGGGCCCTCGTGGACGAGCACCCCGACGACGTTCCCCTCCTCGCCCGACTGGCACAGACCTACCTGGATGCAGGCAACATCGAGGAGGCGCTCCAGGCGCTGGACCGGCTGGGGGACCTTCAGTTGGAGGCCGGCCGCATCAAAGAGGCCATCAACACCATCAAGGTGATCCTCCGCCTCAATCCCCCCAACGCCGACGCCTATAGGGAACTGCTGGAGCAACTGGAAGCGGGCCAGATCCCCTGACCTGTTTTTTTACCACAGAGACGCAGAGGACACAGAGGAACCTATGACATTCACAGAGAAAACTCCGTGCCCTCTGCGCCTCTGTGGTGAATATCACGGCTGCACGGTGAACACTCCGCCGTCCGACCGGCCCATCACCTCCGGGAAGTACATCTCGTAGGCGGTCGTCGGCAACACGCGGTACTCCCCCGGCAGGCCCACGTACAGCAGGTAGGTGTACTCGTAGGTCCCCGCTGGGAGGGAGGTGGCGAAGAGGACCACCTTCTCGTCCCTGATGTCCACGTCGGTGAACCACCACCAGCCCCACTCCCACCAGCCCACCTCGCGGCCCACCGGTTGGAAACCTCCCTCCTCCACGGTCGGGCTGGTCCGCAGGCTGGTGTCCACCGGCTCCGTCCCCGCCGGGAAGGGGTCCTCCACGACGACGTAGTTCAGATCGTTCGGCGCGATGAGGGTCAGTCGGACCCGGATCAGGTCGCCCACCCGCGCCTCGTCGACGGGCGGGCAGTCCTCCTCGCAGTCCGCCATCTCGTAGGTCCGCCCGACGATGATCCCCCGATTCAGGGCATGCACCTCCTCCACCGGCAGGTAGGCCCGCAGGTGAGCGGTGTAGTACAGGTTGCCCGGCCCCTTGCCGCGGGCGATCTGCAGCCGGTTGACCTCGTCCCGCAGCAGGTCGGCCACCGCCACGCGGAAGGTCTCAACCTCCCGCAGCGTCGCCGGGGTGACCTCGCCGGAGCCCAGGTCCTCCCCGTTCAGGCGGACCCCCCACGAGTAGTCGGCCTCCAACTCGCCGGTGGCGACCATCCAGTCGGTCAGCCCGATGAGGGCCCAGGCGGTCTCCTGGGTGGTCTCCCAGTGGTCGGCGGTGCGGGCGCGCATCAGCCAGCGGACCGCCAGCGGCGCCAGCCGGTTGTCCGGGTCCAGCCGGGCCAGCGCGTCCAGCACCACCGCTGTGGTCCGCGTGTCGGTGTTCCAGTTCCACCGCCCCGGCTCCCGCTCCTGCCAGTGGGCCCCGGTCGCGCTGACGATGGCAGCGGAGGCCAGGTCGGAGAGCAGGGTGCGGATGCGGGGGTCGTCCTCATCCAGGCGACCCAGCGCCATCGCCAGGAAGGCCCGCCCGTAGTGGCCGAGCCGCGCCCGCACCTCGTAGAGCCCGGCAAGGTCGCTCTCCTTCACCTCGCCCGCCTCGCTCAGCACGTAGAGGACGAACGCCTGTCGGTTCGCCTCCCCCGTCGTCTCCAGGCGGGAGGCCGGCTCCAGGTGCTCCTGCAGGTAGTCCACCCCCCGCGCCACGACCTCCGGATCCACCGCGAACCCCGCCTCCTGGGCCTTGACCAGGCCGAAGACGACGTAGGCGGTGACGAGGGGGGAGGAAGCGTCGTTGACCCACCATCCCCACCCGCCGTCGTAGTGCTGGCGGGCGTAGAGCCGCTGGAGAGCGATCCCCACCTGCTCCCGCAGATGGGCCTCCAACTCCGGGTCCTCGACCCCCAGCCGGGCCAGCGCCCGGTAGGTCAGCACGTTGGGCAGGAAGCGGGAGACCGTCTGCTCGGTGCACTCGTAGGGGTAATGCTCCAGATAATCCAGCCCGCCGACCATCCCCGCCGCCAGCGACGGCTCGATCCGGACGGTCAACTCCCCCTGGGTCACGTCCACGGTGCGCGGCAGGGCCACCGCCTCCAAGATGCTCCCCGGCTCGTCCAGCACGCCGGCGGTCCCCACCGTCTCCGGCGTGGTGTACCGATACACCGGCAGCCGCTGGTCGGGCGGGAGGCCCGTGGGCGGCTTCACCGCGTCGGAGAGGCCGCCGCCCTGCGCGTGGAAGGTCAGATCCACAAACGAGGCATCCCCCGCCACCTCGACCGGCCACTCCACCCGCGCCTTGCCTCCCGGCTCCAGGGTGACGGTGTGGCGGGTTTTCTCCAGCAGAGATACCCCCTCCGCCTCCAGCCAGACCTCCACGTCCAGCGTCTGGTCGGTGTTGTTGTGGACCACGGCGGCCAGGTCGGCCCGGTCGCCAGCGACGAAGAACCGGGGCGTCACCGGCCGGACCAGCAGGTCCTTCGTCGAAAGGAGGTCGATCTCCGCCTGCCCCACCCGCGCCTCCGGTGTCACCGCCCGCAGGTCCACGTGCCAGGTGGTCAACTGGTCCGGCAGGCGGAAGGAGACGGCCGCCCTCCCCTCCTCGTCGGTGCGGACGGCGGGATCCCAGAAGGCGGTATCCGGGAACTCCTGGCGGATGAACTCGGCCCCCATCGCCATCTCCGCGCCGCCGCCACCACCACCCTTGGCCTCCCTCGCCACCTGGACGGTGATCCGGTCCACAGAGACGGAGAGGCTGTCGGCGGTGCGGACCCCCAGCCCGCGCTGGCCGTAGAAGGCCTCCAGGATGGAGGGAGCGTTGGGGTCGGTCAGGGAGAGGACCGATTTATCGACCACGCCGATCCCGACCTCCGCCTCCACCGGGTTCCCCTCGGCGTCGGTCACGCGGATCTCCAGGCCGACCCGCTCCCGAGGGCCGTAGTGCTCCCCCGCCGCGACGTCCCGGTCGGGGGTCACCTCTATGGTCAGTTCCTGCTTCTCCGGGGAGACCTCGAAGGAGACGTACCCCACCCGATAGGCGGGCACCGGGTTGGTCTCGTCCACCCCCTTGACCAGCACGACGGAGACGTAGACGTTGGGGGCGTAGTCGGCGGTGATGGGCAGTTCGATCGTCTCGGCGTTGCCGCGGAGGGTCTGGACCCAGTGCTCGAGGATCCGGCCCCGCTCCACGGTGACGAGGGCGGTGACCTCGCCCTGGAAGGGGGAGGGGACGAGGATCTGGGCGACGTCGCCGGGCCGGTAGGAGCGGCGGTCGGCGATCAACTGGATGCGGTCGTTGTTCTCCCGCCGCCAACTGACGTACTCCCGGGAGGTGACCCAGAGCCAGGTGGCGGAGGTGATCCGATGGCCCTCCCCGTCGACACCCACCGCCTTGGCGATGTAGGTGCCGCCCGACTCCGGCACGAAGGCGACCTCCGCCTCCCCCCGGCCGTCGGTGGTCACCGTCCGGGTCGCCACCACCGTGTCCGACGGGACCCAGGTCCAGTACAGGTTGCCGTACTCGTCCTCCTCCTGCACGTTCAACCATTCCCTGCGGGCGAAAGTGACGGTGAGCGGGACGCTCCCCACCGGCTCCCCCTCCCAGTCCACCGTCCGCACATCGATCGTCTGCGGCTCGCCGACCCGGCCCACGTACCGCTGGGGGCGCAGGCCGATGTAGAAGCGGCCCTTGTGGACCACGACGGAGGCCCGGTTGGCGACCATCCGGTCGTTGACGTCGGTGACGGTGGCCTCGATGGTGAACTGCTGGCTGAAGGGCTCCTCGGCGATGTCGGTGGGGATGGAGAAGACGAAGCGGCCCTCACCGTCGGTGGTGCCCGTGCCGTCGGCGATCACCCGGCCCCAGCGGGGCTCCTCCGGCCCCCACCACCCGTCCCACTCGCTGGTGTCGGTCCAATCCCACCAGCCGGGGATGTCGGGCCGGAAGAAGTAGTCGTGGGCATAGAGGGTCCAGTGGACCTCCGCATCGGCGACGGGGCCGCCGAAGAAGTAGGTGGCCTGGACGACCACGTTGATCTTCTCCCCGTCGACGACCTGGTCCCGATCGGGGGTCACCTGCACCTCGAACTCGGGGCGGCGGTACTCGGCCACCTGGAAGCCCAAGCCGTCGGTCTGATCGCCGACCCGCGCCTCGATGTAGTAGTACCCCAGGCCCGCCTCCTCGCCCAGGGTGAACTGGCCGCTGAAGGTGCCGAAGTCGGAGAGGGACAGGGTGTCGCTGTAGATCGGCTGTCCCTCGTCGTCGTAGACGGTGACCGGGACGGTCTCCAGCCCCGCGGGCAGCGTGTAGTGGACGTCGTCCTCGGCGCGGATGACGCCCCGGAAGTAGACGGGCTGACCGGGGCGGTAAATGGGCCGGTCAGTATAGAGGTAGATCCGATAGGGCCGGGGATCGAACGCGGAGGAGAAGCCGAAGTCCCACGGGCCGATCCCCTCGTACCAGTCGTTCACGGCGATGCCGAAATCGGCAGAAGGCGCACCCTCCGCGCCGGTCAAAGCGATGTAGGGCTGCCACATATCCTTCAGGGGCTCCAACTCGGTCCGGAAGACCCCATCACCGTCGGTGGTCCCCCGCGCCAGCACTTCGGCGCGGGCCGCCCCCGGAGCCAGGAGGGCGACGTCCAGCCCCTCCACCGGCTCACCCGTGAGCAGGTCGGTGGCCCAGACCAGCGCCTCCCGCTGGGCCAGTTTCAGGGTCAGGTGGAGGCGGGAGACGACGAGGACGTGGCGGGAGGGCTGCCACCACAACTGCTCCCGCACCTCGGGGGCGGAGACCTCCAGGAAGTAGAGGCCGGAGGGGAGCGGACCGCCGTCCTCGGCCAGGTACACCCGCCGGTAGCGGCTCTCGTTGAGCGGGGCCTCGACCGGCAGGCTCCACGCCCGGATCAACTCCGCCCTCTTGTCCGGATCGAACGTCTCCCATTCGTCCCATCGGTCCGGCCCCACCAGGCGGAGGAAATCCTCCCAATCCAGCCGGTAGAGCGCCAGGTCCACCCGGCTGACGTTCCGGTAACGGACCAGGACCTGCGTCGGGGTGTAGCCGTTGTAGGTCCCCACCTGCCCCGGCACCTCCAGATAGGCCATCGGGTTCAGCGCACGGGTGGCGAACCGGACCACGCGGCTTTCGCCGACGGTGTTGCCATAGGGGTCGGCCATCCCGCCGCCCAACCGGACCTCGTAGGCGGTGGAGGGTTGGGTGTCCCAGGAGATGACGAACCGGTTGTCGCGGCTGACCCAGTAGGTGTAGACGTCCGTCGGTTCGGGGATGATGGTGATGTTTGGCATCAGCGTGGCGAGGTCCATCGGGGCGGAGAAGTAGATCTCGAAGGAGGTGTCGGGATCGGCGGTGTCCTCGCCGTCGGCGGGATCGGTGCGCAGGATGCGGGGGGCCGGGACGGTGGAGAAGACCCAACTGTACTCCGCCTCCAGCGGGGCATCGCCGACGGCGGAGCGGGCGGTGCGGTCCACGCTGGCGACGTACAGCGTCTCCAGGCGGAGGGGGGCGGCCGGGGTAAAGGTCATCGTGGTGTGCTCCTCATCCCAGGCGAACGTCCCCTCCACCGGCTCCCCTGTGTCGGTCTGGAGGGAGAAGGCGGCCTCGGCGGAAGCGGGGTCCATCGGCTGGCTGAAGGTGACCGTGATGGGCCGGGTGAGGCCCACCTGCCCCGCGCCGTCGGAGGGATCGGTCCAGAGGACATAGGGGGACTGCACCGTGAAGGACCAGGTGAAGTCCTCTTTGAGGACGCCGCCGGTGGTGTCGGCGAGGCCGGCGGGGACGGTGACCCGGTAGGTCCGGCCGGGGAGGAACCCCTCGCTGGGCCGAAAGACGTAGATGGAGGTGTTCACCCACTCGCCGGTCCCCTCCACCGGCGGATCGAACCGGAGGGGAGAGGGCATCTCCGGTCCGGGCGCACTGACCAGCCGGAGCGGGACGACGGGCCGGTTGAAGATCACCGTGACCGTCGCGTCCGGCGCGACGTCCACCGTGTCCGGCGCGGGGAGGACCTGGGTCACCTCCAGGTAGCCGACGGTGGCGAAGGTGAACTCCACCTCCTCCCGCAGCGGCAACCCCTCGGCGGACTTGGCCGAGGTGCCCAGCCGGACCCGGTAGCGGGTGGCCCGCTGCCAGCCGCTCTTGGGGGTAAAGACCAGCGTGGCCGGGTCGATCCATGAGATCTGACCCTCCACCTTCGGCTCGATGGAGAGGGCCGCCTCGACGGAGGCGGGGTCCATCGGCTGGTCGAAGTAGAGCGTGAGCGGCCGGTCCAGCGGTGCCTCCTCCCCTCGGGCCGGCACCCGCTCCACCAGCAACGGATGGGGAAGGGGAAGGGCAACAGCGGCCGGTGTGGGGGTCGGCCGGGGGCCGAAGAGCGTTCGACACGAGACCACCGGCATCGTCAGCAACAGGCTCAACGCCAGGATCGCCAGCACCCGCCTTTTACTCATCGCGCCCTCCTTTGTCCGAGAAAATCCCTCCGGACCCACTCCCCATTGTAGCACGGGCGCGGGGGAAGACAAGAGAAGTCTCTTGCCCAAACCGCAGCCTCACTCTTTCGCGAGTCGGTGAGTTGATGTATAATCGGCCCCAATAACACAGAGCCCGAGAAGGCAATGGGGAGACATTGGGCGTCCAAGACCCATATTTTCCCGTCTGTCTGTCAGTCGGTCGCCTCGGCTCAAGGGCGGATTTCCGCCCACCGCCCAGGCCTGGCCGCGCGACAGGGGCTTGTGGCGCGCCTCCCCGGGCGGCGTCCCCCAGCCCCTCCAGATGCCGGCCCCCGTCGGCCCCTCCGGCCGCCCTTCACCCACCCGATCGCTATCCCGTCTCTCCTCCCTGACCTCCCCGTTGCCGCCCCATGTGGACAGAATCGCGGTTGTCACCCCTCCGTGCCTTTTGTAACCAAGGTGAGACAACCCCTTGACGCCCCAGGGAGCGACTATGAGTATGGACACCACAAGAGAGCCAGTCACAGATGAGATCCTTGTCCAACGAGCACAGAGGGGCGACCGGGCCGCGTTCGAAGCGCTCTGCGAACGGCACCTTCCCTTCGTCTACAGCCGTCTGACGGCCCTTCTGCCGCCGGAGGCGGTGGAGGACGTGACCCAGGAGGTGTTCGTCGCCGTGCTCCGGAGCATCCGGCGGTATCGGGGGCACAGCCTGTTTCGGACCTGGCTCTCCGGCGTGATCCGTCACAAGGTGGCAGATTACTACCGCCGACGCAGGCGTCAGGGCACAGCGGTCTCCCTGGACGAGGTCCCTCAGAAAGATCGGTCGGACAACTGGGAAGAACGGGCCCTCGTGCGGATCGCTCTGAACCGGCTGCCGGCGCACTACCAGGAGGTTCTCTTGCTGCGGTTCGTGGAAGGTCGATCGTTTAACGAGATTGCCGAGATTCTGGACATTTCGCTCGAAGCGGCGAAATCGCGCTACCGGCGAGCGGTTCAGGCCGTCGCCCGCGAAATGGGATACCGACGCAAACACAGCGGAAGCAAATGAGGGTCAAAGGGCGGGATAGACAACCGAAAGAAATGCTGGAGGACGAGCGGCTGGCCGTGTACACCGACCGGCTGCTGGCGGGCCTCCCCCACGCGGACAGGCCGCCGCTGGCGGACACGGTAGAGGTCCTCGCCCGGACGCTGCGCCGGGAGCGGGTCCCCGCCGAGGTGCGCGCACGCCTCCACCAGCGCCTCGCCGCGGAATGGGAGGCGCAGCAGCGACGGACCGGCCTCTCGTTCCGGCTCCTGTGGGGTGCACGGCGTCGCCTGGCCTGGGCGGCGGCTGGGCTTCTGCTCCTCGGCGCTGTGACGGCTGCGCTTCTCTCCCCGCCGACCCGCGCCGGACTGGTCGCCACCGCTGTGGGGACGGTGGGGGGAAGAACCCTCCTGGCCCTCGGCGCGGCGGCGCTCCTCCTCCTAGCCGTGTGGCTTCTCCGACGCCGTTGACGGAACGGCCCGCTGGATCCGACGATCGGGGCCGACCCATTGAGGATGGACCGGACGACTGAAAGATAAAATCGGGATAGTAAGGTAAAAAGTTCCCTGGAAAATCTTTGGCGCCGTACAGGGCAAAAGAGCAAAAGGGCCGGATCGCACACCTGCACACCTCCGCGGTGAGCGTCCGCGCCCCCCAGTCCTTTGGTGAGGGGAGAAGAGATGACCCGAAAGAAAAGCCAGCGACTCGTCCTCATCGTCCTAGCCGTGCTTCTCATCGGCACGGTCGCCGTGGTCGTAGCCGTGCCGGGCGTGCGAGAAGCGCTCTTCGGCGCGGCGGGACAGGCGGGGAAGCAGGAACCCCGGTTGAACATCTCCCACGTCAGTTGCGCCGATGCGTCCACAGGCCGGGTTGAGATCCACTTCGTGCTCGTCCACGCCGCCGACATCGAGTGCCCGGGCGGCACCTCCTATTCGATGACCTCCCCGTGCAGCGGCGGGGGGACCGCCGGTTTCACGGGGAAGAGCGGCGGCACCTGCCATTATTACGACTACGTCAACTGCGGGGACGGCACGTACACGATCAACGACGCCAGCGCCGGTCCGTACCGCCTGGCCAACCCCGGCTCCACCTACCAGATCTCCGGCTGCCAGCCGGCCCCCACCCCGACCCCGGTGCCGCCGACGCCCACGCCGGTACCGCCGACCCCCACCCCCGTACCTCCCACGCCCACGCCGGTACCACCGACCCCTACCCCCGTACCCCCTACGCCCACGCCGGTACCGCCGACCCCTACCCCCGTACCCCCTACGCCCACGCCGGTGCCGCCGACGCCCACGCCCAAGCCTCCCACGCCAACCCCCAAGCCGGGGCAGCCCTCCCCGACACCCCAGCCGCCTACCCCCACGCCCAAGCCGGGGGAGCCGACCTCTACGCCCGCCCCACCCACGCCGACCCCCAAGCCGGTGGTTCCCGAGCAGGTCACACCCACCCCATCGCCGGTCCCCACCAGCCCACCACCGCCCACCCCCACCGGTCCACCGCCGCCCACAGCCACCCCGGCCCGCCTGGTGACCCCCACGCCGGTGCCGACGACGCCGCCCGCACCCGGCTGCCCGGTCTGCCCCCAGCCGGCCGTGCTCCCCTGCCCGGTCTGCCCACCCGTGCCGATCTTCCACACCGACACGGCGGGCGATTGGGACCTGGCACGGCTCCCCGTCGAGGGTGAGGAGGGCATCGTGCAGCTGACCGACAGCCGAGGGCAGGACATCGGACCGACCCTCTCGGCCAACGGGTGGTGGATCGCCTTCCAATCGACGCGGGACGGCAACTGGGAGATCTACACGATGGACATCTTCGGCCGCCACCAGACGCGCCAGACCTACGACCCGGCCCAGGATGTGGACCCGGTCTGGTCGCCTGGGTGCGGCGGAGGCCCCGGCTGCGTGACCGGCACGCTGGCCTTCCAGTCGGACCGCAACGGGAACTGGGACATCTACCTGCTGAACACCGGCCTCGACCCCGCACCGGTCCAGTTGACCGACGATCCCGGCGACGACACGGACCCCTTCTGGTCGCCCGACGGCACGGCGATCACCTTCCAGTCGGACCGCAACGGGAACTGGGACATCTTCACGATCGAGATCGAGAGCGGGCAGGAGACCCAGTGGACGGACGACCCCGGCGACGAGGTGGATCCGGTGTGGTCGCCCGGCGGGACGATGATCGCCTACGCCTCCAACCGGGATGGGAACTGGGACCTCTACCTCGTCGACCTGGAGAGCGGAGAGGAGGTCCAGGTGACCTCGGACGAGGGGGACGACCTCCTGCCCGCCTGGTCGCCCGACGGCTCCTGGATCGCGTTCCAGTCGGATCATGAAGGCAACCTCGACATCTACGCCTACGAGGTCGCGACGGGCCGGCTGGTCCGCCTGACCGACCTCCCCTCGACCGACGCGGCGCCGTCCTGGACCTGCGACGGCACGCGGGTGCTCTTCCACTCCGACCGATACGGCGACTTCGACATCTACTCCGTCGCGCTGGACGACCCGAAGGACGTGGTACGGTTGACGAGCGGCCCCGCCAGCGAGCGGAACGTGCTGCAATCGCCGGTGTCCGAGGACGGCAGCCTGGCCCTACAGCAGGCCCTGGAGGAGCAACCCCAGGTCCAGGCCGTGCCGACGGAGGAGATCACGGAGGCGGTCGCCGCGCCGGTGGTCGTGAGCGGCACAGCCGAGGCACAGGCAGGGGCCAACTGGTGGCCGATGATCATCGGCGGGCTGATCCTGCTCCTGATCGGCCTGGCAATCGGATGGGCCCTGGGCGCCCGGAAGAAGACGTAGCCTCTCCATCCACAGGAGGAGTCCCGCCCCGATGCCCCCCTTCGGGGCGGGACTCCCCGAACTTGGAGCCCTGCAACGGCGACCGGCATCTCGAAAGAGCCGGTCGCCCGCGTCTTGCGCACGGGGAAGAGGGAGGGTATACTGACCCTGCGCCGCGTCGTAAGCGGAACCGAGCGGGCCGTTCCCGCCGAGCGGCGGAACGGTCCCGCAGGAGCGAGGAGACCGACAAACGACCGAACGGCAAATGGCGACGAAAGACTTTGCCACACTGATCTCCGACCTTCTGTCCGACGAAGAGACCGCCCGCCACATCCCCCTCGAGCGACACGAGTTCGAGGATGGGGAGGTGATCTTCGAGCGAGGTGCCCCTGGGGAGGACCTCTACTTCGTCGAATCCGGCCAGGTGCGCATCTTCACGTTCGACGAGGAGGGGCGTGAACTGACGCTGAACACGCTGGGTCCGGGAGAGGTGTTCGGCGAACTGGCCCTGCTGGACAGCCGACCCCGCTCGGCCAGCGCGGCCGCCGTCGGCCCCACGGTCCTCCGTCGCCTCAGCAGGGACCGGCTGCTCGCCGCGATGCGGTCCTCGCCGGAACTGGCGGAGAGCCTCTACAACCTCCTGGCCCAGCGGACGCGCCATATGACCGACTACATCGAGCGGCTGGGGCACTGGGCGCGGCTGGTGGCGGAGGGACGGTACGACGAGGCGATGAGGAGCCTCCAGACCGGCGGCGAGGCCTCCGACCGGGCCCTGGCCGCGGTGGCCGACGCGGTGCGGGCGATGGTCCAGGCCGTGCAGGAGCGTGAGGAGCGATTGAAGCAAGAGGTCGCTCAACTGCGCATCGAGATCGACGAGGTGAAGCGAAGAAAGAGCGTGGCCGAGATCACCGACACGGAGTATTTTCGGGACCTGGCCCGTCGGGCACGCGAGTTGCGGAAGCGGATCTGATCCGGAACCTCGCCTCCCAGCGCCCTACCGCCCGACGCCCGGCAACCGTTGTCCAGTGTTTTGAAACGAGGAGGTGCACATGGCTCGGATCGTCTCCGTCCACTCCTTCCGTGGCGGAACCGGGAAGTCGAATATCACGGCCAACCTGGCGGCTCTCCTTGCCCTCGGGGGCAAACGGATCGGTGTGATCGATACGGACATCCAGTCGCCCGGCATCCACATCCTCTTCGGGATGGACGAGGAGCACATCGACAAGACCCTCAACGACTACCTCTGGGGGCAGTGCTCCATCGAAGACACCGCCTACGAGGTCGGAGAGAGGCTGGGGCGGGATGCACTGGATGCGGCCGGGGGCGCGATCTACCTCATCCCCTCCAGCCTCCGTGCCGGGGAGATCACCCGCATCCTGCGCGAAGGGTACGACGTGGGCACGCTGAACGAGGGGTTCCGTAACCTCATCCACGAGTTGAACCTCGATTACCTCCTGATCGACACCCACCCCGGCCTCAACGAGGAGACGCTCCTTTCCATCGCCATCTCCGACTGCCTGGTGATCGTCCTTCGGCCCGACCAGCAGGACTTCCAGGGCACGGCCGTGACGGTGGACGTGGCCCGCCGTCTGGACGTCCCCCAGATCCTCCTGGTGGTGAACAAGGCCCTTTCCTCCTACGACCTGAACGCGCTCCGCGAGCAGGTGGAATCGACCTACGGGTGCCCGGTGGCAGCGGTGCTTCCCCTCTCGGAGGAGGTCGCCGCGCTGCAGTCGGCCGACCTGGCCGTCATCCGCCTGCCGGACCACTCCTTCACCAAAGGGATGAAGGCCGTCGTCCAGGCGATCGAGGCGGCGGAGCAGGAGTGAAAGCGATGGTCTGCCACAAGTGCGGAGAGCCAGCGATCGGGATCTGTCGATTTTGCGGGCGGGCCGTCTGTAAGGAACACCACGTCACCACGTTGCCGACGATCCTGGCGATGTACCTGGGAGATGAGCAGACGCCGAAGGCGATCGTGGTCTCCAACGTCCTCTGGTGTGGTGAGTGTCAGCCGCAGCCGGAGCCGGTCGAAGTGCCGGAGTTCTACTAGGAGGTGACGCGATGGGCATTTTCGACCGCATTCAGGCGGAGGTCGAGGAGCGGGAACGGAGGGAAGGGATCACGCCGTCCGCCCTGCTCGATCTCCCGCCGGAGCAGCGTCGCCTGATCAACCACATCACCCGCAGCGGCGAACAGACGGCGGCCCAGGCGGCCAGCGCCCTAGACGTGCCCCTGGATCAGGTGCAGGAGATGCTCGACCTGCTGGCCGAAAAGGGATACCTCGAGCGGGAGAAGCGGCCTGAGGGCTGGGTGTATCGGACCCGGTTCGGGCGCAAGCGGGCGCGCCAGGTCCCCGCCGGCATCTGGTCGGCCCTCGGAGGAGAGAAGGAGAAACCAGAGGAGTAGGAACCGTGGTCCTGGCAGCACCCATCGCCATCGGGGTTCCGGCCGCGTTCCTGTTTCTGATCTACACGCTCGACCTGTACGCCTCCCGAACGTTCCGCCTGGTCGTGCTCTGCTTTGGCTGGGGAGCGGTCGGCGCGTTCGGCCTCTCCTACCTCATCAACAGTTACGTGGGCCTGCCGCTCCTTTCCCGCTGGCTGGCCGATCCCCAGGCGGCGCTCGTCGTGGGCTTCGCGCCGGTGGTCGAGGAGCTCGCCAAAGCGCTGGTGCTGATCTACGTGTCACGGCGGCCGGAATTCACCTACTTCGTCGACGGCGCGATCTACGGCTTCGCCAGCGGGATCGGCTTCTCCATCGTCGAAAACTTCCTCTACCTCTCCGCCAACCCCGGCGGGGGGATCGCGCTCGCCCTGGCGCGGGCCTTCTCGACCTGCCTGATGCACGGCGCGGCCGCCGGGCTGGTGGGGGCGGCGGTGGGCCGCTTCCGGTTCCGCCGGGGGTCCAGCCGGACGGTCGCCCAGGCAGGCGGATGGGGGGCAGCGGTGCTCCTCCACGCCCTCTTCAACGGCACGGTCCACACCGGCGCACAGGCCGGAACGGGCGCCCTGCTGCTGCCCGTCGCCATCGGGGTGGCGGGGGTCGGCGTGCTGGTGCTGTTCGTCTTCCTCGGCCTCCAGGAGGAGCGGCGCTGGCTGGCGGAGACCCTCGATCGGAAGGTAGGAGTGACGGCGGCGGAAGTGCGGGCCGCCCAGGCCCTGGGGGACCTGGAGGAGGTCCTCCAACCCATCGCCGCCCAGTTCCCCCGCAAGGCGGAGGAGGTCGAACGGCTGGTGCTGCTCCAGGCGCAGATCGGCATTAAGCGCAAAGTGCTCCAACGGACCGAGGATCCGAGGCTGCGGGAGCAGTTGGAACAGAGCATCGCTGAGATGCACCGGGAGATGGAGCGGCTCCGCAAGGCGGTCGGCCTCTACGTGATGAGTTACCTCCGCGCCGTCTTCCCGGAAGGGGCGATGGACATCTGGAGCCGGATGGAGCAATTGATCCCAGCGACCGCACCGGCAGATGCGCGCGGCTGGGCAGAGACGTTCGCCCCCTCGACAGGCGGCACCGTCGGCGGGAGGGACATCTTCGCCAGCATCCAGGCGCAGAAGCGGAGGGAGGAAGAAGAAACAGCCGGGCAGAACGGACCGTGACCGGTGGGGTCGTCCGTCGGCGACTCCCGTCGAACACCGCAATGAGGGAAAGTCCGGCCTCCGCCGGACTTCCTTTTCCGCTAGCGGAGGCGCAGAGAACGGAGAGGTCGGAAGGAAAAATTTCAAACTCTGCGCCCTCCGCGCCTCTGCGGTGAGAACACGCCTGACATAAGCATGCCTCCACACACCTATGGGTAACCACCGCAGAGAGGACGGTTGACATCCCCCCAAGGGCGTGCTATAGTTCCCGCGAGGTAGAAGCATGGGATCGATCCGCCTGCTGACGATTCGGGGTATCCCGATCCGCATCCACATCACCTTCCCCCTGATCCTGATCTGGGCTGCGTTCCAGTACGGCCAGGGGCAGGCCAACTGGGCCAAGGGGGCCCTGTTCGGGGTTACCTTCACCCTTCTCCTCTTCGTCGGCGTCCTCCTCCACGAACTGGCCCACAGCCTGGTCGCCCTCCAGTTCGGCGCACGGGTCCGCGAGATCGTCCTCTTCCCCCTGGGCGGCGTGGCCCAGATGGAGTCGCTGCCGGAGCGGCCCTGGCAGGAACTGCTGATGGCCCTCGCCGGTCCGGTCACCAGCGCTGTGGTGGGAGGCGCGCTGGGGATCGTCACCCTGTTCTTCTTCCCCCTCCGCCTGTGGGCGAGTTTCCTCCGCGCCATCGGCACCGGGATGGGGCTCCAATGGGCCTACCTGCTGCCCTACCTGGCCTTCACCAACCTCCTCCTGGCCGGCTTCAACCTCATCCCCGCCTTTCCGATGGATGGGGGGCGGGTGCTCCGCGCCCTGCTGGCGACGGCGATGCCCTACGGCCGTGCCACCGCCATCGCTGTCGCCGTCGGGCAGGGGCTGGCCTGGCTGCTCGGCCTGGTGGGCCTCCTCGGAGGCGACGTCATCCTGATCCTCGTCGCCTTCCTCGTCTACAGCGGCGCAACGCAGGAAGGGCGGATGGTCCAGATGAAACTGGCGCTGGCCGGGCTGCGGGTGGAACAGGTCTTCTCCCGCGGCGTCCGCACCGTCTCCCCGACCGACCCTCTGGGCGTGGCCGTGGACATGATGCTGGAAGGGTTCCAGGCGGACTTCCCGGTCTGCGAGGAGGGGCGGCTGATCGGGCTGGTGACCCGCGCCGACCTCCTGCGCGGATTGAAGGAGCACGGTCCCCAGGCCCCGATCGGCCAGGTGATGCGACACCAGTTCCCGACCGTCGCCCCGCAGGACGACCTGTTCGAGGTCCGCGAGCGGATGGCCAAGGCGGGGCTGGAGGCCCTGCCGGTGGTCGAGGAAGGCCGGTTCCTGGGCCTGCTGACCCAACAGGACCTGAACGAGGCGTACGCCCTCGTCTCGGTCCGGCCCAGCCTTCTGCGCCCCCGAGCGTAGAACCTTCCGAGCCGTCGACGAAGGGGAGGAGGAGATGGCACACACCCCCAAGCGAGCGTTGGTCCTCTCCGGCGGCGGTGGCCGCGGAGCCTACGAGTGCGGGGTCTATAAATACCTCGAAGAGGCCGGGTGGCAGCCGGACATCCTGGTGGGAACCTCCATCGGGGCCATCAACGCCGCCTCCATCGCCTCCGGCAAGACGGCGCGGGAACTGGAGCAGGCGTGGCTTCAGACCCGCACCCGGGACGTCCAGCGGTTCTGGCGGCTCCGCCCCTGGCGGTCGATCTACGACACCACCCCCTGGCGGCGGACCCTCTACCGGTTCATCGACTTCGACAACCTGGCCCAAACCGATAAGCGGGTGCTGATCACGGCCACGGAGATCGAGAGCGGCGATCTCCGCGTCTTCGACAGCCAGGAGGTCGTCCTGACCCCCGACCACATCCTGGCCAGTTGCTCCATCCCCGTCGTCTATCCCTGGACCCGGGTGGGGGACGCCCACTATTGGGACGGGGCGGTGATGGCCAACACCCCCCTGCGGCTCGCCGTGGACGCCGGAGCGGACGAGGTCGTCGTCGTGCTGCTCTCCCCCATCGGCGAGCGGCGGATCCACGTGCCCCGCCGTCCCTGGGAGGCCATCGCCGTGGTGCTGGACCTGGCCCTCAGCGCGACCTTCGAGCACGACCTGCGGCAACTGGAGCGGATCAACCGACTGGTCCAGGCGGGGCTGGATCCCGACCACCGGGAGGTCCGGTGCTGGGTCGTCACCCCCAGCCGCTACCCAGGCTTCTCCCGCATCCTCCGGTACGATCCGGACGTCAGTCGGGAACTGATCGACCTCGGCTACGCGGACGCACGGGGCGTCCTGAGGGAGATCGACAGGAGCGGGTGACCGTGGGCGAGGAGCGCGCCGAGGCCCCTTTGCTCCACCGCGAGATCGCCGGCCTGCAGGAGCGACTGAGGGAGGTCATCTACGAGATCGCCCGGCACCGGGAGTTGAACCCGGATGTCGCCGCGGGCCTGATCGCCCGGCTGGACGACCTCCAGACCCATCTCTCCCAACTGGAGCGATCCCTCGACGCCGAGGCCCAGGAGCGGGCACGGTTGACCGCCCTGGCGGAGGTCGCCGGGATCGTCAACTCCTCCCTCCAACTCCCCGAGGTCCTCAACCGGGTGATGGACCAGATCGTCAGCCTGACCGGGGCGGAACGGGCCTTCCTGATGCTGCTGGATGAGGAGACGGGGCAACTGGAGTTCCAGGCGGCGAGGAACCTGGACCGGGAGACGATCACCGGCCCCGCCTTCGAGATCAGCCGCAGCGTCGTCCACCGGGTCGCCCGCGAGGGCCAGCCGGTGCTCACCACCGACGCCCAACTGGACCCCCGGTTTCGGGACAAAGAGAGCGTGGTCAGTTATAACCTGCGCTCCATCCTCTGCGTCCCGCTGCGCGTGCGGGAGCGGGTCACCGGGGTGATCTACGCCGACAGCCGCATCCGCACCGGCCTCTTCTCCGAACAGGACCTGTCGCTGCTCTCCGCCTTCGCCGACCAGGCGGCCATCGCCATCGAGAACGCCCGGCTCTTCGAGAGCGTCACCACCGCCAAAGCGTTGATGGAGAACGTCTTCGCCTCCATCGCCAGCGGGGTGATCACCACCGACGACGAGGAGCGCATCACCCTGATCAACCGCGCGGCAAAGGAGATCCTGCACCTGGAGGACCGACCCGTCGAGAACCGCCCCCTCTCCGAGGTCGTTCCGCCCCTGACCCCCATCCTGCAACCGATGATCCGGCAGATCCGGCGGGAGGGCCAACCGATCGTCGGGCGGGAGGTGAAAATCGACCTGCCGGAGCGGGGACGGGTCAGCCTCCGCCTGAGCCTCTCCCCTCTGCAGGACGCCGAGGGAAGGCCGGAGGGGATCGTCCTGGTGATCGACGACCTGACCCAGCAACGCCGCCTGGAGGAACGGGAACGGTTCATCCGCGAGACCTTCCAGCGGTACGTCTCCCCCGCCGTGGTGCAACGGCTGCTGGAGGACCCGGCGGGTCTCCGGCTGGGCGGCTCTCGGCAGGAGGTCACCGTGCTCTTCGCCGACATCCGGGGGTTCACCTCCTTCAGCGAGCACCGTGATCCCGCAACGCTGGTCGAGGTACTGAACCGATACCTGGCCCTGGGGGCCACGGCGGTGCTGGAGGAAGAGGGGACGCTGGACAAGTTTATGGGGGACGCGGTGATGGCGATCTTCAACGCCCCCCTCCCTCAGCCCGACCACACCCTGCGGGCCGTGCGGGCCGCCCTCCGACTGCGTGAGACGGTCCGCAAGGTACACCAAAACCTCCCGCCCCCCGATCGACTGAACTTCGGGATCGGCATCGCCGTGGGGGAGGCGGTGGTCGGCAACGTGGGCACGGCCCAGCAGTTGAACTACACGGCCATAGGGGCCTGCATCAACCTGGCGAAGCGGCTGCAGGAACACGCCGCCCCCGGGCAGATCCTGCTCGACCACAACGCCTACGAGCGGGTCCGGGAAGCGGTGGAGGCCCGTGCCCTCCCCCCGCTCTCGCTCAAGGGGTTCAGCACGCCGATCGAGGTGTACGAATTGCTGGGGTTGCGGTAAAGATCGGACACAACAGACCCAATGGACCCTCCCGCAGGCTTACGGCCTGCGGGAGCGTTGTCCAGGCTGAAATCACACACTATGGTCATCCATCTCATCGCCATCCTGTACGCACTCTCTGTCCTCTGGCTCTCGGCCTACGGGCTGAACGGCTGGATCCTGACCCTGCTGTATTGGCGACACCGTCGGCGGTCCCAGCCGACGCCCACCGTCCCCCGGGACCAACTGCCGGTGGTCACGGTGCAGTTGCCGCTCTACAACGAGGCCCACGTGGCGGCCCGCCTCATCGACGCGGCCGCCGCGCTGGACTACCCCCGCGACCGGCTGGAGATCCAGGTCCTGGACGACTCCACCGATGAGACGGTCCGGATCGTGGACGGCCGCGTCGCCTTCCACCGGCAACGGGGGGTGAACATCCGGGTCCTGCGCCGCTCGGGCCGGGACGGGTTCAAGGCCGGCGCGCTGGCCCAGGGGCTGGAGGAGGCTCAAGGAGACCTCATCGCTATCTTCGACGCCGACTTCTGCCCGCGGCCGGATTTCCTCCTGCGGACCGTGCCCCACCTGGTGGTCCGACCCGAACTGGGAATGGTACAGGCCCGCTGGTCCCACCTCAACACCGACTACTCGTTTCTGACGCGGGTGCAGGCGCTGGCGCTGGACGGCCACTTCGTGGTGGAACAGACGGCGCGCAGCCGGGCGGGGCTGCCGATGCACTTCAACGGGACCGCTGGCGTCTGGCGGCGGTCCTGCATCGAGGAAAGCGGAGGATGGCAATCGGACACCCTCTGCGAGGACCTGGACCTGAGTTATCGGGCCCAGATCCGCGGGTGGCGGTTGATGTACCTGCCGGACGTGGAGGAACCGGCGGAACTCCCCCCGCAGATCCTGGCCTTCAAGCAGCAGCAGGCCCGATGGGCCCAGGGGGCGGTCCAGTGTCTGCGCAAACTGTCCGGCCCACTGCTGCGCAGCCCCCACCTCTCCCCCTTCCAGAAAGTGATGGGTCTGCTTCACCTGAGCGGCTACCTGGCCTACCCGCTGATGATCCTGCTTCTCCTCCTGACCCCCCTCCTCTCCCTCTACCCCGGCACGTTGTGGGCCCCCCTGCGCCTCCTGGCCCCGGCCTGTCTGGGCCCCCTCCTCGTCTATGTGACCTCCCAGTGGGCGTTGTACCCCGACTGGGGGCGACGGTTGAAGACGTTGCCGCTCCTGGTCCTGGTGGGCACGGGCGTCGCCTGGAACAACACGCTGGGCGTGGTCCGCGGGCTGGTGCGGTGGGGGGGTGAGATGAAGCGCACCCCCAAGTTCCGCCTGGAGGGTCAGCAGGGAAGGTGGGCCCGCAGCCGGTATCGGCTCCGCCGGGACCGGGGGGTGATCGGCGAGGCAGGGTTGGCCCTGTACGCGCTAGCGGCGACGGCGCTGACCTGGCATCTTGGCAGCGGGGGATCTATCCCTTTCCTCCTCCTCTACGCCGTTGCCTTCGGCCTGGTGGCGGGGATGAGCCTGTGGGAGATGCGATTGCCCTCCGAAGAGGAGTAAACTGGGAAGGCGGGAGGTTCGTCACCGTCGAGTTATGTCATTTGTCACTACCCGAGAGCCCGCTTTCGCGGTATGATACGCGCGACGTAGGCAGGCCGGCGCCCAGCAAGGGTGCCCTCCGCAAGCCACATCGCACCTCTCCTCCTTTCCTTGGCTGGCGGTCCCCCGGGGCCCCCACACCCGGGGGACCGGCTCTTTATATAAGGTGCCACCACAGAGGCACAGAGGGCACAGAGTTTCTCCAGGTTTTCAGAGGGTCTCTGTGCCCCTTGTGTTTCTGTGGTTTACACCCGCACGCCCTCCAGCCGCAGCAACTGGATCTTGCGAGAGAGCCCCCCGCCGTACCCCACCAGCGACCCATCGGCGCCGATCACCCGGTGGCAGGGGATGAGGATCGGCAGGGGGTTGGCTCCGACGGCCGCCCCGACCGCGCGGGCGGCCCGCCCTCCCTTGCCCAACCGGCGCGCGATCTCACCGTAGGTCGTCGTCGCTCCGTAGGGGATGGAAGCCACCTCCTGCCAGACCGCCCGTTGAAAGGGAGTGCCCCGCAGGTCCATCGGCACGTCGAACTGGCGGCGCAGCCGGGAGAAATACTCCCGCAACTGGGTCACCGCCTCCGCCAGCGGGCCCGCCTCGGTCCCCGGCTCCTCCCCCAGATGGCGGGCCAGCCACGCCCTCAGCGCGTCCTCCTCAAAGGCGATCCGGCAGACCCCTCTCTCCGTCCCGGCCAGGTACAGCCGCCCGACCGGTGAATCCATCGTGGTATAGAAAACCACCTCGTCACCTCCCGCTGGTCTCGTGCTGCGGATGAGCGGTGGCTGAAACTCGCCACAAGGGACGCAAGGCTCCTCCGCGTCCCCTGCGCCTCCGTGATGAGGCGACTACGGCAGCACGTAGAGGCGACCGCCGGCCAGAACGTAGAGACGACCGCTCAAGGGGTCCAACGCCACCGTCTGGATAGCCTGGAAGGCCCCGTTCCGCGCCCGCACTTGCTCGACGAACACCCCCTCGGCCTGGAGGACCACCAGCCGCTCCCCTGCCGCGTCGACCAGGATCAGCGGACCGTCCCGCTGGTCCGTGTAGACCGTAAAGGCGACGAACGTCGGCTCCGGCTCCGGCACCCCCCTGATCTCAAAGGTGGCCTCCTCCCCCTTGAAGAACTTCTCCACCGTCCCGTCGTCGAACAGGACGTAGACGTTGCCGTCGATCGCCAGATCACGCGCCCCCTCCAGCGGACGCGGGGGGCTAACGGCGAAGTAGGGCTCCGGCCGGCCCGGATACCCCTTTCCCTCCGGCAGGTAACGCCAGATCTGGTCCCCCGTGGGATCGAGCAGGTACAGCCTTCCATCGAAGGTCGCCATCGCCACCGAGGGCCCCTGGTCGGGCGCCGTCGCCAGCGTGATCCGCTGGATCCCCCACGCGTCGGAGACGATGAGCGTCTCCTCCTCCTCCAGGGCGAGGAGGCCCTCGGATGTCCGCCCCCCCTCCGCCGCCGCCCAGACCGCATCGACCAGCCGCGCCACCTCCCGCCGGTCCACCACCTGCCCCTGCCCCACGAGGACGGGGGCCTCCCCCTGCTCCTCCACCCCATCGCGGGTCCCGTTCAGGGTCAGCCGGTAGAGGTTCCCGGTGGCCTCGTCGAGGACGAAGAGGAACGGCTCACGGGCGACCAACCGGCGGGGTCGAAGGGCTGTGCCGAAGTCCCACAGGAGGACCGGCTCAACCCACCGGACCCGATCCAACGCGTCCAACGTCGCCTGCACCTGGGCCCGCATCGCCGCCGCTTCGGGCGCGTCGCCGATCTCCTCCAGGATCGCGAGGCACTCTTTCCACCGATCACGGGCCTCGTCCGGGTCCGCGATCGCTTCGGCCTGCTGGATGCACGCCTGGGCCTGCTCCAGCGCCCCACGATGGTGCATCGCGCTGCCGTAGGCGACCCAGGCCCAGAGGGTGACGGCGGCGACGACCAGGAGGATCGCCAGGGCAAGGCCGGCCATCAGCCGGGGGTTCTCCTCAGGCAGGGGGCGCGGCCCCCTCCGGCGGCGCCGCCTGGGGGGGCGGGGCTCCCGACCAGGGAGCATCCGGCGGAAGAGGGTTCTGAGCCCCAGCCCTACTGCCGTCACCCCGGCGGCGATCCCCGCTCCCGCGGCGCGGAGCCACCGCCTCACCGGCAATCGGACCCGGGGAAGGGTGAGGCGAGGCAACTTCCACCGCCTCCGGGGCCGCTTCGGCTTCGGCGGGGGAGGGGGCTTCTCCACGGGGGCCTTCCGTTCCACGGGCTCGGGGGCCGGTGCATGCTCCCACCGGACCACCACGGCGGCGAAGTCCTCCTCCGCCCCCACCTGCTCCACCCCATCCAGCAGCCCGTCCATCGGACGGGAGAAGATCTGGCGGAGGACCTCAGGAGGGGCAGCACGGCCCAGCCAGGGAGTGCCCACCAGGAGCACGTCCCCTGGGCCGCAGGTCAGGTAGTTCAGGCGGACATCGGCGTAAGCGGCGACGCCCAGGGGGGAGAGATCCTCCCGCGGAAAGTATTCCAGCAATCCACCACACAACGCAGCAGCCCAGGTCGGCCCTGCCTGGGCCAGGAAGACCTCCTCCTCCCGCAGGGCGACGCAGGTGAGGCCGCCGTACCGCCGGGCCTCCGGATCCACCTCCAGGTTGGCCTGGAAGAGAAGCCGGTTCGCTGCCCCCACCGCCCGCCTGAGGGCCGCGGTCACGCTTCCCTCGGCAGTCCAAAAAGCCTGAGCCGCCGCCTCCCGCAGCCGTCGGTAGAGGGACGAAGGCGTCCCCTCCCCCAGGTCGATCAGCAGGAGAAAGACGTCCTCCTCCCGGCTGCGGGCACGCCGAAGGGGAGGGGGAAGGACAGCGACCCCGGGGGGCGTCCCCTCACCCCGTCGCCCACCGACCACGTACAGCGTCTCGACCTGCAACGCCGGCTTCTCGCTCACTCCTAACGGCCTTTCGGTCTCACCCGGCGGAGCCACTTGTAGTACGGGAAACGCGCGCTATGAAGATTGTACTCGAAGGCGGTCGGCTGGCAAGTGCTGCCGCCGCAGCCAATACCCGGCCGCCGTGGGGCCGTTGGGATCCTCCCCCACGGCCTCCCGTTCGACGGCGAAGGCGGGAGCGAAGAGGTCGCGGACCTCCTCCGGAGCGATGCCCTGGGGGACGGGTCGCTCCGGCCGGGGGGCGAAGGCGTACAGGAGATAAACGCCACCGGGTCGGACCAGCCGGGCCAGTCCCTCGGCGTACCGCTCCCACCGTTCCGGGGGCACGCCGTGCAGGCAGCCGATGTCCAGCGCCAGGTCGAAAGGGCCATCAAGGAAGGAGAGGTCGGTCACATCGGCCCGGTAGAAGCGGACGTCCACCCCCGCCCGGCGGGCGCGTCGTCGGGCCCGGCGGATCGCCACGGCGGAGAAATCGACCCCCACCACCTCCCAGCCGTGCCGCGCCAGGTAGATGCTGTTGGTGCCGGTGCCGCAACCCAGGTCCAGCGCCCGGCCCGGGGGAAGGTGCTCCCCCTCGATCAGTTCTACCACCTCCGGCGGGGTGACCCCCGTATCCCACGGCGCGTGTCCCCGCAGATACCGGAGGTCGAAGAACCACCGCCTAAGGCTCAACGACGACCTCCAGCCCCTCGGTGGGGAGGACCTCGAAGAACGTGTTGCCCGGTTTAAGGGGAATGGGGTTCCCCTCCCCGTCGACGAGGGTCAGCATATCCCACCGCTCCTCCCGGCTCCACATCCCCTCGTACACCCGTCCGTCCCGGAAGACGAGGGCCCGCCGGTAGGGATTGTCCTTGTTCCACAGCGCCCATTGGATCGAGAGCAGGCCGGTGTGCGGCTCCTCGACGATGTTGGTCAGCCACTGGGAAACGTAGAGCACCACGACGTTGGCCGCGCTCAACTGGGCACCGTCGCGGGCGTCTACGTGAGGGGTCCCGTTGCTGAAGCGCAGGTACCGGCCGGTGGCCTCGTCGTACACCCACTCCGCGTCCATACTGTCCCAGGGGATGAAGATGCGGGTCGCCGGGGTGCCTCCCTCCGGCGGCTCCTCGGTGAAGACCATCCCCTCCAACCCCTCCTGCCGACCGCTGACGCCGTGGGCCTCGGCCCAGGCCCGCACCCGCTCCGGATTGGTGTACCCGTTGAAGGGAGGCACCCGCCCGGAGGAGGTGTCTCGATAGAAGGGATCCGGATCGGTGTTGCCCAGGCTATAGGAGACGACGCGGTCGGGATAGAGGTCGGAATTCAGGAAGATGTCCCGCACCCCGTTGCTGAACCCCCAGCAGGCCAGGACCGCCTTGTAGATGGCGGTCAGTTCCAGGTCGATCAACCGGCCGCTGCGGACGTTGCCGACCTGTTCGGGGTCTTTCCCCAGATAGATCGCCGTCCAGCGGGTGCCGTAGAGGAACCCCTCGTTGTAGTGCTCGTAGATGATGTCGGCATCGGTGATGCCGTGCTGGGGCCAGACCTCGTGGGG
This sequence comes from uncultured Anaerolineales bacterium, assembly GCA_964580565.1. Classification (GTDB taxonomy): domain Bacteria; phylum Chloroflexota; class Anaerolineae; order B4-G1; family DUEL01; genus DUEL01. The sequence goes on from CAZOLN010000006.1 coordinate 33,062, forward strand.
CGGGAAGTTGTCGATCTTGATGGCGACCGGCACCCGGTCGAGCACGGCCGGGTCGTCCACCCGCTCGCCGGTGAGGGGATTGACGTCCGGGGGGAGAGGGGTGGGCGTGGGGGTGTAGGCAGGGGTCGGTGTGGGCGTCGGCGGGAGGGTGGGTGTGGCGGTGGCGAGGGGGATCAGGGTGGGCGTGGGAGGGGCGGCCGGCTGGGCGGTGTTCCCGCTACAACCGACCACACCGCCCACGAGCGCCAGCAAGACCAACGCGGCCTTCACCATCGCCGGTGGATGTCGTCGGGTTCGATGCTTCGTTCCCATCGGTGCATGCCTCCTCGACAGGTGGACTGGGGCAAAGGAGCCCGATTGGGGTATTATAGCATGCCCTTTCAAGAAGCGCCGAACAGCCGCGCCCGCAGCCGCGCCGACCTGTGGAAGATCCACACCCCCAGCACGACCACTATCTCCACGATCCACCAGGTCAGAGCGAGGGGGAGAAACACCCGCCACCACCGCCCCGAATGG
>CAZOLN010000006.1:33677-38421 GCA_964580565.1 uncultured Anaerolineales bacterium
GGTCCTGTATGGAGGGAAACCGGCCTCCGAAGCCCCTGCAGTTCAGCCAGCAGGGCCTCGTCCCCGGATCGCAACGCCTCCCCCAGCGCGCGCGCCACAGCGCCGGGGGAGTCGTACCGCCGGCGGTACTCCTCGGTGAAATAGGCCGGATCGTACCGACCGAACCGCTGTACCTCGGCGACCAGGGCGAACAGTCCGGCGAGCAACAGCGGCAGCAAAGCCGCCGCCAGCGCGGTGCGAAGGTTCAACCATTTTCTCATCGTGTGACCGGCTACCTGACAGTTTGCCAGCCTCCCGCAGGTTAGGGAACCTGCGGGAGGTTCTCTTCAAAAGAACCAGGTGGCTGGACTCCCCTCACGGCCACGGGGGTCCGTTTGCGCTTCGGCCCGGACATGATAAGATACCCCCAAGCACCTCACCCCGCAACCCGGATGTCGAGGAAAATGTCCCGCAACCGAACGATTTGGACGCTTGTGATCTCCCTTCTCTCCCTCCTCGTAGGTTCGGTCCTGGCCTTCGAGGCCTGGCACGCCGACCGGATCTACCCGGGGGTGCGCGCGGGAGGTGTGCCGCTGGGCGGGAAGCGACCGGCAGAGGCAGCCGCCCTTCTCCAAGAACAACTGGGTCCACCGGAGCGCCCCCTCGTCCGACTGCACGGCCCCGATCGCTCCTGGACCGCCCGCCCGGTCGATCTGGGGTTCTCCCTGGCGGCGGAGGAGACGGCCCAGATGGCCTTCCAGGTCGGGCGGGGGCCCGGCGAGACCGTGCTGGATCACCTTCGACTGTTGGTGCAGGGACGCGATCTGGACCCTCTGCTCGCCTTCGATCTCCAACAGGCCCGGCTATATCTGGAGACACTGGCGGAGCAGATCGACCTCCCTCCCGTCGACGCAGACCTGCGATTGGAAGGGGGCTCCGTGGTGGTGACCCCCGCCCGGACCGGCCGGATGTTGGACGTGGAGGCCAGCATCGCGGCGGTGGAGGCGGCGGTGAGGAGCGCGACGGGGGAAGAGGTGGGGGTCCCCCTGGTAGTCCAGACCCTCCCTCCCCGGGTGACCGACGCCGAGGAGGCCCGCGCCTACGCAGAGGCCCTTCTCTCCGCCCCCTTCGCCATGGTACTCCCCGCCCCCCAGGAAGGGGACCCCGGCCCCTGGTTCCTCTCCCCGGAGGAACTGGCGACGATGCTCCGGATCCAGCCCGTCGGCGAACGGCTGGAGGTGGTGCCGGACGAAGCAGCGTGGCGAGCCTACCTCGAGTCGCTGGCTCCGGCCCTCGCCGTCGAGCCCGTGGACGCGCGGTTCCACTTCGACGAGGCGACCGGCCAACTGGTGCCCATCGCCCCCAGCAGGGAGGGCCGCGCGCTGGACGTGGAGGCCAGCCTCCAGCAGGTCCTTCAGGCGCTGGCGGCGGGAGAACACGCCGCCTCCCTGGTCGTGCGGGCCGTCCCGCCCCGCTACCCCGAGACCGTCACCGCGGAGGAGTTGGGCATCCGGGAACCGGTGGCGGAGGGGGACTCCTATTTCATCGGCTCCCCGTCCGGCCGCGACCACAACATCCGTCTGGCCGCCTCCAAGTTCGACGGTATCGTCATCCCGCCCGGAGGAGTGTTCTCATTCAACTACTACCTGGGTGAGGTGAGCGCGGAGGCCGGGTACGACGAAGCCTACATCACCGCCGGAGAGCAACTGGCCATCGAGGTGGGCGGGGGGATCTGCCAGGTATCCACCACCGCCTTTCGCGCCGCCCTCTGGGGAGGTTACCCGATCGTCGAACGGTGGTATCACCACCACCGGGTCGGGTACTACGAACTGATGGGATACGGCCCCGGCTTCGACGCCACCATCTACTCCCCCCAGGTCGACTTCGAGTTCCGCAACGACCGAGACGCCGCGTTGCTGATCGAAACGGAGATCGAAGACGACGCGCACCGGCTGATCTTCCGCTTCTACTCCACCGACGACGGGCGGGAGGTGAAGGTAGAGGGGCCGGTCATCACCGACGAGACGGAGCCCGGCCCGCCGATCTACCAACTGGACGAGAGCATGGAGCCGGGGACGGTGACCCAGTGGCAGTCGGCCCAGAGCGGGCTGACCGCCACCGTTGAGCGATGGGTGTACGACGCGATGGGGAATCTTCTGTATCACGACCTCTTCATCAGCCGGTACGCCCCTCGCCGCGCCGTCTACCGGTACGGTCCGGGCTACCAGCCCCCCTAATTTGTTTCTCACCACAGGGGCACAGAGGAATCTCGAGAATTTTCGAGAAAACTCTGTGCCCCCTGTGCCTCTGTGGTTTACCATCCGACCCCCCTCCGTATCCGCCAGACCGCCTCCCCGCGGCGACCCTTTCCGTAGGAGAGGTCGGTCATCCGCAGGGAGAAGGGCCGCAGGCCGAGCCAGAAGAAGACCTCGGACCGCACCCGATCCAACGTCTCGGGGTCCGGGGCGACGAACCGAAGGTCGCCCCCGGTGAGGCGGTAGCACGCCTCCCATCGAGCTTCCCGCTCCTCCAGGGAACGCGCCAGGTCCTCCACCTCCACCGGCAGAAGCCGATTCCGCTCGTGGATCACCAGATCGGGCTGGAAGGCCGTGCCGTCGGGAAGGGAAATAGGGGCAGGGACCCGATCGACGAGGTAGCCGGCCGCGACGAGGAGGTCTGCCGCCTGCTGGACCAACGCTTGTCGGCGCTCGTCCACACAACCCTCGGAGTCCCGAGGGGCCTCACCGCGGGGGCTCGGAGGGGACGAAGGCTCGGCGAATCCCTCCCGGCCCTCTCCGCGCGCCTGTGGGATCTCGCGCAGCGGGGGTGTGTGACCCCCGCCGAGGGGGATCTTCTCCCTGAGTGCGGCGACCTCGGCCTCAGCGCGGGTCGCCCGATCCAGCGCTGCCCGCAACCGGGCCTCCAGGTCGGCAATGCGGGCCTCCATCCTCCCCAACGCTGGCACGGCCGGACGGAGCGCAGCCCTCCGGACCACCATATCGGCGATCTGGCGGGGGGAAAGGGAGCCGAGCCCCTGGGGGGAACGAACCCGCAGCCGGTCTACCTCCTCCGGGCAGAGCGCTTCCGCCACCCGCTCCAGTTCCTGCCGTGCCTCCCGTGCCATCGCCTCCGCCGCCCTGCGCAGCCGCTCCTGGGCCTCCAGAAGCGACCGCAACTGGCGGATCGTCGCCTCACAGACCTGCCGTTCAGCGTCCATCCAGCCACACACTCCTCTGCAGTTCTGCTCGCAACCCCCGTGCCGTCCGCAGCGCCCCTAGCGCCGCGCGCCGGTCCTCCGGCTCCGGCGCACCTACCCATCGGGCCGTCGCCTCCGCCGCCGCCAGGTAGGCCGCGGCCGCTGCCCGGACCCGCTCCGATAGACCCTCCATCGCGGGCGGCGGTGGAGCAAAGGTGGCACTCTGGACAATCGAATGGGCCTCCCTCACCGCCTCCTCCACCTGCCGACCCAGCGCGTAGAGGCAGGCGGGGTCGGTGCACTCTCCCCCGGCCAAGAGCCCGGTCAGCATCCGATCCACCGCCTCCATCCCGGCTATCCACTCCAGAACGGAGCGGCGGTACTGCTCCGCCCGATACACGGAGGGGGAGAGAAGCAGGGGGCGGCCCGCCGCATCGCGAGGGGTCAACCGGAGGCCCAGGCCATAACAGTAACCGACGGAGGCCAGCAGGACGCCCGCGGCCACGCCCCACCGCAACAGACGACGGGGAATCCGTATGCGAATCATCGGACAACCTCCAACCGCAGGATGGGGATCAGCGATACGTGGGGAGCGAAGGCAGAGAGAGCCCTGCCCTCCCACAGGTCAGAGGTCCGCTTCCGCGGAAAGTTGGGGATCCAACAGAACAGCATGCTACGACGTCGGCTACGTTGTCGATTTCGATGCGGATTATATCCTCCCTGCAGAAGAAGTCAAGCCACACATGTGAGGTTCGGACGGGAGTTCGGACATTTCTTCCCCGGCGGCTGGAAGCCGCGGCTACGGGCGGCGAAGCCGCCCTTCGGCGGCTCCCTCTCTTTCCCGCGGGCGGGAGGAGCCCGGCGAAGGCCGGGCGTTGCCTTTTGTAGGGACGCAGCGCGCTGCGCCCCTACTTCCAGTCGCCAGGCACAAGGCCTCCCGCCTATGTCCGAATTCCTGTCCAAAGGTCCAGCACTTGACACTTTTGAAGGAGCCTCCCGCAGGTTCCCTACGGCGCACCCGAGCACGCCGTGAAGGGTGCCCTGGCCGGTCACTTGCGCCGTCGAGCCGTGCATTAACCTGCGGGAGGCTGGCAAACTGTCAGGTAGCCAGATTCTCGATCTTCCAACGGCCCCGTGATCTTTCTGTCAGAGACAAGAAACGAACCGAGACAGGCGGGCGTTTTGCCCGTGCTTACCGGTGCCGTCGTTTTGCCGGTCAGGCCGCCTATGGGTATGACGAGATGGAGAAACAGACCTTTCCGAGCTGAAGGGCAGGCCAAGAGGCAGGCAGCACTCCGGCCGAGCGTCCCTTGCCGATCGCTGACGGTATCACTTGGGCATTGATCGGCCAGCCAAGACACTAACCCTCGTCCCGGCTGTGGAGATCGACCCATTTTTCAGCGTCTTATCGGGCTAAGCAGTGACTACCTCGAAGGCCACATAAGCCCGGCTGACCACGTCTATCTTATCCGACCAGACGCCGGGCGACCTCGACGGCGGTCGGGGCGTCCGGTGCGTAGGCGTCCGCACCGATCTCCTCGGCGAAGGCCGCCGTCACCGGCGCGCCGC
>CAZOLN010000007.1:0-8480 GCA_964580565.1 uncultured Anaerolineales bacterium
GGTCCAGGGGATCGGGCCGGCCCGGCTGCGGATGTTGCTGGACGCCTTCGGCGACGTCGAGGCGGCCTGGCACGCCCCCGCCGACGCGCTCCGCCGGGCGGGGCTGGACCGTCGATCGCTGCACAACCTGCTGGAGACCCGATCGCGGGTGGACCTCGACCAGGAGGTGAAGCGGGTAATCCAGGCGGGCGTCCGGGCCATCACCTGGGAGGACCCCGATTACCCGCCCCTCCTGCGGGAGATCCCCGACCCGCCGCCGCTCCTCTACGTCCGCGGCACCCTGGAGCCGGAGGACTCCTGGGCGGTGGCGGTGGTCGGCACGCGGAGGGCCAGCGTCTACGGGAAAGAGGTCACCCGCCGGTTGGTGACCGACCTGGCCCGCAGCGGCATCACCGTCGTCAGCGGCCTGGCCCGGGGGATCGACGGCGTCGCCCACCAGGCGGCATTGGAGGCCGGAGGGCGCACCATCGCCGTCCTCGGCTGCGGGGTGGACCGGGTCTATCCGCCGGAGCACCGGGCGCTGGCCCGCCGGATCGTCGAACAGGGGGCGCTGGTCAGCGAGTACCCCCTGGGCACGCCGCCGGAGGCCCGGAACTTCCCCCCGCGCAACCGGATCATCAGCGGCCTGAGCCTGGGCGTGCTGATCACCGAGGCCGGGCGGGGAAGCGGGGCGTTGATCACCGCCGACTACGCCGCCGAACAGGGGCGGGACGTCTTCGCCGTGCCCGGCTCCATCCTGGCCGCCGGGTCCGGTGGGACCAACCGGCTCATCCAGGAGGGGGCTAAGTTGGTGATGGAGACGGCGGACATCCTGCGGGAGTTGAACCTGACGATGGCCGCCGAGCAGGCGCAAGCGCGGGAGGTGCTGCCCGAGACGGAGACGGAGGCCGCCATCCTGGCCCACCTGGGCGCGGAGCCGGTCCACGTGGACGACCTGGGTCGGGCAGTGGGGATGCCCATCGCCGAGGTCACCAGCGCCCTGACCCTGATGGAACTCAAGGGCCTGGTCCGGCAGGTGGGCGGGATGAAGTACGTCACCGCACGGGAATCCCCGGCGGAATACCGGCTGGAGTGATCGCCTCCTGGGGGGCGATCCGCCGGCGGTGTGGAGTGGGGTATGGAGATCGAGACCGAAGTGGTGAGGGGACGGCCGATCCGAGCGGAGGGGCGGCGGTTGGTGCCGGTCGCTCGGCGGACCGTCGGTGTGTGGCGGCGGGCGACGATCGGGCGTGGGGTCAGCGCGCGGGGCGGCTCCTTCGTCCGCATCCGCCCCGTCGGTGTGATGGTCCGGGAGGGCGAGGAGGAGCGGCTCGTCCCGATCCCCGACAGGACCCGGCAGATTCTACGCCGCTTCCTGGCGGCGGCGGTCCTGGTGATGCTCTTCTCGCTGCTGGTCGACTGGATGGTCGGTGGGAGGTTTGAGGAGGAGGGAAATGGAGAGTGAACTGCAACGGCTGTTCGATTCGGTGGAGACGTTGGGCCGGAAGGCGAACGTCAACGCTGCCTTCGGCAAGCCGGTCGTCGCTGAGGGGCGGACCCTGATCCCGGTGGCGGAGGTTTCCTACGGGTTCGGCCTTGGCTTCGGCGTGGCGGGTGGCGGGGAGGAGGTAGCGGAGGACGAGGGGAGCAGCGGAGGGGGCGGCGGTGGGGGCGTGCGCACCCGCCCCGTGGCGGTGGTCGAGGTCACGCCGGAGGGCGTGCGCGTCGAGCCGCTGGTGGATGAGGAGAAGATCACTGTGGCGGGGATCCTCCTGATCGGTTGGTCGATCTTCTGGATCGCCCGCGCGCTGATGCGGATCTTCGGCAGACGGTAAGAGGTCGTCGCAGGAGCGCCAGGTTCCGGGTTCTCTGCGCTTCTGCGTTGGGAAGTGCGTTGGCCTCTCCGACGGCAGTGTAGTATAATCGAAGCGAGGCCGGACCCCCGGCCATCCCAGTAGGAGATCGAGTATGGCTCCGCCCGTTGGTCCTATATTGGTCCGCATTGGTCCCTTCGAGGTCCATTGGTACGGCGTCCTCATCCTCACCGGCGTCCTGTTGGGGGCGGTCTACGCGGCCCGGCAGGCCCCCCGTCACGGGATCTCGCCCGATCACATCTGGAACGGGCTGACCGTGGCGGTCATCCTGGGGATCATCGGCGCCCGCCTCTACCACGTCTTCTCGACCCCCGCCGGATGCACCCCCGATACGGGGTACGCCTGCGGCTGGCCGTGGTACCGGCAGCATCCTGAGGACATCCCGAAGATATGGCTCGGTGGTCTGGGGATCTACGGGGCGATCGTCGGTGGTGTCCTGGGCGTCGTCGTCTATGCGCGCGTCCACAGGCTCTCGATCCCGACGTTGCTCGACCTCGGCGCGCCGGGGTTGGCGCTGGGGCAGGCCATCGGCCGATGGGGGAACTTCATCAATCAGGAACTGTACGGCCCCCCCACCGGTTCGTCCTGGTTCGGCCTGCGGATCGACGCCGAGCACCGTTTGCCCATTTACAAGGATCTCCCACCGGACACCCTCTTTCACCCCACGTTTCTTTACGAGTCGTTGTGGTGCCTGGCGCTGTTCATCACCCTGGCGGTGTTGGCGCGGAAACTGGAACGGCGGCTCCGGCCGGGGGATCTCTTCGCCGGGTACCTCATCGGGTATCCGTTGGGCCGCTTCTGGATCGAGTTCTTCCGCCCCGACGCCTGGAAGATCGGCCCGCTGGCGACGGCGCAGTGGGTGGCGCTCCTCTTGATCGTCGTCAGCGGGGCCTACCTGGTGATCCGGCATCGGTGGGTCCGGGAGGAGGAAACGGCTGAACTGGATGAGACGACGGAGGGCGGGGGAGAGGAGTAGGCCGGAGGGGACCGTGGGGAGGCACGGGGATGGTGCGTCGATGGGGACGATCACCGTCCGGTCCACTGGGGTCGGCGGGCCCAATGCCTGTGGCATTGGGCCTTTTTCGTTGCGAGGTAGGGGGAGATGGAACGGGCCAAGCGACTGTATCGACTTCAAGAACTGGATTTAGATGAGGAGAAGACACGCCGTCGGCTAGCCGAGGTGGAGGGGGCGCTGGGGGAGAGCGCACGTCTCCGGTCGGCCCGGGAGGCGGCCCAGAAGGCGGCCGAGTCGGTTCGCCGGTGGACCGTTCGGCAGCAGGACCTGGAACTCCAGGTGGGGGCGCTCAAGAAGAAGATCGCCGACTCCGAACGACGGCTCTACAGCGGCAGCGTCCGCAACCCGAAGGAGTTGAGCGACCTTCAGGCGGAGGTCGGCTCGCTGAAGCGGCGGCTGGAGCGGCGGGAGGAGGAACTGCTGGAGGCGATGATCGGTCTGGAGGAGGCGGAGGAGGCGGCGCGGGAGGCCCGGGAGCACCTGGAGGCGGTGGAGCGGGAGTGGTCGGCCGAGCAGGAGGCGCTGCGGGAGGAGAAGGAGCGGCTGGAGGCCCACCTGCGGGAGATCGCCGAGGCGCGGGAGGCGCTGCTCCCTTCCATCCCCCCGGCGGACCTGGAGGTTTACCGCTCGCTGCGCCAGACCAAAGGGGGGCTGGCGGTGGCCCAGGTGGTGAACGGCGCCTGCGTCGGCTGTGGGATGGAGGTCCCCTCCGCCCGGCTTCAGGCGGCGCGGAGAGATGAACTGGTCTTCTGCGGGAACTGCGAGCGCATCCTGCTGATCGTAGAATAGCCCCTGTCCGAGCGGAACGGGATAGAGACAGACCACGGCCCCCTTTGGGCGAGGGGGCCGTGGTCTGCGAAAGGAGGGTTACCACAAACGGCCTCTGATGCGGAACAGGGGGCGGGGGACCTGTCCAGCATCGCTTCCAACTATACCGAAGGTGCTGCCGAACGTCAATAGGAAATCGGTACTATCCCCGCGCGCCCCGGCGCAGGGTTGCGACCGTTGCCCGCGAGTGATCCGTTCCTCCTTGGTGCGGATACTATAAACAACTTGACTATTGACAAATTGCACATAGTGTGTTATACTCGGGCGGTGGAGGGAGAAAGGATGCGAGGGCGTGGTCGACGATGGCGATGGCAGGGTTGCTCCCGCCGGGCGGTCCGGTTCTTGGAGCCGACCCTGCTCCTGCTCCTGCACCACGGCCCGGCTCACGGCTACACCCTGTTGGAACAGTTGGGGAAGTTCGGCCTGGACGGGCTGAGACCCAGCGTCGTCTATCGGGCGCTGCGGGATATGGAGGGGCGGGGATGGGTCGTCTCCTTCTGGGACGAGGAGCAGACGCAGGGGCCGCCCCGTCGGGTCTATCGCCTGACCGCGCTGGGAGACGAGGCGTTGGCGCTGTGGACGCGGGACCTGGAGGATACGCGGCAATTGATCGATCATCTCCTGAGGGCCTATCGTCGCCACATGGAGGAAGGTGAGGGTGAACACCATTGACGCGTTGCTGAGCGGCCTCCAAGCCGATGCGCCGGTACGGCAGGTGCTGGTGGGGGCCTTTTGGACGGCGGTGGTGTTGGATACCGACCCGCCCCGTTGCGGCTTGGCCTCCACCCTTCGTGGGGAGAGCCACGAGGCTGGGCCGCCGGTGCCGGACGCTGGCTCGTTGCTGGCTCGAAGCGGTCGGGAGCTGACCGAGCGGCTTCGCTCGCCCCGCCCGCTGGAGGCGAGCATCGGGATGGCGGCTTTCAACGCGTTGCTGGACGTGGACGAGTCGACCTGCGTCGAGGTGAACGCTGAGGAGGTCATCGTCGAGAAGGGATCTGGTCGCCGGGTCGCCATCGTGGGGCATTTCCCGTTCGTGGATCGGGTACGACGGGCGGCGGCCGAGTGCTGGGTGTTGGAACTGCACCCCCGCCCTGGCGACCTGCCCGCCGACCGGGCCGACGAGGTGCTGCCTCAGGCGGACGTGGTCGCCCTCACCGGCACGTCGCTCCTCAACCACACCTTCGACGACCTGGTCCGGCTCTGTCGGCCCGACGCCTACGTCCTCGCCTTGGGGCCCAGCGCGCCCCTCTCGCCGGTCCTCTTCGACGCGGGCATCAGCGCGATCAGCGGTACGGTGGTCACCGACCCCGACCGGGTCCTGACCGCCCTCTCTCAGGGGGCCACCTTCCGCCAGATCAAGCGGGCCGGCGGGTTGAGGTTGCTGACGATGGTGAAGGAGAAGTAACGGAATGCCCACACGCATGTTCCGTATTTCGTATCACGCTTGCAGGAGGAATCAGTGAACGAGGCAAAAATCATAGAGGCTCTGCGTGGGGTTGAGGACCCCGAACTGCGCAAGAGCATCGTGGACCTGGGGATGGTGCACGACGTAAAGATCGAGGGCGGCGCGGTGCGCTTTACGCTAGCGCTGACCACGCTGGCCTGCCCGCTCAAGGACCGCATCGTGGAGGATGCCCGGAAGGCGGTGCTGGCGCTGGAGGGGGTCGAGCGGGTGGAGGTGGACCTGCGGGAGATGACCCCGGAGGAGAAGGAGCGCATCTGGCCGAAGCAGCGGCAGAAGCAGCAGAAGCCGGGCGTGGCGGCCCATCTGAACCACGTGGACCGCGTGGTGGCGGTGATGAGCGGTAAGGGCGGCGTGGGGAAGTCGTCGGTGGCGGCGATGCTGGCGACCGCGCTGCGCCGGCAGGGGAAGCGGGTCGGCGTGCTGGACGCGGACATCACCGGCCCCAGCATCCCCAAGATGTTCGGTCTCCACGAGCCGCCCCCGATGGGGCCGGTGGGGATCCTCCCCGCCGAGACCAAGACCGGCATCAAGGTGATGTCCATCAACCTGCTGCTGCCCAGCGAGGACGAGGCGGTCATCTGGCGGGGCCCCCTGATCAGCGGCGCGATCCAGCAGTTCTGGGGGGATGTGGTCTGGGGCGATCTGGACGTGCTGGTGGTGGACCTGCCGCCGGGCACCTCCGACGCCTCGCTGACGGTGATGCAGTCCATCCCCCTCAACGGAGTCCTGCTGGTCACCTCGCCGCAGGACCTGGCTGGGATGGTGGTGCGCAAGGCGGCCCGGATGGCCCAGCATATGAACGTGCCGGTGGTGGGGCTGGTGGAGAACATGAGTTACGCCGTCTGTCCCAAGTGCGGCGAGCACATCGAGGTCTTCGGTCCCAGCCAGGCGATCCACACGGCGGCGATGCTGGGGGCTCCGGTGCTGGCCCGGCTGCCGCTGGACCCCGAACTGGCCCGCCGCTGCGATGCGGGCGAGGTGGAGGAGTACCGCAGCGACGCGGTGGACACGCTGGCCGATGAGGTGATGAGGCGACTGCCGGCCACCAAGAGCGTGCCGTTGTTCCTGAAATAACGGGGAGCAGGGAGCAAGGGAGCAAAACATCGCGGGGCGTTGCAGGCGATGGCGGTGCTGGAGAGGATGGAGAAAGAGGCGAAGGCTCTTCTCGAAGCGCTGGAGCGAGGGGACCGCGCGGCGGTGGACGCGGCACAACGCCGGTTCTCTCAGGCCGTCGCGGAGGCATGGGACCGGTATCAGCAGGGTGGGATCGCGGTGGCTGTGCAGGGGTTGCCGCGGGTGATGTACCAGTGGGCGGTGGAGGAACTGCCCCGGCAGGTGCAGGACCCCGCGCGGTGGCCCAAAGTGCGGCGGGAGCTGATGGGATTTCTCCGTACCGTGCAGTGGGTTGTTGAGCCGGAAGAGAAGCGGTGATGAAAGAGCGACCGACCCTTACGAGGGAGCAACGCCGGGACCTGATCGCATACCAGCGGGACGAGATCACCGAGCATCACATCTACACTCGGCTGGCGCAGGCAGTCCGCTCTCCGGAGAACCGTCAGGTTCTGGAGCGGATCGCCACCGACGAACTTCGCCACTCCCGGTACTGGCACGAGTACACAGGAGTGGAGGTCCGGCTCGACTGGCCGAAGGTCTGGCTGTACTACCTGATCGGGCGCACCCTCGGCATCACCTTCGCCGTCAAACTGATGGAACGAGGCGAGCAGAGGGCGCACGAGGGGTACGCCCGGATGGGAAAGGTCATCCCTGGGGCGGAGAAGATCGCTCAGGAGGAGGAGGAGCACGAGCAGGCGCTGATCGGGATGCTGGACGAGGAGCGGCTGCGCTACACCGGCTCCATCGTCCTGGGGTTGAACGACGCGCTGGTGGAGTTGACCGGCGCGCTGGCGGGGCTGACCTTCGCTTTGCAGAACACCCGGTTGATCGCGATGACCGGAGCGGTCACCGGCATCGCCGCCGCCCTTTCGATGGCGGCGTCGGAGTACCTCTCCACCCGGGCGGAGGAGACGGATCGGGATCCGGTGAAGGCGGCGTTGTACACCGGCGCGGCCTACATCTTCGCCGTCCTGGTCCTCATCTTCCCCTACCTGGTGCTGAGCAACTACGTCGTCTGCCTGGTGGCGACGCTGGTCGCGGGCCTCTTGATCATCGCCTTCTTCAACTACTACATCTCCGTGGCCCAGGACGTGCCCTTCCGACGTCGTTTTCTGGAGATGGCCGTGATCAGCCTGGGCGTGGCTGCGATCAGTTTCGGCATCGGAGCGCTTCTGCGCACCGTCTTCGGTGTGGAGGTATGAAGCCGCAGAGACGCAGAGGGCACAGAGATCTCTCTTTAACTCAAGATCCCTCTGCGTTCTCTGTGCCTCTGTGGTGAACATCCAAAGAGAAAGGAGGTGAGACAGATGCCAGCAGGTGATGGAACGGGTCCGCTGGGCCTGGGACCGATGACCGGTCGGCGCGCGGGGTACTGCGCTGGCTACGGTGTGCCCGGCTACGCCAACCCCGCCGTCCCCCGGCTGGGGCTGGGGTGGCGGCGCGGCTGGGGCGCGGGCTGGGGCCGTGGCTGGCCCGGGCGCTGGGCTGGAGGCTGGGGCGGCGGCTGGCGCTGGCGCCACTGGTACTACGCCACCGGCGTCCCTGGCTGGGCTCGCTACGGCGTGCCACCGGCCTGGTCCGTGCCCCCGGTCGCTCCCTACGCCGCTGCGCCGACGCCTGAGCAGGAGGTCGATCTCCTGCGCAACCAGGCGGAGTGGCTGAAGGAGCAACTGGAGGCCATCGAGCAGCGGATCACAGAGCTCGAACAGAAAGAGGAGTAGGGGCACGGTGAGGTGCCCCTACCCCGGGCGTCGGGGTGGGCGGTCATCTAGGAGGGAGAACTGCCCGCCCCGACACCCCGCCATTATAGTTCTTTATAAGGAGGATTGCAAATGCGGATCGTCGTTTCGTCCAACGGCGCGCACCTGGACGCGCAAGCCAGCCCGGTCTTCGGGCGATGCCCGTACTTCGTCTTCGTGGATACGGAGACGATGGCCTTCGAGGCCGAGGAGAACCCGGCCCTCGCCGCCGCTGGCGGTGCCGGTATCCAGGCGGCCCAGTTCGTCATCGAGAAAGGGGCCCAGGCGGTCGTCTCCGGCAACGTCGGCCCCAACGCCTTCCAGATCTTCCAGTCCGCCGGCGTCCCCATCCATCTCTTCGGCGGCGGTACGGTGCGGGAAGCGGTGGAGGCGTTCAAGGCGGGCCGCCTGGTCGCAGCGGGCGGCGCCACCGCCCCGGGGCACGCCGGCATGGGCCGGGGGATGGG
>CAZOLN010000007.1:8580-10137 GCA_964580565.1 uncultured Anaerolineales bacterium
ATGGGGATGGGCCGCCGCGCGGCGGCCGCAGGCCCCTCCCGCGAGGAGGAGATCGCCCAGTTGAAGCAGGCCGCGGCGGACCTGCGTCAACGGCTGGCAGAGATTCTGGAGCGCCTAGACCAGTTGGAAAAAGGAGCAGGGAAATGAGGATCGCAGTTTCGGCAGACGATGACCGGGGGCTGGAGAGTGTCGTCAGCCCTCACTTCGGGCGCTGCCCCTACTTCGTGCTGGTGGACCTGGAAGGACGGGAGGTCAGGGCGGTCCGGGCTGTCGCCAACCCCTTCTACGGCAACCACCGCCCTGGTCAGGTGCCCGGCTTCATCCACGAGCAGGGGGCAAAGGTGATGCTGACCGGCGGGATGGGTGGCCGGGCCATCGCTTTCTTCCAGCAGTACGGCATCGAGGCCGTCACCGGGGCTTACGGCACCGTGCGGACCGCCCTGGAGCAGTACCTGGATGGTGAGCTCCGCGGGGCCGCGCCGTGCGCCGAGAGCGTCGAGCACGGCCACGGCGAACTCCCCGCTGAGGGGGAGTACGAGAAGGATGAGATCGGCCGTCTCAGAGAAGAGGCGGAAATGCTGCGCCGTCAGTTGGAGGAGGTGACGGAACGGTTGCGAAGGCTCACGTAGTGCGGAACACGCAACACTCTGTATACCGTGTTCCGTTCCGGGAGGGAAGATGATCCGGATAGATGAGGCGCGGTGCGACGGGTGTGGCCTGTGCGTGGAGGCCTGCCCGACCGGAGCGATCCGGCTGGTGGACGGGGTGGCTCGGGTGGAGCGAAGCCTCTGCCGGGAATGTGAGGCGTGCCTGAAGGCCTGCCCACGAGGGGCGATCCTCTCAGTGCAGGAGCCCGAGGTCCTTGAGCCGGTCCCGGTGCGAACCCCGTCCCCCGTGCCGGTCCGTCCTGCGCCGCTGGTCACCGGTTCGACGGGGCGGATCCTGCCCTGGCTGGGGGCCGCGCTGGCCTTCGTGGGCCGGGAGGTGATCCCTCGGGTGGCGGTCGCGCTTTTGGATGCGTGGGACCGGCGGCAGGTTCGACCGGCACAGATGCCTTCGTCCCCCACCGGCGGCACCCGCGCGACGGTGGGCCGTCCCCCAGCGGTGACCGACGGGGGGGCGGGGCGCCGTCGACGCCGGTTTCGCCGTCGGGGGCGCCGGTAGTCCGGGGAAGCGATGGGCGCGATCTCGGCGCAGGTGAGCCTCTACCCGCTGCGGCAGCCCTCCATCGGGCCGGTCATCCAGGAGGCGGTGCGGATCTTCCGGGAGCATGGGCTGGACGTCCGCATCGGCCCGATGAGCACGCTGGTCTGGGGAGAGGAGGAGAGGGTCTTCGCCGCCCTGCGGGAGGCGTTTCGGCGGGCCGCGCAGGAGGGGGACGCCGTGATGGTGGTCACCCTCTCCAACGCCTGTCCCACGCCCGAGGGGGCGTAGCGTGCCGCCGGACCCCTTCGACGGATCGGTCGCCGCCCACTACGAGGGCTGGTACAGGACCCCCGAGGGCCGCCGGGCCGACCGGCTGGAGAAGGCGCTCCTGGGCTGGCTCCTGGAGCTTTT
>CAZOLN010000007.1:10237-19617 GCA_964580565.1 uncultured Anaerolineales bacterium
ACGTTGTTCCCACGGGGGTGTCCCTGGTCGCAGGCGTCGTTGCCCTGGGGGGGATTCATCGGGATGGCGATGATCCTGGAGGGTGAAGGATGAGTGGAGAAACGATCAGCCAAGCGCGAGGGATCAGGGCTTTGGATTTCAAGCTTACCCTCCTCTGGTTCAGGGTACGGGATCTGTTCTCTCCTCCTGAGCGCGTCCTGGACGAGGCGGAGATCGAGGAGGAGTTTCGGGTGCTTGACTACGGATGCGGCCCTGGCAGTTTTGCCCTCGTTGCCGCCGAGCGCGTCGGTCCGTCGGGAAAGGTGTACGCTGCGGACATCAACCCTCTGGCGCTCTCGCATGTGCAGGAGACGGCGGCGAAGAGGGGGCTGAAGAACGTCGAGGTCATCCACACCGACTGCGCGACCGGGCTGGAGGGCGACTCGGTGGATGTTGCCCTGTTGTACGACACCTACCATGACCTGGAGAACCCGGCCTGTGTGCTGGAGGAACTGCACCGGGTGTTGAAACCGGGAGGTGTCCTCTCGTTTAGCGACCACCATATGCAGGAAGGGGAGATCCTGCGAGAGGTCGCCGGTGGAGGGCGGTTCAAGCTGGCGAAGAAGGGTAAGAGAACGTACACGTTTGTAGCGGTCTGATGGGCAGAGCGTTTGTGATGTTGATCGGTTTGGTGTGGCTGGGGCTGCTGGCGGCGTGTCGGCCGGAGGAGGAAGCAGACTTCCTTCCCACTTCGCCTTCCCCGCCAGCGTCTCCCTCTACGCCTTCCATCGTCCCCACGCCGAGGCCGACCGCCACCTCCACGCCCGCGCCGACGCCGACCGAGGAAGCGTCGACGGTGACCCTCACGGTGGTCTACGACAACAATCCCTACGACCCGGCCCTTCAGACCGGATGGGGCTTCGCCTGCTGGGTGGAGGCTCCCCAGGGGGTGGTGCTCTTCGACACCGGCGGCGACGGGCCGACGCTTTTGGGCAACCTGGCCCGGCTGGGGCTCGACCCGGCATCGGTGGACGTGGTCGTCCTCTCCCACATCCACGGTGACCACACCGGTGGGCTGGGAGGGCTGCTGGACGCCGGGGCCCGTCCTACGGTCTACGTGCCTTCAGCCTTCCCCGGTGCTTTCAAGGAGGCGGTGCGGGCGCGAACCGCCCTGGTGGAGGTCACCGGACCGATGGAGATTCTGCCCGGCATCTACACCACCGGCCCGGTCGGTTCGTCCATCGTCGAGCAGGCGCTGGCGGTGGAAACAGGGGAAGGGCTGGTCGTGGTGACCGGCTGTGCCCACCCTGGGGTCGCGGAGATGGTCCGCCGTGCGAAGGAGGCCACGGGCGAGGGGGTGGCCTTGGTGATGGGCGGCTTCCACCTGGGTGGGGCGAGCCGCTCCCAGGTCGGGGCCGTTATCGACGATCTCCGCTCGCTGGGGGTGCGACGGGTCGCGCCGTGCCACTGCACGGGGGATCTGGCCCGGCGGATGTTCGCCGAAACGTTCGGGGCCGATTTCTTTCCCGCCGGGGTGGGGTGGACGATCGCTCTGGAGGAGGCCGACGATGTCGATTGAGCGCTGGGGCTGGGCCTCCATCGGGGTCAACGTGGTCCTGAGCTTGTTGAACCTGGCCATCGCCGTCGCCTCGGGCAGCCTGGCGGTGGCCGCCGAGATGGTCCACAACCTGGTGGACCTGGCGGCATCGGTCGCGGTGCTGGTGGGGTTGAAACTCTCCCGGCGCAGGAGCAAGGCCTTCCCCTATGGCCTCTACAAGGTCGAGAACGTCGTCGCCGTGGGGGTGGCGGTGCTCATCTTCTTCACCGGCTACGAGATCGTCAAGGAAGCGGTCCTCGCCCCGCAGCGGGAGACGGTCGTCAGTCCCTGGATGCTGGGGGGTGTGGCTCTTTCGGCCATCATTCCCTTGCTCTTCAGCCGCTTCGAACTGCGGGCCGGGAGGGCGGCCAACTCCCCCAGCCTGATCGCCGACGCTCAGGAGTACCGGGCCCACGTCTTCTCCTCCGGCGTCGTCCTGGCCGCCCTGGTCGGCCACCTCCTCGGCGTCCGCCTGGACCGTTGGGCCGCCCTGCTGGTCGTCTTCTTCATCGGCAAGACCGGCTGGGAACTGCTGCGGGACGGGATGCGGGTGCTGCTGGACGCCTCGCTCGATCCGGAGACGTTGGCCCAGGTGCGGCGGATCATCGAGGCGGATCCGGCGGTGGTGCGGGTGGAGTCGCTGACGGGCCGGAACTCCGGCCGCTACCGGTTCCTGGAGGCGGAGGTCGCCCTGCGCGTCGGCGACCTGACGAAGGCGCACGCCGTCAGCCAGCGGATCGAGCGGGCGATCCGGGAGCAGGTCCCCTTCGTGGAGCGGGTGCTCATCCACTATGAGCCGGTGGTCCGTACCCGCATCCGCTACGCCATCCCGTTGACCGACCCCCACGGGCGCGTGAGCGAGCACTTCGGCGAGGCCCCCTACTTCGCCCTGGTCACGGTGCGGCTGGCGGACGGGACGGTGGAAAAGCAGGAGGTGGTCCCCAACCCGCACCGGGAGGTGGAGAAGGCGAAGGGGATCCGGGTGGCGGAGTGGCTGGTGGGCCAGAAGGTGGATGTGGTGCTGTTGAAGGAGAGCCTGCACGGGAAGGGACCGGAGTACGTCTTCGCCGATGCAGGGGTGGATATGGTGTTGACGGAGGCGGAGACGGTGGGAGAAGCGATACAGGACGCAGAACGCAAGAGGCAGGAGTGATAAGGAGGTGAGGAAAATGGGACGAGGATTCGGTAGAGGTGGTGGAGGCGGACGGGGTGGCGGTGCTGGTCGCGGCGGTGGACGGGGGCCGGGTCGGATGGGTGGCCCCTTCGCCGCCGGACCGGGCGGCTACTGCGTCTGCCCCAACTGCGGTCATCGGGAGCCGCACGTGGCGGGGCAGCCCTGTTACCAGAAGAAGTGCCCGGAGTGCGGCACCCAGATGATCCGCGAAACATGATGCGTGAAGTGTGAGACGTGATGGGGGGTGGCGGTCGGCCATAGGCGGCCGTCACCTCCCATCCTTCTCACCGAAGGCGGGGCTATGATCGCTTTTGGACCGATCCCATCTCGACGGTTGGGCCGCAGCCTGGGGGTCAACAACATCCCTCCCAAGGTCTGCACCTATTCCTGCGTCTACTGCCAGTTGGGGCGCACGATCCGGATGCAGGTGGACCGGCGGCCGTTCTACGCGCCGGAGGAGATCCTGCGGGACGTCCGGGAGCAGGTGGAGAAGTCCCACGCGGCCGGTGAGCCCATCGACTACCTGACCTTCGTCCCCGATGGAGAGCCGACGCTGGACGTCAACCTGGGCCGGGAGATCGAGTTGCTTCGACCGTTGTCCATCCCCATCGCCGTGATCACCAACGGCTCCCTCCTCTGGCGGGAGGACGTGCAGGAGGACCTGACGGGGGCCGATTGGGTCTCGCTGAAGGTGGACAGCGTCCGGGAGCCAATCTGGCGCCGGACCGACCGGCCCCACGGCTCCCTCCGTCTTCCGGTGATCCTGGAGGGCCTGCTCTCCTTCGCCCGCTTCTACGAGGGCACGCTGGTGACGGAGACGATGCTGGTGGAGGGGGTCAACGACGACGAGGCTTCCCTGAGGGAGGTCGCTGAGTTCCTGGCCCGCCTGAAACCCGCCCGAGCCTACATCTCGGTCCCGACGCGCCCCCCGGCGGAGAAGTGGGTGCGTCCTCCGGGTGAGGAGGCCATCCTGCGGGCGCACCAGATCCTCGCCTCGGCGGTGGGGGAGGTGGAGCTCCTCATCGGCTACGAGGGAGATGCCTTCGCCGCCACGGGCGACGCCCGGGAGGATCTGCTGCGGATCACCGCCGTCCACCCGATGCGGAGGGAGGCGGTGGAGGCCCTTCTTGCCCGGACCGGGGCGGGTTGGGAGGTCGTCAGCGGGTTGATCGATGAGGGGTTGATGGTAGAGGCGGACTATGGGGGGCACACCTTCTACGCCCGTCGCCTGAGGCGTAATCCAGACCTATAACCCTCCCGCAGGCTCTAAGCCTGCAGGAGGGTTAAATCCGGCCGTTAGGAGGAGAAGATGTGTCAGGCAACCGTGTATCTGGGAGATAAGGAGATCGCCCGTGAGGTGACGTGGCTGGAGCCCGCCGAGGAGGGCGTGCGGCTGGCGACCTTTTTCGAGGAGCCGCGCGTCGTCCCCGGACGGATCCGGCACATCGACTTCCTGAAGCACCGCGTCGTCTTGGAGCCATTGGGAGAGACAACCGCAGAGGGCGCAGAGGACGCAGAGTGAAAACGTGAAAATCTTTGCGTTCTTTGCGCCCTCTACGGTTAAATCTTTGGGAGGACAGAGGTGGACGAGATCGAAAAACTGCGGGTGTTGATTCCCCACTGGATCGAGCACAACGCCGAACACGCCGAGGAGTTTCGCCGGTGGGCCGAGCAGGCGGGCGCGGCCCGGGCCGATCTGGAGGCCGCGGCCGACGCATTGGAGGCGGCCAGCGACCACCTGCGGGCTGCGTTGGAGAAACTGGGTGGCGCGAAGGGATGACGGCGGGGGCGACGACGGCGCTCCGTGAGGCGCGGGACCGGGAGGACACCCGGCGCAACTTCTACGCCCTGCTGTGGCACGGGGCCTTCCTGGCGCTGGGCGTCTCCCTCACCCAACCGACGACGGTCATCTCCGCCTTCGTGGCCGACCTGACCGGCTCGACGGTCTGGGTGGGCGGCCTCTCGACGGTGCTGACGGTGGCGGGCACGCTGCCGCAGTTGTTCGTCGCCCGGTGGATCGAGCCGCGCCCGCGTAAGATGGGCTATCTCCTGGCCGCCATCTACCTGCGGGTGGCCAGTTGGGCCACGCTGGCGGTGCTGATCTATCTGATCGGCGCCAGCCATCCCCGGCTGCTGGCCTGGGTGCTGGTGGGGCTCCTGGCCCTCTTCTACGCCGGCGGGGGGCTGGGGGGAGTCCCCTATACCGACATCGTCGGCAAGGTCATCCCACCCAACCGGCGTGGGGCCTTCTTCGGGGGGCAGCAGGCGTTGGCGGGGCCGCTGGCGATGGGCGCGGCGCTGCTGGCCCGGCATATTCTGGCCACGGCTCCCTACCCCGATGGTTACGCCCTCCTCTTCGGCCTGGCGGCGGCCGCTTTGCTGGTCGCCTCGGCGGGCTTCTGGGCGGTGCGCGAGCCGCCCCGAGCCGACGCCGACGGGCGCGTGCGGCCGTGGCGGGAGTACCGGTCCCAACTGGCGCGGGCGGCCCGGCGGCTACGGACCCTGGTTGGGATCCAACTGCTGACCGGCTTCAGCCTGATGGCCCTCCCCTTCTACGTGGTCTACGCGCGGGAGAAACTGGGGGCGCCGCTGGAGGCGGTGGGCTGGTTCCTGCTGGCCCAGGTGGTGGGCGGGGTGCTCTCCAACCTGGCCTGGGCGCGGCTGGTGGACCGATACGGCAGCCACAGGATGCTGGCGGCCTGCGCCACCGTCTCCGCCCTGACCCCGCTGCTGGCGATCGGGATGGGGAGGCTGGGATGGGTGGGGATGCTGCCGGTCCTCTTCCTCGGCGGGGCGGTCTTCAACGGGCGGGCCGTGGGGTTCAACAGCGCGGTGCTGGAACTGGCCCCCGACGCGGAACGGCCCACCTACGCCGCGCTGGATGCGGTGCTGGCGCTGCCGGTGGCCTTCCTCCCGCTGGTCGGCGGCACGCTGCTCCGATCCTGGTCCTACCCGGCCCTCTTCCTCCTGGCGTCGGCCTTCATCGGCGTGGGAGCGGTGCTGGCGGGAAGGGAGCAAGGAGCAGGGGAACAGGGAGCAAAGGAGCAGGAAGCAAGGGGGCAGGAGAGCAAGGGGACGCTCGGTGGAGAGGGGGAGGATGGAAAGACCTTTGTCGAAGGTTGAGGTGACGGGCTTCGAGGCCCGGCATTATGACCTGCTGATGAACTTGATCACCGGCGGCACGTATCCGTTTTTCATCCGCCGGGTGGTGCGGGATATGGGGATCCGCCCCGACGACGCGATCCTGGACCTGGGGGCGGGGACGGGGCGGAACGAGTGCCTGATGGCCCGCTACCTCTCCGACCGAGGCCGCATCCTGGGGTTGGAGATCGGGGAAGAGATGCTGAGGCAGGCGGAGCGCAGGTGTCGCCGCTTCCCTAACGTGACCTTCGAGCGGCGGCGGATCGAGGAGCCGCTGCCCTACCAGGAGGAGTTCGACAAGGTCTTCATCTCTTTCGTGCTGCACGGCTTCGTCCAGGAGGACCGGTTGCGCATCCTCGCCAATGTCTACCGGGCGTTGCGACCCGGGGGGGAATTCCTCATCCTGGACTACAACGAGTTCGAGCCGGAGGAGGCCCCCTGGCCGGTCCGCTTCGCCTTTCGGCGGGTGGAGTGTCCCCTGGCGACCGACTTCGTGCGGCGGGACTGGCGGGCGATCCTGTCTGAGCACGGCTTCGCCGATTTCCGGGCACATCATTACTACTTCGGCTACGTGCGGCTGCTTAAGGCGCGGCGGAGCCTCCAACCCGCGGCCTGAGGCCCGGCTACACCAGGGGCAGCAGGAGGACCCGGATGAGCCTCTTCTCCATCGAATTCGACACGTTGACGATCATCGGCCTGATCATCGCCCTGGCCTACCTGGGCAGCAAGGGGGTGCAGCGGGTTGGTGTTCCCCAGGTGGTCGGGTTCATCCTGGTGGGAGTGGTGCTGGGCTCGTCGGTGCTGAACCTGGTCCCTATGCCGCTGGTGCGCGAACTGGGCTTCATCAGCGAGATCGCCCTGGGACTGATCGGCTTCGATATGGGCTCCCACCTCCGCTTCGGCGAACTGCGCCGGTTGGGGCGGAGCATCGTGGCGATCCTGATCGGCGAGGCGCTGGGAGCGCTGGCGCTGGTGACGGCGGGGGTGTACTTCCTCACCCGCTCCGCCTATACCGCCCTCATCTTCGGCGCGCTGGCCGCCGCCACGGCCCCCGCCGCGACGGTGGACGTGCTGGCCGAGTACCGGGCGAAAGGGCCGCTGACCACGACGCTGCTGGCCGTGGTCGGTCTGGACGACGCGTTGGCCCTGCTCCTCTTCAGTTTCGCCGCCGCCGTCGCCGAATCGCTCCTGGCCGGCACGGGCGGGCTCTCCCTGGCCCAGATGGTGGAACTGCCGCTGCGGGAGATCGGCGGGGCGCTGCTGCTGGGGATCGGGGTGGGCCTCCCCTTTCAGTGGATCCTGAACCGGCTGAAAGGGCGACATGCAGTATGTGGCTTCATCGTTGGGGTGGTGCTCTTCGTGGCCGGCCTCTCTACCTCGCTGGGGGTCTCCCTCATCCTGGCCCTGATGACGATGGGGGTGGTGGTGGCCAACGTGAAGGGGGATAACAGCCAGTACGCTCACTGTGTGGTGGAGCGGGTGGGGCCGCTTGCCTACATTCTCTTCTTCGCGCTGGTGGGGGCGCGGTTGCAGGTATCCCTCCTGCCCCAGATGGGGCTGCTGGGCCTGGCCTACATCTTGCTGCGCAGCGGTGGGAAGTTCGGCGGGGCCTGGCTGGGGGGTTGGCTGGGTGGGGCCGCACCCACGGTGCGCAACTACCTGGGCTTCGGCCTCCTTTCGCAGGCAGGCGTAGCGATCGGGCTGGCCCTCTCCATCGCCAACCGGTTCGACGGGTACGGGGAGGTCGGCGCCCAACTGGGGCAGACGGTGATCAACGTGATCACGGCGACCACCTTCGTCGTGCAGATCGTGGGGCCGGTGATGGTCAAGTTCGCCATCGTGCGGGCCGGGGAGGCGGGTCGGGGCCGCTCGCTGGAGGACCCGTTGCCAGCGGAGCAGTGCGAGTGCGCATCGTGAGGGTCGATCGACAGGCACAGAGACGGGGAACTTCTCCGCGTCTTCTGGGTCTTTGTGGTGAAATCATCCCCCGACCGCTGGGTCTGGAGGAGATCCCCACCTACATCGGCTACTTCGCCCAGGCCGCCCGCCGGGCCAAGGAGGCCGGGTTCGACGGGGTGGAGATCCCCTTCAGCCACGGCTATCTGATCCACCAGTTCCTCTCCCCCCTTACCAACCACCGGGACGACGAATACGGCGGGCCGCTGGAGAACCGGCTCCGCTTCGGCCTGGAGGTGCTGGCGGCGGTGCGGGAGGCGGTGGGGGAGGACTTCCCCATCCTGGTGCGGATGAACGCGCTGGACCACGTCCCCGGCGGCCTGACGCTGTGGGACGCGGTCCCCATCGCCCAGGCGCTGGAGGCGGCGGGGGTGGACGGGTTGAGCGTCACCTCCGGCACGATGTGCGAGTCGGTCCCCTTCTGCCTCTACCCGGCGGGGACCCCCAAGGCTCACCTGCCTCCCTTCTCGGCCCAGATCCGGACCGTCGTCTCGGTGCCGGTCGGCGTGGCGGGCCGCATCCGGCGCCCCGACTGGGCGGAGGAGGTGCTGGAGCGGGGCCAGGCCGACTTCATCGGGCTGGGCCGCCCCTTCCTGGCCGACCCCGACTGGCCGCGCAAGGCCCAGGCGGGGGACGTGGAGGGGATCGCCCTCTGCGCCGCCTGCCACCAGGGTTGCCTGGCCGAACTGCGCAAGGGGCACACCACCTCCTGCCTGGTCAACCCCCTCACCGGCCACGAGGGGGAGTTTCGGATCACCCCTGCCGATCACCCCAGGCGGGTTCTGGTCGTCGGCGGAGGGGTGGCCGGGCTGGAGGCGGCCTGGGTCGCTGCGCAGCGGGGCCACCACGTCGCCCTGTACGAGAAGAGCGACCGGCTGGGCGGCCAGTTCCATATCGCCTCGGTGCCGCCCCACAAGGAGGAGTTCTTCGACCTGATCCGCTATCTGGAGACGATGGTCCGCCGGGCCGGGGTGGAGATCCACCTGAACACGCCTGTCACCCCCGAGATGGTGCGGGAGATGGCGCCCGACGTGGCGGTGGTCGCCACCGGCGGGGTGCCGCTGATCATCCATTTCCCCGGCCTGGAGGAATCCAACTGGGTGTCGGCCCACGATCTCCTGGACGGCCGGGCCGAGGTGACGACCGATTCGGCCCTGGTCATCGGCGGGGGGCTGGTGGGGCTGGAGACCGCCGACTTCCTGGCCGCTCGGGGAAAGCGGGTGACGGTGGTGGAGATGCTGGACACCATCGGCGGGGATATGGACCCCCTGGCGCGGGCGGTGCTCACGAAGCGACTCCAGGAGCGGGCGGTGATGGTCTACACCGGCACGAAGGTGGTGCGGGTGGAGAAGGACCGGGTCATCGCCCAGCGGGGGGATCGAGAGGTGGTCTTCCCGGTGGAGACGATCGTGATGGCGGTGGGGGCGCGGGCCGACCGGGAACTGGCCGACGCCCTTCAGGACGCTCCCTTCGAGGTCCACGTCATCGGCGACGCGGTCCGACCCCGGAAGGCGCTGGAGGCGATCCAGGAGG